>CAZXRG010000032.1:0-19833 GCA_964642935.1 uncultured Rhodobacterales bacterium | reverse complement strand
TGGGTGAACACGCCCACAGTAAGTAACGCGATTGAACTGGTTCAGGGCGAACGGGGTTTCTCTAACTTCACCAAATCCACGGTCATCTGCACCTCAACAGAGGGGCTTCCGTTGTTCGGATATGCGCGAACCGCCCGAATTGCCACAAAATTTCCAACCCGTGACACTCTGGAAGTGTCTAAACAGCGACAGCTGGACTATTATCGCTATGTCTCCGAAAGCCCCGCGCTTTCATTAATGGTCGTCGAGGACATAGATGGCCCTGATTGTTTCGGAGCCTTCTGGGGAGAGACAAACGCCCGTATTCACAAAAAATTCGGGATAAGAGGCGCGATCACAAACGGAGGCGTTCAGGATCTCGATGGTTTACCGGAGCGCTTTCCAATACTTGCAGGCTCCATCTGCCCAAGCCGTGGACATGTGCGGGTGATCAAAACTGCAGAGCCGGTGCGCGTTTTTGGACTAACCGTGAACGAGGGCGATTTTATCCACGCCGATCGCCACGGGGCAGTGATCATTCCACCAGACGTTTTTCCCAAGCTTGGCGATGCGATTACCGCATTGATCGAGAAAAAAGGGGAGATCTTGAGCAACCTGTCCAAAGAGAATTTTACGTTCGAGGACTTGGAAATGGCTTGCAAAGACGACCAATCGGCAAACGTCTAACCCATCGCTTCTAGTGATGGGCCTCTCATAAAGTATTATGCTCGGAGATCGACTGCTATCTTGCAGGGGGTCGGCATCATCGCTACTGTCACCGCTGTTTAGCACCGAAGGTCGGTGCTTTTGTTATTTTGGAGAAAGACCATGTTCACTGGATCAATGCCTGCCCTTGTCACCCCGTTTTCAAACGGCGCGGTGGACAAAAAGGCGCTGAAACAATTGGTGGACTGGCAAATCGAAGAAGGCTCGCACGGGTTGGTTGCGGTTGGAACCACGGGCGAGTCTCCGACCTTGTCCCATGAAGAGCACCGCGAGGTGATCCGCACCGTGGTCGAACAGGCCGCAGGTCGCGTTCCGGTCATTGCCGGAGCAGGGTCCAACAACACGGCTGAAAGCATCGGCTTGATGCAATTCGCCGAAGAGGTCGGAGCGGCTGCCGCTTTGGTGGTGACCCCTTACTATAACAAGCCGACCCAGCGCGGTCTGATTGCCCATTACAAGGCGCTCCATGATTGCTGTAATTTGCCAATCATCATCTACAATATCCCGGGCCGCTCGGTGATTGATATGACACCAGAGACCATGGGTGAACTGGCGAAACTTCCCCGTATCATCGGCGTAAAAGATGCGACCGGAGACATAGCCAGGGTCTCTTCGCAGAGGCAAACTTGCGGTCAGGATTTTGTTCAGTTGACTGGCGAAGATGGGTCGGCCTTGGGCCATGCAGCACATGGCGGCGTGGGCTGTATTTCCGTGACGGCCAATGTGGCCCCGCGTTTGTGCTCGGAGTTTCAGGAGGCGCTTTTGGCGGGTGATTTCAGCAAAGCGCTTGAGATGCAGGACCGGCTCATGCCGCTTCACGAAGCTATTTTCATGGAGCCAGGGTTGGCTGGGGCCAAATATGGCTTAAAGGCGCTGGGGAAATGTTCTGACGAAATGCGTTTGCCGCTTATGACGATATTGCCTGAGACCGAGGCGAAAATGGATGCGGCCATGCGCGTGGCTGGGCTGATCAACTAGGTTTTGATCTGGGAGTTCGCCCGTAGGATGCGTTTCAAACGCATCCTACCCGGTGACGCGATACCCGCGCTCCACCTGATCCGCCTCCCTGTGAATGGAGGAATATAGCCAATCCTCTGGCCGTCTCACCAAACCATGCCGGACAGGATCGGTCAGACAATAGTCCACATGCCGCCGATAGTCCGTATCATCACGCAAATGGTGCTCCCAAAACCGCCGTTGCCAGATGCCACCGTCGGCTCTCTTTTCCTGACTGGGACGCTTGTGCGACACCTTTGGAACGGCCCGCGTAAACCGTGATTTGATCACCGCCCAACGCGTTGCATAATCACTATCCCCCCGAGGAAGGGTCAAAATTGCGTGCAGGTGATCCGGCAGAACCACAATCGCTGCGATCTCAAACGGGCGTTCGGCCTTGGTTGAGCGAAACGCATGTCTGAGCGCTCCAATCTCACGGATCAAAAGGTCGGAGCCTTTCTCTTCAAGGCAAACCGTGAAGAAGATCGAGGCCCCTGGAACATGGATGCGGCGATAGTTGGTCATCCCCGCCTGATTGGGTGATTCTGGTTAAGGGCAAATGAAACACCGTCGGGGGAGCGTCAATTTTACCCATTGCACGAATCAACGCGAAATATTATTACGCAATTAAATTACATAGGGTGGATATCATGCGTAACATTCTTATACTCGGAGCCTCCTACGGTTCACTTCTCGGCACCAAGCTGGCAATGGCCGGCCATAACGTGACGCTTCTATGTCGGGCGCAAACGGCAGAGCTCATCAACGCCGAGGGCACCCATGTGCGCATCAAACTGCGCGACGAAGATAGCCATCGCACAATTTCCTCAACCGACCTGCCCGGAAAGGTAACCGCAGCGACGCCGGAGACCGTCGATCCAGCCGCGTTCGACCTGATCGCTCTGGCCATGCAGGAGCCGCAATATCAAGCGCCCGCCGTTAAGGCTCTGATGGGCCGGATCGCGGAGGCCAAAAAGCCCTGCCTGTCGATCATGAACATGCCGCCTCTCTCCTATCTACAGCGCATCCCTGCGCTCAAGGACGTGGATTTGACCGGATGTTACACCGACCCGAGCGTTTGGGACGGGTTTGAGCCGGGCTTGGTATCGCTCTGTTCCCCGGACCCACAAGCTTTCCGCCCGCCGGAGGAAAAAGCCAATGTGCTTCATGTGGGGCTGCCGACCAACTTCAAGGCTTCCGCCTTTGATGATCCAGCCCATAACGCCATGCTGCGCGAGTTGGAGGCCGACATCGCGGCTCAAACACTGGACGGCAAGGACGTGCCTGTGAAACTGCGTGTCTTTGACAGCCTGTTTGTGCCTCTGGCCAAGTGGTCCATGCTTTTGACCGGCAACTACCGCTGCGTGACCGAGGAAGGCGTGCGCCCAATCAAAGAAGCGGTCCATGGCGACATAGAGGCCTCCCGCCAGATGTACGCCTTTGTGGATGGGCTGGCCCAAAAACTGGGCGCTGACCCAGCCGATCAGGTACCCTTCGAGAAATATGCGAATGCGGCCAATGGCCTCTTGAAGCCATCCTCTGCCGCCCGCGCCATTGATGCCGGCGCCACCCAGATCGAGCGTGTGGATAAAGTCGTGCAAACCATTGCCGCCTCCATGGGCATGTCCAATCCGGACGTGGACGAGGGCGTGGCCACCGTCGATATGCGGCTCTCCCAGAACACACGGGCGAACGCGGCCTAAAGGTTTGGAGGCTCTCTGGACAGGGAGCCTTCCACCACTTACATGGGCGTCATGGCCCAAAAGAAGAAAAAAGCTGATCCCAATAACAAGCTGATCGCGGAAAACCGTCGCGCCCGTTATAATTACGAGATCCTGGACACTCTGGAATGCGGCGTGATGCTTGAGGGCTCCGAAGTGAAATCCATGCGTGTGGGCCAAACCAATATCGCTGAAAGCTATGCTGAAGTGAAAGATGGCGAGCTGTGGTTGGTCAATTCCTATGTGGCCCCATACGAGCAGGCCAAGACATTCACCCATCTTGAGCGTCGTCGTCGTAAACTGCTGGCATCCAAGCGTGAAATCTCGAAGCTTTGGCAGAATGTCGGCCAGAAGGGCATGACCCTTGTGCCTTTGAAGATGTATTTCAACGACAAAGGTCGGGTGAAACTTCTGATCGGGCAGGCCAAAGGTAAGAATGTCGCTGACAAACGCGCCACAGAGAAAAAGCGCGATTGGGATCGCCAGAAATCAAGACTGATGCGCGACCACGGCTAAGGCCTCAGGGCTAGGAGGGAAAATAGTTTAACGTTTCCCCTTACCTTTACGTCATACACCCCATAAGACTTCCCCTACAGCGAGAGGGCTGTGACAAAAAACGAGGGGACTACAATGGAACTTATTATTTCACTTATCGCAGGTGCAGTTGGTGGTAACGCAGCTGGCGGACTGATGAAGAACTTCAACCTTGGAATGCTTGGCAACTCTTTGTCCGGTGTCGTGGGCGGCGGTCTTGGCGGCACGATCCTTGGTTCTGTTCTTGGTGGCGGCGCGGCTGTTGCTGACGGAGCAACAGGCGGCGGCATGGGCATCGGCTCTATCATCAGCTCGGTCGCCAGTGGCGGTGTAGGCGGCGGTGTTGTTCTTGCTGTTGTTGGCATGATCAAGAACGCGATGAGCAAGTAAGCTTTTGCTTTTTTCGGGCGCTTCCAATTTTAGGGAGCGCCCGATTTCCATAGGGTCAGGACACACAGGCCGTAAGGTCTACGCGCGAAACTGCATCTGATCCAAAAACACCCACAGATGTTTCGCCACTCATATCAACTCGCACTTCAGCCCCCGCAATCTCCGAGCCGGAGACCGTGATTTGCCGATCACTGGTGGTGTCATCCACATCAATGGTGAAGGCAATCGACTGATCTTTGCCTAGACCAGACAGGTTCAACAGGATGGACTGTTGACCATCTGTCACTCTTGGCTCCGTCACTAAAAGGCTCGCCCCAGAGGTCAGTTCAAAAGGCTGAAACACTTCTACACCCGCCCCGCTTCCAGTCACATCAAAGATCAGACCGGAGGGCGATGTTGAAATATCAAGCGTCACTCCCATGGCCTCCAAAGAACAGCCACCCACATTGGTAATGGTAAACCGATCCTTTGGCGCACCTTCATCAAAATCAATGCGAATATCAGCGAGGGAAGGGGTGGCCGCACAAAGTGCCAGTGCCAGTATTGCCAGTTTCATGCTCGGCTCCTTTTGAGGCTACCGTAAAGAGGATGGTGCATAAGCCCGAAAGGTCAATGGAGACTAACAGGCCTCGTAAAAGACATCCCGACGGGACTGGGGTTGGCATTCACCCTTCAAATAGGCCTCGATCTTGGCAGACCGCTGCGCATTAGCGGCCCCACCGGGTCGAAACTGAACCGGATCGAGCAAACTTCCAACCAGTTGAATAAACTCCGACCTTGTGAGGGTCCGGGGCGGTTTGGCGAAAAACACCCGAGAGGCCTCGTCAAACCCGATCAGCGCCAACCCGTTCACCTCGCCAAAATCAGCGATATTTAGAAACGTATTAAGCTGATCCTCCTTGGAGACCTGCGGATCAATCACAAAAAAGGCAATCAAACTGAGCTCAAGCTTGGTGAAACCGGGCGTGACCTCCCCGAAATAAAGATGATCTGCGATGGCCTGCGTGATCCCCGTCAATCCAGCACCGGGTGTCTCCAGATCAACACCCTTATGGGTCATGAACTTGGGGTCCTCGACCTTGATCAGAATATCCTGCTGTTCAGGTGTCAGATCACGCCATAGCAACCGAAGCCCGTTTTCATTGCGAAACTCCGCAAAAATAGCCTCGGTCTTCTGGCGGGCATCCCAAATCCCGTAAGCCTCCCAGCCCAAAAACCAGAGCAGGCAGAACATGAGCGGGCCAAAGATGAGGGTCTTTAGTTTCAAAGGCCCAATACGTCGAGCATGGAGTATTCGCCCGGCTTTTTATCCCGCCCCCAAAGGGCAGCCCGAACGGCTCCACGGGCGAACAGCATCCGGTCCGTGGCAATATGGCGAAGGATCAACCGCTCACCAGCGCCCGCAAAAATCACATCATGCTCACCCACAACGTCTCCGCCACGAAGGGCCGCAAAGCCTATGTCGCCGCTTTTACGCGCCCCTGTAATCCCGTCGCGACCACTGTCACTCACATCGCTCAAAGCAACGCCACGCCCATCCGCGGCTGCCTCGCCCAACATCAAAGCGGTGCCAGAGGGCGCGTCGATCTTCTGGTTGTGATGGGTCTCGACAATCTCGATATCGAACTCCTCACCCAAGGCTGAGGCCACCTTGCGTGTGAGTTCCGTCAAAAGGTTCACACCAAGGCTCATATTTCCAGCCCGCACCACAACAGCATGCCGCCCGGCGGCATTGATTTTCGCCAAATCCGCGTCCGTCAATCCGGTTGTGCCTATCACATGCACCGCGCGTGCTTGGGCCGCCACTGCGGCATGGGCGACCGTTGCCACCGGAATGGTGAAATCAAGAACAGCGTCGGTTTTCGCGAAAGTTTCAAGCACATCATCAGAGACGATCACGCCATTTTCCACGCCCCCCAGACAAGCGCCCAGATCGCGACCGATCCAGTCGTGCCCCTCCCGCTCCGTGGCTCCAGTCAATTGGGTCTCGGGGTTTTCCAAAACAGCACGGATCAATTGCTGGCCCATTTTGCCAGACGCACCCACCACTGTGACCCTCATTTGATCGCTCATAACCTCTAAAACCTCATGCAAATTCCGCCCGTTTCCTTTATCCTGTCCCCAAGAGATAGGAAAGCCACTGGTTGAAAAGCCGGACAGGTCCGGTTATCTGCCCCATTCAAACGTGAAGGCGGACAAAATGAGCAAACATCACAGAGAGCCCGGATCAGGCCCATCACAGCGCCAATTGCGCGTGGCCGAGGTCTTGCGTCGCGAATTGGCCGAGGCTTTGGGGAAGGGTGACATCCACGATCCCGTCCTTGATGGCGTCTCCATAACGGTGGGTGAGGTCAGAACAACTCCGGATTTGCGTCAGGCTTGGGTTTATGTGCTGCCATTGGGCGGACAGGATGCGGATCGTATTGTCGAAGCGCTCAATGAAAACCGTAAAGAAATCCGCCATCTTGTAACCAAGAATATAAAGTTGAAGTATTCACCAGACCTAAAGTTTATGGCGGATACAAGTTTTGACCAGATGGACGCAGCACGACGCATGTTTCAGGATGAACGGGTCCAACAAGATGTATATGCTCAAGATGATGATGAGACGCTCGACGAGTGAGAGTGGTTAAGGCCGAACAATGCCGCTATTGAAACGCGCGAAAACAATCGTTGTTGAAAACCGGAAGTCTTCGGTGGACACCATTGTGCGCAATGAAGCGGGTACGCATAAGTTCATCACCACCCGCCGCCATCCGATTTACTATATGGCGATCACCAAATGCGGCTCCACGTTTCTCAAAAACCTGTTTTATGTGCTCGACAATGACGCTGTGCACGCCGATCCGGACTATATTCACGACCATGGCGGGGACCTGATCAGGGCCGATAAAACGCCGCCTGAAATGATACAAGCCTCTCGCTTTGCATTCACGGTCATGCGCAGGCCGGTCTCCCGTTTCATGTCTCTCTATTTCGACAAAATCTATGGGACGGGACCGCAGAACTTCCCGGAGATCCGTTTGGAAATTGCCGGGGATTGTGGTCTCGACCTGTCGCCAAATCTGGATGCAGCAGGCCATCGGGACAATTGTGAAAAGCTGATTGACTGGATCGCCAAAAATCTGGCCGGTGAGACGGACGTCGCGATTAACCCCCATTGGCGTCCGCAATCAGCGCGTATCGGCACCGTCGCCCACCTTAATATCGACCTGCTGACACTGGACGGGCTCGACTGGCAACTCCCGCTACTTCTGAACGGTGTTGTTCCGGAGCTGCGCCAGAAAATGATGCAGGCCAAGTCGCGCAATAAAACCGCCTATCCGGTCGCCCCAGAGGAGATCATCTCACCGGCTCTGGAATGCAGAATTAACGAGGTTTATGCGGATGATCTGGTGCGCTACCAGCACATCACCCGTGGCTGGAAAATGCGCCGGAACATGCCAACACCCGCCGTGGTGGAGGGGCAGAAGCTTAACGTCCTGACCACCCACACCCAGAACCTCAATGTTGTGGTCATGCAAAAGGCCGGCTGCACCTATTTGCGCAATTTGACCTATAGGCTCGATCATGGCCGCGCCCATCCTGATCCGGCCCAGATTGCCGCGGATGAGTGCTTGTTTCACGCCTCCAAGACGGCCGAGGAAATGGCAGATGGCGTGAATGTTATCGTCCTGCGCGATCCTTATGCTCGCTTCTTCTCGCTCTATTTCGATAAGGTCTGGGGTGAAGGTCAGCAGGCGTTCCCATGGATCGCCAAGAAGCTGGCCCAGAACCGGAAGTTCAGAAGGTCTCGCGACCTCTCTCAGGCAGAGCATCACGATAATTGTTGTCGCGTGTTGGGCTATCTCCAGCAGCGCTTTGAGGAGCGTGCGCCAGAGGATCTCAACCCCCATTGGCAACCCCAGATCATCAAAGTGAACCGCGCTCGCCCCTTTGGCGTCACCCCGATCCTTCTGGAAGATATAGACCGGCAGCTCGCCCAAGTGGCCGCTGGCCGGATCAAAGGCTTGGACGATGCAATCGGCGCAAAGCCCTACCGCAATGCCACCGAAAAACCCATCACCATGGAAGATCTCCTGAGCCCTTGGATCAAGGAGCGCTTGCAAGCCTTATATGGCGAGGATATTGCGCTCTTTGAACGCGTAAAAGCAGCATGGGACGGGGCGGAGACGCCTCCGGAATTGTAGATCAGGCCTCGTTTGGCTTGGGTCACATCAAAGTTAAAAGGCACATATGGCACGACGTAAAAAGGGGCGGAAAGTCCACGGCTGGTTGGTGATCGACAAACCGTCCGGAGTGACCTCCACATCCATGGTCAATAAAGCGCGTTGGGCGTTTGGCGCGCAAAAGGCGGGCCATGCAGGCACCCTTGATCCCGCAGCCACAGGCGTGCTGGCCATCGCGTTCGGGGAGGCGACAAAGACCATCCCCTATATCACCGACGCTCTGAAAGCCTACCGTTTCACCGTCACTTGGGGTGCCGCCACCAACACCGATGATGCGGAGGGCGAGGTGATCGCCACCTCTGAAACCCGCCCAGACGAGGCCGCCATCCAAGCCGCTCTGGCGGGTTTCACAGGCGATATTGATCAGGTCCCCCCGAAGTTCTCCGCCGTTAAAGTCGACGGTGAACGCGCCTATGCGCTGGCCCGCGACGGCGAGGATGTGGAACTCAAATCCCGCCCCCTCTTTGTTGAAAGCCTCAAGCTGGTGGATCAACCCGACGCAGACCACGCAACGCTCGAAATGGTCTGCGGAAAGGGCGGCTATGTCCGCTCCATCGCCCGCGACCTTGGGGAGGCGTTGGGCTGTCTTGGCCATGTGCGCGAGCTTAAACGCGTCTGGTCCGGTCCGTTCGATCTGACCGATGCCACCGATGTCGCACTCTTTGAAACAGGCCCCAACAATGAAGAGCTCGACCAATACCTGCTACCCGTTGAAGCGGGCTTGAACGACCTGCCAGAGCAAAAGATCAAAGCCGAGGGTGCCGCTAAACTGCGCAATGGTAACCCCGGTCCTGTGGCCTATTCCGATCTGGAATTTGGCGAGGAATGCTGGGTCTCTTGCGAGGGCCAACCGGTCGCCGTGGGCACATATCGCGCAGGCCATGTGGCCCCGTCAAAAGTATTCGTCTTCCATGATTGAGAAGCACCATGAGGATGACCGCTCCAAAAGCGTTGCGGTCTTCTCCGATTGCGAGCGATACCGCTATAGGCTGACCCGCGTTTGGGACCCCAAGGGGCCTAAAGCGCTGTTCATCATGCTCAACCCGTCCACAGCCGATGAGATCAAAAATGACCCTACCGTGGAGCGCTGTGAACGCCGCGCCCGCACGCTCGGCTTTGGAAGCTTTCGGGTCACCAACATCTTCGCCTTCCGCGCCACCGATCCAAAGGTTATGCGGGCAGAGGCGGAACCAAACGGGCCGAATAATGACGCGACCATCTCAGAAAGCTGCGATTGGGCCGACCAGATCATCTGCGCATGGGGCACCCATGGGGCGCATCAAGGACGTGGCTCTCAGGTGATCGACCTACTGCGCCAAAAGGGCGTCTCCCCCTATCACCTAGGGCTCTCCAAAGAGGGCCACCCGAAACACCCGCTCTATATAGCCTACACCCAACAACCGGAGCGTTGGTGGTAAATCAGGGAAGCGCCGCCCCCTCAGGCATATAAGCCGCCTGCTCGATGGAGGTCAGCCGATCACCAAAGCTGTAATAGGCAGGCGTCACCAATAAGATCAGTACAGCAATGGCCCCGCCTGCGGAGATTGCATTTCGGTGCGTCTTCATACTCATGGTCGGGAAGAGGAACAAAGCCACCACCGGAGCGATGAGGAACAAAATCGGCTGAAGCCCTGCCTGATCCATCCACGGCCCACCATAAAGAAACGCGATCCCGAAAATCAGAATCATCCCGAACGCCACCGTGCGCAACATCAACCGACGCAAATCAAGCGTCTCATCATTGATCGGCTGATTGCGCCCAAGGCCAGAGTACACCGTCAGCGCAGCCCCGACGATCAAAACGCTCGAGAACGTAAGGGTTGTTTGAAGGGCGGCATACAACCCTTTGCCCCGATCAATCATCCGCTCCAAACCAAAGATCGAAGCATCCGTCAGATTGGGAAGAACCAACATTCCGGCCTTAAACATCTCGTAATAGGGCAAAAAGGCAATGAAACCGGCGACCATCAGAACGGCGATAAAGCCGCTGTTTAAAATGATGTTGCGATAAACAGGAGAGGTCACAGCCGCCAGCACAAGTGCTGCAGGAACCAGCAAAAACGTGGTCGAGCTAATCGCTCCAAGCCCGATCATCGCGCCCAACACGCCATATCTGGGCACTGATTTCTCTTGAGTGAGTCGGGAGAACGTCAACATGGTGGTGGCCGCAAACAGAGTCGCCAGAACCGGAGCACTCAGCCCATGCTGCGATGTCCAGACCAACTGGGGCACAAACAAAAGGCTGACAGTGGCGGCCAAGGCATAAGTGGTGTTGGACACCCGCTCCACCAGCGTAAAAATGCTCAAACAAATGAGCAGCATAATCACGTTCTTCATGATCGTCAGAGACAAAACGGTAGGCCCAAAGGCATTGACCACAGCCCCTTGCGCCCATGAATAGAGCGGCATTTCACCGTCATAAATCCACGCAAATCTCTGAGCGTCTTGCAAAATCACAAGCTCTTCAGCGGTCAGTGACGCACCAAAAGCCGTGCGGATCAACGCATGCACCAAAAAATAGACTACAAAAATCAGCACCAAGCTGGAGGAGTGTTTCGTTGGCACAATAAATCCCTTTATACTCGTAAAACGCGCAACCTTTTGGCCCCCCTGCCGGATTGCGATATGCACATCGGGAGCCTTTTTGCATAAGAAGACGGCAGTTTTTGGGCGAATTGGGGTCAGGGAAACCCCACCACTGCTGCAGAATTGGCACATAAGAAAAACTGACGTATAGGGGAGATGAAACGCGAAGAATGGGCTCGGCTGATGAACGAAAAACAAGTGACAATATTTGGCTGGGTCCTCTTCATAATCTCCGCATTCGGTTTCATCATCGCCAGCTGGGGAGACTTCTGGGCCATGTTCGGAAGCATCGTTTTCCTATTGGCCTGTTTCGTGTTTTTGATCCCCTTGCTCCTCAACAGATAAGCCCATCAGACGCCATCTCCCCGTTGTCTTGATGGACTTCAAAATCCGCTCCCTATAGGCTTTTTGGTGAACAAAGGGGACGCGAGGCACCTGATGGACCAACTCACTCACATTCCGGCCTTTAAAATCGCGCAAATGGTACGCGATGGCGAGATCAGCGCCGTTGACGTCACAACCGCCCATCTAGGGCGAATTGAAGAGATAAACCCCAAGATCAACGCCATCGTCGATCACAGTGACGCGGAAGCTCTTAAAGCCGCCCGCGACATAGACGCCCGGATTGCCCGTGGCGAAGACCCCGGCCCTTTGGCGGGCGTGCCCGTCACCATCAAAGTGAATGTGGATCAAAAAGGCAGCGCCACCACCAACGGATTGCGCTTGCAAAGGGACCTGATCGCCAAAGCCGACAGCCCGGTCACCGCCAACCTGCGCAAAGCGGGGGCCATTATCGTCGGGCGCACCAATACGCCTGCCTTCTCGATCCGCTGGTTCACCAATAACAGCCTGCACGGTCAGACGCTAAACCCCCACAATCCCGACCTCACACCAGGAGGCTCTTCCGGTGGCGCCGCCTCTGCCGTGGCCGCCGGGCTCTGCGCCATCGGTCATGGCACGGACATCGCGGGCTCTGTGCGCTATCCGGCCTATGCCTGTGGCATCCACGGGTTGCGCCCCTCCCATGGCCGCATCCCCGTGCGCAACGCCACAGGACCAGATCGCATGATCGGGGCGCAACTCATGGCCGTCTCAGGCCCGATTGCGCGAAGCATCGAGGATGTGCGTCTCGCACTCGCCGCCATGAGCGCTCCTGATCCACAAGACCCGTGGCACGTATCTGCCCCTCTCTCAGCTGCGCCCTTCGAAAAACGCGCCGCCCTAAGCCTTGCGCCAGACGGAATGAAGGTGGACGCCCCCATCCAAGAGGCTCTTCGAAAAGCCGCAAAAGCCCTTGAGGCGGCGGGCTGGACCATTGAGGAAACAGCCTGCCCCCCGATCCGCCAAGCCGCTGATATCAACGCCACGCTCTGGATCGCCGAGACCCAACTGAGCGCCGACCTCATCACCCAAGAGGATGATCCCGACAGTAAGTTTGCCTATGAGGCCATGCTGAAACTGGCAGGCCCCACCGACCTAAACGCCGTTATGACAGCGCTTCAGACCCGAACCGACCTGATGCGGCAATGGGCGCTTTTCTTTGAGCGTTACCCCATCGTCATCTGCCCCGTCTCCGGCGAACTGCCCTTCACACAACAAAGCGACGTGCGCTCCGAGGCCGATTTCGAGCGCATCTATGAGGCGCAACTGACCCAACGCGGCCTTCCGGTCATGGGCATGCCCGCTTTGGCCGTGGCCACGGGCATCCACGACACCCAGCCCTTGGGCGTGCAACTGGTCAGTGCGCGGTTCCGCGAGGACATCTTGCTAGAAGCGGGTCGCGTGATCGAGGACGCCTCCCCACCCATAAAAATCGCTACGCCGTAACTCCAGAAACGGCATTTCACCTAGGCTTACTGCGCCGCCACGACAGTACTCTTAAACGAGTCCTTACCCGGCACGGCGTTGAGCAATTCCTTGGTGTAGGTTGCTTGCGGGTTGGCAAAAATATCAGCCGTCGCGCCGACCTCAATAACCTGACCCTTTTGCATCACCGCAATCCGATCACAGACCTGAGCGGCCACCCGAAGGTCATGGGTGATAAACACCATGGACAGGTTCATGGCCTCGCGTATCTCGTCCAGAAGCCGCAAAATCTGCGCTTGGATCGACACATCAAGCGCTGACACAGGCTCATCCGCCACAAGGATTTGCGGCTTTAGGGCCAAGGCCCGCGCAATACCGATCCGCTGCCTCTGACCGCCGGAAAACTCATGCGGAAACCGATCGAAGGAGCCCGCATCAAGCCCCACAATATCCAACATTTCCAAAGTCCGCGCCTTAGCCTCGCGCGCGCTCATCCCATAAAGCATCGGCCCTTGCGCAATGATATTCCCCACACGCGTGCGCGGGTTCAGCGAGGCAAACGGGTCTTGAAACACCATCTGAATTTTCGAGCGATAGGGCCGCATCTCTGCCCGCCCCAAGGGCCTCAGATCAGTGCCACCCAGCAGAATTTCCCCCGCCTCCGCATCATTCAACCGCACGATACAACGGGCCACAGTCGACTTGCCCGACCCGCTCTCCCCAACAATCCCCAGCGTCTCTCCAAGGGCCAGCCCAAGCGTGACATCATTGGCCGCATGCACCACGCGACCTTTGCCACCAAACAAGCCACCACCGCTGCGATAGGTCTTCTGGAGGCCCTTGATGTCCAGCACGATCTCCTCTGACCGCGGACGCGCGGGCCTTGGCACCAGATCAGGAACCGCCGCAATCAAAGCCTGCGTATAAGGATGCTTGGGCGAATTGAGCACCTGATCCGCCGTGCCGGTTTCGACCACCAGCCCGTTTTGCATCACCGCCACGCGATCCGCGATATCTGCCACCACGCCAAAGTCATGGGTGATGAACAGAACGCCCGTATTATGGGCCGCCTGCATGTTCTTGATCAGCTTGAGAACCTGCGCCTGCGTGGTCACATCAAGCGCAGTCGTCGGCTCATCCGCGATCAGAATTTTCGGATCAAGTGCCAGAGCCATAGCGATCATCGCCCGCTGACGCTGCCCTCCCGACAGCTCATGCGGATAAGCCTTGAGCGATAGCTCAGGGTCCGGCAGTTGCACGTCCTCCAAAAGCCCCAAAGCACGCGCCCGACGCTCCTTGGCGGGCATCTTTTCATGGAACCGGAACACCTCGTCAATCTGGGTGCCAATGGTCATCACCGGATTAAGCGCCGTCATCGGCTCCTGAAAAATCATCGAGATTTCCGAGCCCCGGATCGAGCGCAACCGCTCCTCACTGGCCGCCGCAAGGTCCTCGCTCTGAAACAGAACGCTCCCCTTGGAGATATGGACCCGAGGTTTTGGCAAAAGCCCCATCACAGCCCGCGCCGTCAGCGATTTGCCCGAGCCACTTTCCCCCACAACACAAAGGATCTCATTTGCATCCAGCGTCAGGTTCATCCCCTCCACCGCATAAGGGCGCTGGCTTTCAGCGGGCAGGGCGACATGAAGATCGCTGATGTCCAAAAGATGGGTCATGACCGCTCCCTCAGGCGTGGGTTCAAAGCATCATTAATGCCCTCACCCACCAGGTTGATCGACAAAACGGTGATCAGGATCGCAATGCCCGGGAATGTACAAACCCACCAAGCCGACCGCAAAAGCGTGCGCCCCGCCCCGATCTGGAAGCCCCAACTCATGATGTTGGGATCACCAAGCCCAAGGAACGCCAGACCGCTCTCGATCAGGATCGCTGTCGCCACCATCAGCGAGCCGATCACGATCACAGGCGACAGGCAATTGGGTAGAATTTCCCGCAACATAATGCGAATGTCCGACATCCCCAGAGTATGACAGGCCTGCACAAACTCGCGGTTGCGCATGGACAGGAACTCACCGCGCACAAGCCGCGCCACCGCAGGCCAGGAGACCACCGCAATGGCGATCACAATGCTCTCGATGGAGGGTTTCATAATGGCCACCAAAAGGATGGCGAAAATGAACGACGGGATCGTCTGAAACATCTCGGTGATGCGCATGAGAAGATTATCGATGACCCCCCCGTAATACCCCGCCAAAGCACCCATGACGATGCCTACAAACACCGCCACAAGCGTCGCCAGCAGCCCGATCAGCATCGAAGTCTTGGCCCCATGGGCGATACCAGCGGCCACATCACGCCCCAAGGAATCGCTGCCCAAAAGGAAGCCGTTCTCACCGGGGGGCGACATGGATTTCCCCGCCAAACTGAACGGATCATCGGGAAAGAAGAGAGGCGCTGTCGCGGCCATAAACGTGATCAGGATCAAAATCCCGAGCCCCACAACTGCGCCCCTGTTTCGGGCAAAAAGTTTCCAAAATGTCATGTGTCAGCTTACCTCGATCCGCGGGTCGAGCGACGAATAGACGATGTCGACAACCAGATTGACCGCAACAACCAAAAGCGCGGAGAGAAGAAAAATACCTAGCAGCAAATTGAGGTCTCGCGAGAAAAGTGCCTCAAAGGCCAACATCCCGAGACCGGGCCATGCAAAGACCGACTCCACAATCACCGAGCCTCCAATAAGCGCCCCGACCTGCACCCCTGCCATAGTCACCACCGGCAAAAGAGCGTTGCGCAACACATGCACAAACATGATCCGCCGCTCGGTCACGCCTTTGGCGCGGGCAGTGGTCACATAATCCTGCCCGGCTTGCTCCAGCATGGAAGCGCGCATCAGGCGCGTATAAAGAGCCAGATAAAACAGCGACAAGGTAATCGTCGGAAGCACCAAATGATGGGCAATATCCCAGACCCGATCCCAACCCTCATAGAACATGGCGAAATTCTCCATGCCCGAGGTCGGAAACCAGCCCAGATTGAGCGAAAACACCACAATCAGCATCAAGCCGACCCAAAAGAGCGGCGTGGCATAAGTCAAAAGCGCAAAAAACGAAATCGCCGTATCGCGCCAAGTGTTCAGGCCCATGGCCGCAACCAGCCCCAGAACAACACCAAAGCCAACGGCCAAAAGGATGGTGGAGACCATCAACAAAGCGGTCGGAAACAGACGATCAAAAATCAACTCACCCACGGGCATTTCATGGCGAAAAGAATAGCCCAGATCAAACATCACCACATTCTTGAGATATACGGCAAGCTGCACGGGCAAGGGCTGGTCGAGCCCGAATTTCTGGCGCAACTCGGCCATATATTCCGGCGTCGCAGATCCGGCCTCTCCGGCGAGCACATCCACCGCGTCGCCTTCGGCTAGCTGGAGTAAAAAGAAGTTCAGCACCACAATCGCCACGATTATGGGAACGGCCTGAACAAGCCGCTTTAGAACATAGCGGACACGCCGCGAGGCTAGTGACACTGGATTGATCCCTCGGTTTTTATGGTCGGCCCAAACCAAAGCATGGGCCGACGCTTATTGTGTTTCTTAAGGCGTCTTATTCAATCCAAGCACCATCAAACGGCCCGTAAGCCCCCAGTGCCGATGTGGAATGGCCCTTCAGCTTCTCGTTATAAACCGTCAGGAACTCCATCTCGAAGATGTTGGCCACTGGCAGCTCATCGGCCAGAATCTTCTGGATATCGCCATAGATCATGGACCGTTTGTCCGCATCAGGCTCGACCGCACCTGCCGACAACAGATCGTCAAGCTTGGGGTTGGAATACCGCGACGAGTTCACAAACGCAGTGCCCTGACGGATCTGATCGGTGCCGTAATGACGATGAACACCAAGAACCGGATCGGGCAATTGGTAGAAATAATTCACGTTCATCTCAAAGTCATAATCGCCATAAATCCGCTTGATCCATGTGGGCACGTCCTCATAACGCAACTCCACTTCAACACCGAGCGGCTGGAGCGCTTGCTTCATGTACTCACCCGCACGTCGCCAGTCCTCACCATATGGGATCAGATCAAGCGTGAAGGACGCACGCACACCATCACCATCGGGTGCAAGACCCGCATCATCGAGCACTTTAATTGCGGCCTCAGTATCTCCACCAGCCGGATAGTTGGGCAGATCCTCAGTATAAAGACCAGCCGCAGAGAAGTTCGACGACAGGGCCGATGTCGCAGGCTTACCGTAACCAAACCAGATGTTTTCAATCAGGAACTCACGGTCAACCACAAGCGATATGGCTTTGCGCAGGGCCGGATTGTCAAAGGGCGGCTTGGTGGTATTGAATTCCATCAGAGCCATCGGGTTGATCATGGAATACCCGTCGGTGGTCACACCAAAATCATCCATCTCGCGCAAACGCACGGCATCAATGTTTGGAATGGCACCATAGGCTCCATAATGCACCTCGCCGTTCTCCATGGCAGCGGTACGGGTCGAGGCATCAGGAATAATCCGACCGACAATGCGATCAAGATAAGGGCGACCCTCTTTCCAATAGTTCTCGTTTTTGTCCAGACGAATGAGCTGACCCTTACGCCATTCCACAAACTTGAACGCGCCCGTGCCGACCGGATTGTTAATCAGATCATTGCTGCGCAGATCCTTACCCTCAAGCAAGTGCTTGGGCACGATAGGGCTCTCATAACCGGACAGCGCACGCAGCATATAAGGGGCAGGGTTCTCAAGGTTGAAAACGGCAGTGAAATCATCCGGCGTATCAATCGACGTCACCTCGCGGAACGAGTTTGGCCCCCGTGGATGCACCACCTTAAGAACGTCCATCACAGTGAACTGAACATCCTCAGAGGTGAACGCTTCACCATCATGCCATGTGACACCCTCGCGCAGAGCAAAGGTCACGGTTTTCCCGTCCTCACTCACATCCACACTGGTGGCCAAAGCAGGCACCATGTTCAGGTCATTATCATAGTCAAACAACCCGTCATAAATCTTCGGAGCGATCAGACCAATCGGCCCGGAGGTCGACAGATAAGACGCCAAAGACGGCGGTTCAGGCTGGATGATCTTCACCATCGTTCCACCCTCTTGCTGGGCAAACACCGACGGAGCGGTAAGGGCTAGGGCCGTAAACGTGGCAGCAACAAAATTTCTGAAATACATAAAAGGTAACCTCCATGTTGTTCCGGTCTTGAGACCTTCCCTATGCGTCGAGGTGAGGCATCAAGCTGGTTAGAAAAGTATTGCAGTATGCGGATCGATCGCCGCGCAGCGATTTGAAACCACTGAAACTATTCGTGGAATCCATCGCGATGTGCTCAAGTTTTGTGCAAATAATCTGACTTGTCCACGTATTTCGGGATTTGGACGAAGCACAGCGCTGCTGCTTTGACCCTCGAAATACGCGAATCCCCCCTAATTTATGGCGCTGGGCGCATCTGATCCCACCTGTTCCCTATGCCGCTCTAGAGGGTCCCTCACATTTGGGGGTTGACGGATGCTAAATATGTAATAATGTAATTACATGATTACAAATGACGACATGGATTCGATCTTTCAAGCTCTGGCGCACACCACGCGCCGTGCCATGCTGGATCATCTGCGCGACCAACCCGGTCTCTCCGTCGGAGAACTGGCAAAGAATTTCGACGTCAGCCGGATTGCGGTGATGAACCATCTGGCCGTGCTCGAAAAAGCCAATCTGGTCACAAGCGAGAAGGACGGGCGCACGCGCAGGCTCTACCTCAACGCCATGCCCATTCAAGACATCCACGACCGCTGGACCGACAGCTATTCGGCCCATTGGGCGGATCGGGTGAACATTATCAAACATGCGGCGGAAGCCGTTGAACGTAAGATCAACAGGAGGGACGAAGATGTCTGAACCGAAATACGCCAAAACCAACGTGAACCGCACCTTCATCAAAGCACCGATCGAGACCGTCTGGTCCACACTGGTGGCCACCGACAAAGCGCTCCCCTTCTTCTTCGGCTCCATGTGCCAAACCAGGGACGGCCTCAAACCGGGCGCCTCCTACCGGATGGTCCACCCCAACAAGAAAGTTGTCATGGTGGTCGGCGAGGTCATCGCCTTTGAACCTCCCCGCATCTATTCCCACACCTTCCAAATGACCAACATCGACGAGCCCCCCTGCAAAGTGACCTATGAACTCCTCGAGAAAGACGGCGGCACCGAATTCAGCCTAACCATCGAAAACGCCATTGAAGGCGGCAAACTGTTCAAGGAAATGGCAGGCGCTCAAGGCTTCATTGGCGGCAACCTCAAAGCCCTCTGCGAAACCGGAAAACCAGCCTTCACGGGCCGCATGGTCGGCCTGTTGAGCCCCATATTCGGCCTTTTGGCGAAAAAGCCCCAAAAGATCGAGAACTGGCCCCTCAAATAAAACCAAGGGGGTGAGGCAGCACTGGAAGGCTCGACAAAGTCACACAGAACCCAAACCCCCAATTTCCCCTTCCATTTCAAATGATTCTCTGCGATATGCCGATCTCCGCGAAAAAGGCGGAACTCCACGGACCTTTGCTGGACGACATCCCGGCGCTGGCCCAGACTTGAAACAACCTATGTAAGGAGACCCCGATGTCGATTACGCCAGAAGAAAAAGCACGTCTGATCAAAGAGTTTGCCACCAAAGACGGCGACACAGGCTCACCGGAAGTTCAGATCGCGATCCTGACAAGCCGGATCAACACGCTGACCGAGCACTTCAAATCCCACAAAAAAGACAACCACTCCCGTCGTGGCCTTTTGAAGATGGTATCCCAGCGTCGTAAGCTGCTTGACTACACACGCGGTAAAGATGAGGCCCGTTACAAGGACATCATCACCAAGCTAGGCATCCGCCGCTAAGAACT
>CAZXRG010000031.1:15575-20030 GCA_964642935.1 uncultured Rhodobacterales bacterium | reverse complement strand
GACCAGCCCTCAATCGCGGTGCTTCCCGAACAATTCATGAGGCCTCCGGATGCCACTGAGGCAATCGTGACCATTCCAAACACGAAGAAGTCGTTCATGCCTTGAACGCGTCCTTTTTCCTCAGCACGTTGATTGGTGGTGAGCATGGTGGTGGCTCCGATAAAGCCGAAGTTCCAGCCTATGCCCAGAAGGATCAATGCGGCATAAAAGTTAAGGAGCGTGACCCCTGAAAGGGCCACTACGCCTGCGGCCATCAGGATCAACAGACCTGTGGCGATGATCCTATTGGTCCCAAATCTTGCGATCAGATGGCCTGTGAAGAAGGAGGGGACAAACATGCCCAGCACATGGGCCATGACAATGTCTGAGGCATGGGCTTTGGTGTAGCCGCAACCAACCACGGCCAGAGGTGTTGAGGTCATCACAAGGTTCATGAGCGCATAGGAGACCATGGCGCATATCATGGCGACAAAAATGCGGGGCTCTTTGAGGAGCTCAAGGCGGGAGCGACCCGCGGGAGCGCTGGGATCCTTTGGTTCTGGTTTGGGGATGGAAAGGCCGATGAATATCAAAGATCCGACAACGTTGATGGCGATAACGGCCAGATATGCGCCCACAAAGGGGATCGCAAAGCTGTCAGAGGTGACCTTCACCAGTTGCGGGCCGATGATTGCGGAGACCAGACCACCTGCCATCACGAAGGAAATGGCCTTGGGGCGAAATTCGTCCGTGGCCGTATCAGCGGCCGCAAATCGGAAGAAGCCTTGGGCGGACATGTAAATGCCAATGAATAATGAGCCTAAAAGCAGCAATTGGAATGAGCCGATCCAGAGGGCATAGGCGTTCAGTGCTGCTCCGGTCGCGCCACCAGCGGCTCCGATGAGAAAGCCCGGTCGACGGCCTAGTTTTTGCATGACTTGAGAGAGCCAAGGGGCCGTGAGCATAGAGCCCAGAACCGTCATGGAGATCGGAAGTGTGGCCCAACATTTGTCTATGGCCAGCATTTGCCCCGATAGGCCGCCAATGGTGAAATGGAGCGGCATTTGCGCGCCCAAAATCGCTTGGGCGGCGATCAAAATCCAGACGTTTTTGCGGGATTGGGCTTCACTTGTGAGGGTGTCGGACATGCAATCGCTCCAAAGGGCGCTTAGGCCCGATCAATCAGATGGGCAAATGACCCTGAAACGGAACCGGAAACAAGACCCATATTGGTCGAATTTTCGCCCATCGCGTCATTGGCTTCAAAAAGCGGTGTGCCTGATTGACGTAGAGTGGTTGCGTAATGGAACTCATGGGCCTTGTAATTGCCATTGAACGGTCCCGTGGTGGCAGACAGGTTGCGATAGCCCAAATGGAGCTTTCGCTTTGCAAAACTGGTTTCATGGTCCAGCAGGCCGAGCATCGGGTGGGCTATGTCTCGGGCATCCGTGATGGAATGGCCAAGAACCATGTAGCCGCCGCACTCTCCGTAGATGGGTTTTGAAGCTGTAGCGGCCTCTGTCAGCGCATTTCGAAACGTGCCTGCGCGGGTGAGGGCCTGGGCGTGAAGTTCGGGATAACCACCGGGGAGGTAGATGGCATCTGCATCTGGAGAGGGAGGTTGATCGGCAAGGGGGGAGAAGTAGGAGAGCTTGGCACCTGCTGTCTCCCAATCCTGTATCAAATGGGGATAAATGAAGGTGAAAGCGGCATCTTTGGCGATTGCTATGTGTTGGCCCAAAGGGGGAATGAGGGCCGTTTTTTGCGGGGCCGGACGCGGGGCCGCCAGTTCCAAAACCTGCTCCAGATCGACGCTCGATTGGATGAGGTCAGCGGCAGTATCGAGGAAATGCTCCAAAACCGGATCCTCGGAGGCTTGGACAAGGCCCAAATGGCGAGACGGGCGCGAAAGCGCTTTTTTGCGGCGAAGGACACCCAGGATCGGTGTGGAAATGTTGCTCAGAGCGGAACGCAGCATCATCTCATGGCGATCAGAGCCGACTCGGTTAAGGATAATCCCCCCGATAGTCAGATCGGGATCGTGGTTTAGGAAGCCGCCCACGAGGGCCGCAACCGATTGGCCCATTGATCCACAATCCACCAGCAAAAGAACGGGCAGGCCCAAATGCTTGGCAATGTCAGCGCAAGAGCCTTCGTCGCTGGCCGCACCGTCAAAGAGCCCCATGGCGCCCTCAACCAGCAACAAGCCGTCTCCTGAGGCCAATGAGGCGATGCGCGCCTCTGTCATGGCCCATCCATCAAGGTTCACGCAAGAGCGCCCCGTGGCAGCGCTGTGAAAGGCGGGGTCAATGTAGTCAGGGCCGGATTTGGCGCATGTGACGCTGTGGCCCTGATTTCTCAGGGCGCGGGCCAATCCCATGGTGAAGGTTGATTTGCCGCTATTGGACGAGGTGGACGCGATTAAGAAGCCGCCTGATCTCAAGAGACTTCCTCAGCCTGATCCCGTCCAAACGGATCGAGATTACGTTCAAGTCGTTCTGAGGACCAGTCAAGCACCTGACGCATCTCAACAACCCGACCGATGCAGATGATTGCGGGCGGCTTCAGGCCGGACGAGACGATGTCTTCACTGGCCTGTCCGAGCGTTGTCTCAAGTACGTTCTGATCAGCGGTCGTAGCTTGCGTGACAATGGCCACGGGCTCATCCGCGGGGCGGCCTGCGGTGAGGAGCGCGCCTGTGATTTCCTCAATATGCTTCATGCCCATATAAATCACCAAAACCTGGCTGGCGCGCGAGATTGCGTCCCAATCAAGTGCGGAGGGCGTCTGCCCGCTTTGGTCATGGCCGGTAATGAATGTGACGGATTGATTGACGTCGCGATGTGTCACGGGAATGCCCGCATAGGCCAAACCGCCAATTCCTGCGGAAATGCCTGGGATAATGCGAACGGGAATGTCGTTTTGGATCAAGGTTTGCGCTTCTTCCCCGCCGCGCCCGAAGACGAATGGATCGCCACCTTTGAGACGCAGAACGCGCTTGCCTTGACGGGCCAGTTCCACAAGACGAAGCGAGATGTCCCGTTGCTTGGGAGAGGGCTTGCCACCACGTTTGCCCGCATAGATGCGCTCAGCCTTGGTCCAATCCAGCATTTTGGGCTCGACAAGTGCATCATAGACCACCACGTCTGCCTGCTGGAGCGCATTCAGCGCATGTAAGGTAAGTAATCCCGGATCACCCGGTCCAGCGCCCACAAGCCACACCCAGCCGGGCTGAAACTCGGCCCAGTTGTGATCGCTCGGGAGGGATGGAATCGTATTGTTCATAGGGTCTTCTAAACGGAGTTGGCTCTGGGTCCAAGTATCGGGCGGAGTTTATTGTATGCTTTGCGCCCTTGCCTAAATTTGTGTCATTGGCGCGGCGGGATGAGCCGCTTATAGTCGCTTCCATGAGCAGAAAGCCTAAAGGGGAATTGCGACGGGGGTGGACCACCGGCGCATGTGCGACGGCGGCCGCTAAAGCGGCGCTGATCGGCTTGTGGGGGGATGAAACGCCCCATGAGGTCTCTTTGGTGCTGCCGCGTGGAGAGACGCCTACATTTGCGATCCATCGCTTTGATCGCGGTGAGGGTTGGGCCAAAGCCTCGATCATCAAAGATGCGGGGGATGATCCTGACGTGACCCATGGGGTTGAAGTGATCGTCAAAGTGTCCCGTTCAGACGGTGGCGTTGTGTTTACGGCGGGTGACGGGATCGGAACGGTGACAAAAGCGGGGCTTCCGGTGCCCATTGGGGAGCCTGCCATAAACCCCGTGCCGCGTCAGATGATGGATGAAGTTGTGGCAGAGATAGCAGGGCGCTTTGGTCAATCACCAGATGTGACGATTGAGGTGTCCATCCCTCAAGGCGTTGAAATCGCTTTGAAAACATGGAATCCAAGGCTCGGGATCAAAGGTGGGCTGTCCATTCTTGGAACCACTGGTGTGGTGCGCCCGTTCTCTTGTGCCGCTTGGATTGCCTCCATTCATCGCGGGATTGATGTGGCCCGTGCGGATGGTTTGACCCATGTGGCAGGGTGTACGGGAGCCACCTCTGAGCGGGTTGTGCAAGCTGAGTTGGGCCTTGAGGAGCATGCTATGCTGGATATGGGAGATTTTGCCGGTGGTATGCTGAAGTATCTCGCCAAACACCCGATTGAGCGGCTGACCATTGGTGGCGGTTTTGGAAAACTTACCAAGCTGGCGCAAGGGGCCATTGATCTCCACTCATCGCGCTCTCAAGTGGATTTTGAGGGTTTGGCTGATATGGCCGGGATGGAAGCGGTGCGCGAGGCCAATACGGCCATGGAAGCGGTTGAAATGGTACCTGATCTAGCAGAGATGATTGCGATTGAGGCTCAAGCGAAAGCAGCGCGATTGGTGCCGGAGACCCTCGTTGATGTGATCGTCGTGAGCCGTGACGGGCGCATTCTGGGGACATCCTCTTGAAGATATTGTTACTGGCCGGAACGCGGGAGGC
>CAZXRG010000031.1:0-15475 GCA_964642935.1 uncultured Rhodobacterales bacterium | reverse complement strand
AATGTGCCCGATCTAGCTGCTGCCGCTGCGTCCTTGGAAGCGGGATCACATGTGTTCTTGGCCACAGGACGCGCGTCGCTTGATCACTTCAAAAGCCGTCCTGATGTCGAGTTCACGACCCGTATCATCGATGAAACTGACGACCCGTTCCCCTTGGTAAAAGGTCGATTTTTGGCCAGTAAACCGCCCTTTAGTGTTGAGGAAGAGGTCGATACATTGAGGCGCTTGGGTGTCAGCGCTCTGGTCGCTCGAAACTCAGGAGGAACCGGGGGGATCGAGAAGGTCATCGCGGCTGAAAGACTGGGTGTTCAGGTGGTAATGGTAGAGCGGCCACTCTTACCGGACGGGTTCCCCGTATCGGGTGTTGAAGAGGCATTGAAATTGATGGAGGCGAAAGGGTGGTTGGCCGTTTGATCACCTCGGATGCCTGTGTTCAAGTAGGTGCTGAGTGGCTCTCAACGAAGGAGCCCCGGTTTGCCCAAGCGATTGATCAGATTGACGGAATACCGCTTCGTCTTCGCGACGACGGGTTCACGGCCCTGCTCGATGCAATCGTGTCCCAGCAAATCTCGGTGGCTGCTGCACGTGGGATTTGGGCGCGTATGGAAGACGCAAACCTTTGTTCTATCGAGGGAATTTTGCGGTCAAGGGATGAGGATTTGCGCAATGCGGGTCTCTCACGACCCAAGGTTAAATATGCCAGAGCGTTGGCGGAAAGCGGGCTGGACTATAAAGGGCTTCGGGAGCTTCCCAATGCCGAGGTCGTGGCAAAACTTATTGAAATCAAAGGGATAGGGCGGTGGACAGCGGAGATATATTGCATGTTCGCTTTAGGGCGAGCTGATGCCTTTGCAGAGGGAGATCTCGCACTTCAGGAATCTGCTAAGGTGTTGTTTGAATTGGAGGAAAGACCCTCCGAGAAGGCTCTTTTAAGCATGGCTGAGGACTGGTCGCCTTGGAAATCGGTGGCGGCCCGGATTTTGTTCGCTTATTACCGGGTTATTAAGAACCGTGAAGGATTAAAATAATGGTAGCGCTTAGAGGGCCTCGTAAAGACGCAATATCCGGTGAATCCAATGCGTTATGCATCATTCTTCACGGCTATGGAGCCGATGGAAATGACCTGATCGGACTGGCCGAGCCGCTGTCGGAGTACCTGCCGGATGTGACCTTTGTGGCGCCCAATGCGCCGGATCGCTGCACCAATAACCCGATGGGATTTCAGTGGTTTCCGATCCCTTGGCTCGATGGCTCATCCGAGGAAGCGGCTGAGCAAGGCATTGAAAACGCTTCGGAAATTCTGAACGACTATATTGATGAGACCATGGCTGAGGAGGGGATGACGCCGGATCGGACCATTCTGATCGGGTTCAGTCAGGGAACCATGATGAGCCTTGAGGTCGGACTGCGTCGCGAAGAGCAACTGGCTGGAATTGTTGGATTTTCTGGACGTCTGGTGCGCCCCGAGAGCTTGGCTGATGAGATCAGAACGCGACCTCCGGTTCTGTTGATCCATGGGGATATGGACGATGTTGTTCCCCCGTCGTCAATGCCGGAAGCTGCTGATATTCTTAGCAAAATGTCGGTTCCCACCTATACGCATGTGAGTGCGGGAACGGCCCATGGGATTGCGCCGGACGGGCTGGGGATGGCGCTGTCGTTCATTCGCAACGCGCTAGGCGTTGATGCGGAGGAAGAAGAGCCTGAAGGGGATGAGGGCGATGATGTTTCGATCAATTTCGTCGAGGACCGTTCGGCGGATTAACCAGTAAGAATTTGCGCGGAAAACGGTGTATGATTTGCGCGTGACTCGTGTATGACTTTTGCGCGGGCGTCTTTGTTTAGCGTTAAAGGTTAATTCAGCCAAGAAACGACGAAAAACTGACATTATTTTTGTGGGTTAGGGTGTTTTTTACGTTTACCGCCTAGAACGACCCCATGATTGTTCTAAGCGCCTTTCTTTGCCTGTTTTTACTGATCCGTCTTTGCGGATCAGAGCATCAGCGCGTGTTCTCGGTCAGACGACGGCGGACGTATTTGTCGACGCTGCCGATCATCTCGTCCATGCCCGGATCAAAGAAGTGGCCGGCATCAGGGATGATCTCATGGGTGACCGTGATGCCTTTTTGCTGTTGTAGCTTTTCGGCCAAACCAGTGATGTCGGCGGGCGGGGCCACGCGGTCTCCGTCGCCGTTGATGATCAGGCCCGAACTTGGGCAAGGGGCGAGGAATGAGAAGTCGTACATATTGGCCGGTGGGGCAACCGAGACGAAGCCCTGGATTTCAGGACGGCGCATGAGAAGCTGCATTCCAATCCATGCTCCAAATGAGAAGCCCGCGACCCAGCAGTTTTTCGCATTCGGGTTGAGGGATTGCAGGTAATCCAAAGCGGAAGCTGCATCAGATAGCTCGCCCACTCCTTGATCATATTCACCTTGTGATCGACCAACGCCGCGGAAATTGAACCGCAAACAGGTGAAGCCCATATTATAGAAAGCATAGTGCAGGTTGTAGACAACCTTGTTGTTCATGGTTCCGCCAAATTGCGGGTGCGGATGCAAAATGATCGCGATTGGCGCGTCTTTTTGCTTTTGCGGATGATACCGGCCTTCGAGGCGTCCTTCAGGTCCGGGAAAAATCACCTCTGGCATGTATTACTCCGCTCTCGTGAGATGCTTGACTGTTCTGGTCAGGCAATCTAGAAACATTCTAAACTAGGAAGTCGGCGCACCGTCCCCTTAAGGCTGAGGTTCAGTTAAGGTTTTAGAACGGTAGCGTCAACCGGAATGGGCGGATTGCTATGAAGTTGAGCACCAAAGGACGTTACGCAATGATAGCTTTAACCGACATTGCGCGTGAAGCGGATGGTGGTTTGACGACTTTGGCTGGAATTTCCGAGCGACAAGGCATTTCTCTGGCCTATTTGGAGCAGCTTTTTGTGAAACTGCGCCGAGCCGAGATTGTTGAGAGCGTGAGGGGACCCGGCGGCGGGTATCGGTTGGCTCAGGATGCGGCGCGTATTCGGGTCTCGGATATTTTGGGCGCCGTTGACGAAACTATGGATGCTATGACCCGCGGGGCCGGAGCCTCCGGTGCGGATCAGGGAACGGACGCTCAGGCTTTGACGGATAAGTTGTGGGAGCAATTGTCTGCCAATGTTTATGTGTTTCTTCATCAAACGCGATTGTCGGATGTGATTGGAAACCAGATGGCACCTTGTCCGGCGGTTCCTTCTTTCGTCGAGTTGGTCGACGGATGATGGGGTCGTTTTTGAGTATTTATGGAAAATCGAAAGGTGTAGCGCGTGGCTGATCGGGTTTATCTTGATTGGAATGCGACAGCTCCTTTGAGAGTTGAGGCGCGTGCGGCGATGGTTGCGGCCATGGATGTGGTGGGCAATCCGTCATCTGTTCATGCAGAAGGTCGGGCAGCGACCGGGTTGGTTGAAAAGGCGCGTGCGCAAGTGGTCGAAGCCTTCGGTGCTGATCGGGGAGATTTGATATTTGTCTCCGGTGCAACGGAAGCGGCGTCGATGGTTTTAAGCGGTGCGTCACGCGTGTTTGCTTCGCCCGTTGAGCATGATTGCATTGACGTTTTTAAGACGGCGGTACCTGATTGGGTGGAACTCGGTGTTGATGGGGATGGTCTAGTTGATCCGTCGATTTTGAGCGGCATGGATGTGACTGAAACTGATATTCTTGCGGTTCAAGCGGCTAATAGTGAAACGGGTGTTATACAGAACAGTTTTGATACGGCTTCCAGTGTTTCCGGTTCTGGCACTTTGGTGCTGTGTGATCTTGTGCAGATGGCTGGAAAACGTCCGGTTGCCATTAATTGGCAGCCCCCTGCGGCTTGGATGATTTCGGCCCATAAGTTTGGGGGTCCCAAAGGCGTTGGGGCTTTGGTTGTGCCGGAAGGTTATGATGGTCGCCCCTTGATTTCAGGTGGCGGTCAGGAGATGGGACGGCGCTCTGGCACTGAGAATGTGATTGGGATTGTTGGGTTTGGTGCCGCGGCTGAGGCGGCGGGCGTTGATCTTGCCAATGGCGAATGGGAGCGGGTTGGCGAGATGCGCGATAGTATGGAGGAGATGATCCTTGATGCGGCGCCTGAGGCCATTGTTTTTGGCAAGGATGCACCTAGGTTGCCAAACACCTCGAATTTTGCAATTCCCCATTGGAAAGGGGAGACGCAGGTGATGCAGATGGATTTGGCTGGTTTTGCGGTGTCTGCGGGCTCGGCCTGTTCCTCCGGGAAAGTTAAGACGTCGCGGGTTCTGAGTGCGATGGGGTTTGATGATGTGACGGCGTCCTCGGCCATTCGGGTCTCCATGGGGCCGAGTACGAAACAGGAAGATGTCACGCGGTTTGCGGATGTTTGGATTGACCATTACCGGCGCTTTAAGCGGCGCGCGGCATAAAGGATGATGAGATGACAGTTTTGGATGATGTGGTCAAAGACGGCGTGGATGCGGAGACCGTGGATGCGGTTCGCGAGGTTGGCGGGGCTTATAAGCACGGCTGGTCCACGGACATTGAGATGGAGTATGCGCCCAAAGGTTTGACCGAGGATATTGTGCGTCTGATCTCGGAGAAAAACGAGGAGCCGGAGTGGATGCTTGAGTGGCGTCTGGCGGCGTATCGGCGTTGGTTGGAGATGAAGGAGCCCGATTGGGCGATGGTGGATTATCCTGAGATCGATTTTCAGGATCAGTATTATTACGCTAAGCCCAAGTCCATGGAGGAGAAGCCGAAGTCTTTGGATGAGGTGGACCCGAAGTTGTTGGAGACTTATGCCAAACTGGGCATTCCGCTCAAGGAGCAGATGGTTCTGGCCGGTGTTGAGGGTGCGGAAGATGCGCCGTCTGAGGGTCGCAAGGTCGCGGTGGATGCGGTGTTTGATTCCGTTTCGGTGGGCACGACCTTTAAGGATGAGTTGCTTAAGGCGGGTGTGATCTTCTGTTCGATTTCCGAGGCCATTAAGGATTATCCGGAGTTGGTGAAGAAGTATCTGGGCTCGGTTGTGCCCCAATCGGATAACTTTTATGCGACTCTGAATTCGGCTGTGTTTTCCGATGGCTCGTTTGTTTATGTGCCAGAAGGGACCAAATGTCCGATGGAATTGTCCACTTATTTCCGGATCAATGCGGAGAATACGGGGCAGTTTGAGCGGACTTTGATCGTGGCGGATAAGGGCTCGTATGTATCTTACCTTGAGGGCTGCACGGCGCCTCAGCGGGATACGTCCCAGCTTCATGCGGCTGTGGTTGAGCTCGTTATTCTGGAAGATGCGGAGATCAAATACTCGACCGTTCAAAACTGGTATCCCGGTGATGAGGACGGGAAGGGTGGTATTTACAACTTCGTGACCAAGCGGGCGGATTGTCGGGGAGATCGGGCCAAGGTGATGTGGACGCAGGTGGAAACAGGCTCGGCTGTGACATGGAAATACCCGTCTTGCATTTTGCGCGGTGATGACAGTCAGGGTGAGTTTTACTCCATCGCCATTGCCAACAATATGCAGCAGGCGGATACGGGCACGAAGATGGTGCATCTTGGGAAGAACACCAAGAGCCGGATTGTCTCGAAAGGCATCTCGGCGGGTAAGGCGCAAAACACATATCGTGGTCTTGTGTCCATGCACCCCAAAGCCAAGGAAAGCCGGAATTACACGCAATGTGATTCACTTCTGATTGGTGACAAATGCGGGGCGCATACGGTGCCTTACATTGAGTGTAAGAACAATTCGTCCCGTGTGGAGCATGAGGCGACCACCTCCAAGGTTGATGATGATCAGCTGTTCTATTGCCGTCAGCGCGGCATGGATGAGGAGGAGGCTGTGGCGCTTGTGGTCAACGGGTTCTGTAAAGAGGTGCTTCAGGCGCTGCCCATGGAGTTTGCCATGGAAGCCCAAGCGCTTGTGGCGATCTCACTTGAGGGGAGTGTTGGCTGATGCGTTCGGTCAAATCAACTGCAATAGAAATCCTCATGGTCGTGATCTGTTTCGGCCTGTTTTTGGGGCTATGGCAGTGGTTTGACGGGAGCTTTGAAGGCTGGGTTGATTTTTTGACCAGTGTTTTCTTTTGTGCCGTTCCTTATGCGGCTTTGGTGTTCGCACTTCGCTCCTTTAATGCGCGGCGGACGTCAGAATGATGTGGTTGCCGCACTTAGGAGTGGACTTGAAGGAGACAAAAAGTCTTCGGGATGGAAGCTTTGAGTAAAGAAAAGGATGAGCAACATCCGGCCTTGAGATTGGCCAACGCGAGAGCGGTCAGTCTTGCATCCGAGGAAACGGTTCGAGGCGGCTTCTTGATCCGTTTGGTTTTCGAGTTAATGGGCGCAATGGTCAGTGTGTTTGACCCGGATGCGAAATATAAGAGCCAGAAGGTGGTTGGTCTGTTGCTCTGGGCTGGCCTTTTGGCAGGATTTGTATGGCTGGTTTTCGCGGCCATTGGCCGTGGTGAGGCCTGTGATGTCTGCCGGATTTTCGGGATATGAGAGTTTTGGGCTTTGACTTGTTGTTTTGTTTTCAGCACCCAAGGGGGATTGAAATATGATCGTGACGACCACGCCCTCCATTGAGGGGAAATCTGTCACCGCGTATCACGGGATTGTCGTGGGCGAGGCTATTATGGGCGCCAACATCTTTCGCGATCTGTTTGCACGGGTCACGGATGTGGTTGGCGGTCGCTCTGGCGCTTATGAAAGCAAGCTGCAAGAGGCGCGGGATACGGCGCTGTCGGAGCTGGAAGATCGGGCCGCGGCCAAAGGGGCCAATGCGGTTATCGGCGTTGATCTGGATTATGAGGTTGTGGGGGAGTCGATGCTGATGGTATCCGCCTCTGGTACAGCCGTCACTGTTACATGAATTTTGCAAGGGCAAGAGAGATATAATGTTAGAAATCAAAAACTTGGCAGTAGGTCTTGAAGAAGAAGACAAGCAAATCCTTAAGGGTTTGGATTTGACTGTAGAGACCGGCAAGGTGCATGCGATCATGGGGCCAAATGGCTCGGGCAAGTCGACGCTCTCTTATGTGCTCTCTGGTAAGGGCGGATATGAGGTCACCGGTGGCTCGGCTTCGCTGGACGGTACGGATTTGCTTGATCTGGAGGCCGAAGAGCGTGCGGCGGCGGGTCTGTTCCTTGCGTTTCAATACCCTGTGGAAATTCCCGGTGTTGGTAATATGACGTTCTTGCGCACGGCCGTGAATGCACAGCGCAAAGCGCGTGGAGAAGATGAGCTGTCTGCGGCGGAGTTCCTCAAAGTGGTTCGGGCCAAGGCCAAAACGCTCAATATTGATGCGGATATGCTCAAACGGCCTGTGAATGTTGGCTTTTCGGGCGGTGAGAAGAAGCGCAACGAGATCCTTCAGATGGCCATGCTTGAGCCTAAGATGTGTATTCTCGATGAGACCGACAGTGGTCTGGACGTGGATGCAATGAAACTGGTGGCGGAGGGCGTGAATGCGCTGCGCGATGCGGGGCGTTCGTTCCTTGTGATCACCCATTACCAGCGACTTCTGGATCACATCAAGCCGGATGTGGTTCACATTATGGCCGACGGCAGAATCGTTAAAACCGGTGGGCCGGAGTTGGCACTTGAGGTTGAGAACAACGGTTATGCTGACATCTTGAGCGAGGTTGCCTGATGGGACTGGCGGAGGCAAAGCAAAGCCTGACGGAAGCCTATTTGGACATGGTTCCTATCGCTGAGGGTGACGGTTGGTTGCCCCGTGCGCGTCGTGCGGCGCGGGAACGTGTGGCCTCTTTGGGGCTGCCCGTGACGCGGGATGAGTATTGGCGGTTTACCAAGCCTGAGACCTTTACGGCGGTGGAGCCGTCTTTTGCCACCAAAACGGCGCAGGATGCGTATTTTGGCGCGGCGGATGCTCTGACACTGACCTTTGTAGATGGTGTGTTTGATCCGTCCCAGTCCGATGATCTGTCCCTTGCGGGGGCGTCGGTTGAGTTGTTGTCCGTGGCCGGCGAATTGGACCTTCATTGGGCCAAGGATGTGTTCGGCGTGTTGGAGGCGGCTGGGCAGTCGCCTGTGGCCCGTAGTTTGGCGGCCGTTACGACCGAGATCGCCTCTGAGGGTGTGTTGGTACATGTGACCGGACAGGCGGAGCGGGCTTTGCGCATTCGTTATGTGTCCAACGGTGGTCAGGCCAATCTCCATCATGTGATCAAGCTCGACAAAGGGGCGTCTTTGACGGTTCTGGAAGAGGGGCTACCCGGCGCTCGGTTTGGTGTGAACATGGAAGTGGATGTGGCCGATAGTGCGGCGTTCAACCATGTGCGTGTTCAAGGGCCAGAGGCTGAGCGGGAGGTTTTGACCGGATTGTTCACCCGTTTGGGCGAGGAAAGCAGCTTTAAGTCGTTCACTTTGGCGATCAATGGTGTGGCCACGCGCAATGAGGGTGTGATCGAGTTTACCGGCGACAACGCGCAGGCGCATATTGCGGGGGCTTGTGTTGGGGATGGTGATTTCCACCATGATGACACTGTGTTCATCACCCATGATGCGGTGAATTGTGAGAGCCGTCAGGTGTTTAAGAAAGTGCTCCGAAATGGGGCAACTGGCGTGTTTCAGGGGAAGATTCTGGTCAAGGCGGATGCGCAAAAGACCGACGGATATCAGATTTCCCAAGGGTTGATGCTGGACGATGAAAGCCAGTTTCTCGCCAAGCCGGAGTTGGAGATTTATGCGGATGATGTGGCCTGTTCTCATGGCTCGACCGTGGGGTCGGTTGATGAGGATGCGCTGTTTTATCTGACCTCGCGCGGTGTGCCTAAGGCGGAGGCGCAGAACATGTTGCTCTTGGCGTTTTTGGCCGAGGCGATGGACGAGATCGAGGACAGTGATCTGTCGGAAGGTTTGACGGCCCGTTTGGGTGCTTGGATGGACGCGCGGTCTTAATTTATGGCCAAGACGCCTGCGAAAAAGCCTGCCAAAAAGCCGGTGTCCAAGAAAAAAGCACCTGCAAAGCGCAAGGCTCCGGTGAAAACTGGGGCCAAGGCGAAACCGGCGAAGGATCACAAGGTTACTTTGGACCGGAAAGAGCCCAATGGCATCGTCGCGCACATCTGGGAGGCGCGGCGCGGTTTAGCGGCGTCTTTTGACGCGCAAATGAAGCAGGGATTGGCCGAAGAACGCTTGCTGTTTTACGTGGCTTTCGCCTGTCTGATGGCTTTTGTGGCGCGTGTGCCCACGGTGATTGCGGCCAGTGAGGCCTCCGAGGGGCAGATCAGCACACTTGGGCTGGTGGCTGGCAGCTTTGTGGCTTTTGTTATTCTGGCACCTTTGTTCCTTTATGGTCTGGCCGGTTTGAGCCATTTGATCAGCGTTTGGACGTTTGGCGGGAAGGGGAGCTATCCGGCGGCAAGGCTGGCTCTGTTTTGGGCGTTGGTGTTGGTTATTCCGTTGGGGCTTGTCTGGGCCTTGGTGGTGCAGGGGCTGCGGCTGAGCGGATTTGAAGCGGTGATCGAGCCCTTGGGGCTGTTGGTTTTTGGTTTCTGGCTGTGGATATGGACCAGTTTTCTGGCACTTGCGGAAGGGTTCTCGCGGGTTAAGTGTTTCTTGTTTGTGGTGACGTCCTTGGCCTGTTTGGCAGGACTTTTGTCACTATCTGCGGGTTAAATCGCCACAATATTTCACTCTAAAGTAACGAAAATGGGCTATCTCTGGTCATAATCGAACCACATTGCGTGTGCTTTATAAGTACTCGCTTAGGAGTTTGTATTATGAGCAGTACCGAGTACCATACCTCTGGGGTTTATCAGGACGGGCGCAACGATCTATCCGAACGCATTCGCGATGCGTGGTTTGATATGCGGCTGTCGACCAGACGATTGGTGGCGGAAAAACCCTCCGAAGCGCGGCTGTTCTTTTATGTTTTGATGTCTGATCTGATCTTTTTCATCAGTTGGTCTTTGAAAACTGTGGTGTCTCCGACAACGACAGCGACGACAAAATTGCCGGTTGAGATCGGTCTTTGGCTGATTGTCGCACTTTTGTGCCGGTCCTTTGCCATGTATTTCTTCTCGATCCTTTTGGGGTCAGGTGCGCGCGTGTTTGGTGGGACTGGAAGCTGGCGCGAAACCCGAACGGCTGTGTTCTGGGGCGCATTGGTTGCGGCTCCTTTCGGGTTCCTGTTTGCCGTGGTGGCCGTTGTTCTGGCCTCCCTTGAGCCTGTTTTCCCCATATTGGGAGCCGATTGGATCGCATTGCCGCCATATTGGCTGAGCCTTATTCCCTTCGTGTGGTATATTTCCGCGGGATTGGCGGAGGTGCACGGGTTTAAGCGCACAGATACCATTTTTGCCGGCATGGCCTTGCTGGCGACTTGTATCATGTTTGTGGCGATCTACTTCCGTGCTCAGGGTCTGTTCTGAGGAGTGGAATGACCCCGAGCAGGCAATCAGCTTAATATTGCATCTGCTCATTAATTTTCACCGATTGCGGTGGCGAAGCGCGTCCTTGGGCTATATCTACGCATAAGATAAAGTCCTTATGGGTTCATATGCTTAAATTGCTTGTTTCCACTCTGTCGGCCCCCCGGGTGACCATGGCGCAAATATTGCGGCTGGACATGTCCTCCAATCAGGTCATGCAAGGCGCTGCTATCGTGTCATGTTGTGCGGGTATTTTGGGATACGCGCTGGTTTACCTGATGCATCAGGTTGATCCTGCGAATGTGCAGGAACCCGGCAGCCCGATTACACGCGCGGCCATTAACTTTGGCCTCATTTACTTGATCGGTTTGATCATTGATCGCGTGGGTCGCCTGTTTGGAGGCGTTGGTAATTTTGACGGTGCTTTGAGGGTTTCGATCTGGTCGTCTTTGGTTGGATTGCTCGCCATTCTCGGGTCACTCTTTGTTATCTTTATCGATGTTCAGTTCGGCCTTTTGGCACTCACTGTGTTTTCGGCCTGGTCATTTGTATTGCTGGCCTTGTTCGTTCAGGAGCTGCATCAGTTCCGCAATCTGGGCGTGACCATTGCGGGGATGTTTGGCCTTGCTTTTGTGTTGCTGCTCGCTTTTTCTTCCCTTGCATTAATGCTCGGTCTAGCGCCGGAGGCCGGTTAAATGGGTTATGATGTCAATACGGTGCGTGCGGATTTTCCGATCCTCTCACGAGAGGTGAACGGAAAGCCGTTGGTTTATCTGGACAATGGCGCTTCGGCTCAAAAGCCAAAGGCGGTGATTGATGCGGTGTCTCATGCTTATGCCCATGAATATGCGAATGTGCATCGCGGGCTGCACACCCTGTCGAATTTGGCCACGGATGCCTATGAGGCGGTGCGTGGGAAAATCCAGAATTTCCTGAATGCCTCTCATGAGGATGAGATCCTGTTTACTTCGGGCTCGACCGAGGCGTTTAATCTGATCAGTTACGGTTGGGCGGCGCCGCGTTTGAAGGCGGGGGATGAGATTGTTCTGTCGATTATGGAGCATCACGCCAATATTGTGCCCTGGCATTTCCTGCGCGAGCGCCTTGGTGTGGTTCTGAAATGGGTTGATACCGAGGCTGATGGCAGTCTTGATCCCCAAGCGGTGATTGATGCGATTGGTCCCAACACCAAGCTGGTGGCTTTGACCCATATGTCCAACGTTCTGGGCACAGTGGTTGATATCAAGACCATCGCGGCGGAGGCCCATGCACAAGGTGTTCCGATCTGTGTGGATGGCAGTCAGTCCTCGGTTCATATGCCTGTGGATGTGGTGGATCTGGACGTCGATTTTTATGCGATCACGGGCCATAAGCTCTATGGTCCCTCGGCCTCTGGCGCGGTTTATATCAAGCGGGCGCGAATGGCGGAGATGCAGCCCTTTATTGGTGGTGGTGACATGATCCGCGATGTGGGTCGGGATGTGGTGACGTATAATGATGCGCCCCATAAGTTTGAGGCGGGTACTCCGGGTATTGTTCAGATGATCGGGCTTGGGGTGGCGATTGATTATATGCAGTCCCTTGGAATGGAGGCGATTTCGGCCCATGAGGCGATGTTGCGCGATTATGCGCAGAGCAAGCTTGATGGGTTGAATTGGTTGAATGTTCAGGGGAATGCGCCCGGTAAAGGCGCGATTTTCTCCTTCACCATTGAGGGGGCGGGTCATCCGCATGATATTTCGACTGTGGTGGATCAGCGCGGGATTGCGGTAAGGGCCGGGCATCATTGTGCGCAGCCGCTTATGGAGTTCATGGGCGTTCCGGCGACCTGTCGCGCGTCTTTTGCGCTTTATAACACCACCGACGAAGTGGATGCTTTGGTGAGTGCTTTAGAACTTTGCCACGAGTTGTTCGCTTAATTCTGAGCAGGATTTAGGACAGTAATTCCGCGATTTCCGCCTCTGGCCAGAACCGGATCGAGCGTCATCGGGATATATTCCGAGCGGCGCCAGATTTGGCTGAGATCATCGTAGTGGCGTGACAGGAAGTGGCCTGATTGGCCGGTTGAGATGATAAAGACCGAGGCTTCCGGATCGGCCATATCATAGACCCCGCGATAGCCTGAGCCGTGAATGTTCAGGAATGGCGCGTCGCCAAAGCCGCGCATTTGGCCGCGCAGAAGTGTGTTGTCCCCACCGGGTGTGTCTTGGATGATGTTGACGATGCCCGAGAGGATCGGGATCGAGCCGAGCACTTCGTGGGTGTGTTTGGCTTGGTGGATGCTGCCCCAGCGCCAGCTTTCGATGCGGTTGCCGTAGGCTTCGGTGAGTTTGAGGAGGGCCTCATCAAGGGAGTCCCGCGCGATTTCCACGCAATCCTCGATACGGCTGGTTTGGCTGACGTCACACCATGCGGAGGCGCCGTCGATGTCTCTGTAGACCCGCTCGATGAAAAGGGGACGCAGGGCGGACATGACGTTGGCTAGGGAGCCGACCTCGTCAATGATCAGGCGGCGTTGGAGGTTGCGTGCCCATGCAGCGAAGATGAGCGGTTCGGGGTCATGCTCGCTCATTTCTCCGGTCCAGTCGGCAAGCAGTTCCAGAGCCACTTGGCGACGACGCTCGACGGTGTCCACGGCGGCAGGTTGGCCGGAGTACCATAGGTCACGGGCAATCAGCGGCAGGAGGGTGCGGGCGGTGGGAGAGACCGTGTCGGTTTGCACTTCGATCATGCTATCAAGCGTGTGGAATTCGCGGTCATTGAGCATGCGTTGTGCGCGCAGGATGCGTTGATCATCCCCCCAATCAAAGCTCCAGTGATCCGGAAAATCGCGCTCCACGAGCCTGTTGTTGGTGTTGGCGATGACCCCGCTTGGCGGGTTAATGGTGCTCGGATTGTCCTCAAAGTCGAGATACCCCTCCCAATCGTTCTGAGACAGCCAGCCAGGAGAGGGGATGCGCCCACGAGACGTATGGGCCTCGTTGCGTTTGGGGGCGCGTCCGGTCGTTTGAAGCGCGATCTTGTTGCGATCGGCCATGACCACATTCACGGAGGCGGCCAGAACCAGTTTGAGGGCTTCGGGCGCATCTTCAACGCGGCGCACTTTCATCAGCTTGATCGCGGCCTCAATGGAGTGGTCGTTGGGATCAAGCGCCGTCCAGCCCAAAGCGGCCACATGGTCCTTGGGCAGAATGCTGGCAATGTTCCAGTGATGGGGATCAATCACCGGACCATGGCGGCTTTTGGAAATCTGATGGGTGATGCCCGGTTCATCTTTGATGTTGATGATTACATCGCGCTGCTCGAAGGTCTCATAACCCGAGGGTGTGAGATATTGGGTCGGATCATCCGGGTTCAGCTTTTCGATGAACAGGTCTTGATCGTCCAGATAAGAGGTGGTCAGGCCCCATGCAAAGCTGGAGTTGCGCCCCACCAGAATGGACGGAATGCCCGGAATGGTCCCGCCAATGACGCCGCCTGTCGGAAACTGGAGGCGGGCGAGCATCCACACGGAAGGGGCGGTGAGTTTGAGATGCGGGTCTCCGGCCATCAAAGCGCCACCGGAGGCGGATCGGGTTTTGCCCACGGCCCATGCGTTGGACGCGCCTGCAAAACCTGCGGGCTGGATGGGATAAAGCGCGTGCTCGATGGGCATGGGGGTGTCAGGCGGGATGTCACCCTCAAATAGGGAGGCGTATTCCGGAAGGGCCATGATCGCGTCGCCCTGTTCGTCCGGGAACAGATCAACGAGGCGTTCTGGCGGGAGTAGGAGCGCAAGACGGGCTTGCATCACTTCAACGGAGGCTTTGTCGGTCAGTTGCAGTGCCATAAGTTTTTGCACTGCAATGCTGTCAGCGGGGGTCCATGGTGCAATTTCAGGGCTGAACAGCCATAGTTCGGGGGTGCCACGGCCAAGAGCCTCGGTCTGAACCGCGCGCAAATAGGCGTTCACACCTCCAGAATAACGGTTCAAAATATCGAGCGTTTCAGGGGTCTGATAGGTCACCGCATCCACAGAAATCTGGTACAGATCAAGGCTGCGCATGAGTTGATCCGTTTTGACGGTTTTGGTGCCGAAAATCTCGGACAGTCGTCCCTGAGCAGCGCGGCGCAGCATGAGCATTTGCCACATGCGATCTTGGGCATGGACAAAGCCAAGGCCGAAATAAACGTCGTTCTCGTCTTCGGAAAAGATATGGGGAATGGCGTAATTGGCGCGGACAATCTCGACGCGACCTTTTGAGCCCTCAACGGTGAAATCGCGGTTGTAGTCGGGAATGGAGCGTCCGGCGAGGTAGTAAACAAAGCCACCCGCGACCAGTGAAATGAAGCAGAGGCCCACGAAAATCCAGACCAAAACCTTGAACAGTCTTACCATGAAAATTGGTTCCATTCGTGTTGACCACGCGGGGATAGCAGGTCAGTAAGGTTTCAACAATAACCGAACTGATCTCTGGGGAGTTTTAACATGGCCAAATGTGCATTTTTAGGGTTGGGCGTGATGGGGTATCCCATGGCCGGTCATTTGGCCGCCAAGGGCCATGAGGTTACGGTTTATAATCGCACAACGGCCAAGGCTGAGGCTTGGGTCAAAAAGTATGGTGGTGCCATGGCCGCGACACCCAAGGAGGCCGCGAGCGGTGCTGATATAGTTTTTGCGTGTGTCGGCAATGACGATGATTTGCGCGGTATTACGGTTGGGCAAGATGGTGCATTTGAGGGGCTTGGTGCTGGTGCGGTGTTTGTGGATCATACGACCACTTCGGCCATTGTAGCGCGTGAATTGGCGGAGATCGCGTCTTCAAAAGGGTTCGGGTTTATTGATGCCCCTGTGTCTGGTGGTCAAGCGGGTGCCGAAAATGGCGTTTTGACGGTAATGTGCGGAGGAGATGCCGAGACCTTTGCCAAGGTTTCGCCCGTGATTGCTGCTTTTTCCAAGTCTTGTCGTTTGATGGGAGATATCGGGGCCGGTCAGTTAACCAAGATGGTTAATCAGATTTGCATTGCCGGTTTGCTTCAGGGGCTCTCTGAGGGGATGAGTTTCGCTCAAAAAGCGGGTCTTGATGGGGAGGCTGTGTTGG
>CAZXRG010000030.1:0-20045 GCA_964642935.1 uncultured Rhodobacterales bacterium | reverse complement strand
GAGGTTCGCCGACTGATCGACTTCCTGCCGAAAAACAATCGCGATGGTGCGCCTGTGCGGCCCTTCTTTGATGATCCGGCACGGCTTGAGAACAGCTTGGACACGCTCATTCCGTCCAATCCGAACCAGCCTTATGACATGAAGGAATTGATCCTTAAGCTGGCGGACGAGCATGATTTTTACGAGATTCAGGAAGATTTTGCCAAGAATATCCTGACCGGATTTGTCCGTCTTGAAGGGGCGACTGTGGGTGTTGTGGCCAATCAGCCGATGGTTTTGGCGGGGTGTCTGGATATTGACAGTTCTCGCAAGGCGGCGCGGTTTGTGCGGTTCTGTGATGCCTTTGAAATTCCGATCCTCACGCTTGTGGATGTGCCCGGCTTCCTGCCCGGGACCTCTCAGGAATATGGCGGGGTGATCAAACATGGGGCCAAGCTGTTGTTTGCTTATGGCGAGGCGACTGTGCCCAAGGTCACGGTGATTACGCGCAAAGCTTACGGGGGCGCTTACGATGTGATGGCGTCCAAACATCTGCGCGGGGATTTCAACTATGCCTGGCCCACGGCTGAGATTGCGGTGATGGGAGCCAAAGGGGCGACCGAGATCATTCATCGCGGCAAGTCTCCCGAGGAGATCGAGGCTCTGGCGGCAGAATATGAGGACCGTTTTGCCAATCCGTTTGTGGCCGCTGAGAAGGGCTTTGTGGATGAGGTGATTATGCCCCATTCGACCCGAAAGCGTGTGGCGCGGGCTTTTGCCAGTTTGCGCGGGAAATCAGTATCTAACCCATGGAAAAAACACGATAATATTCCGCTTTAGGGAGAATGCGTGCTATGACGCTGAATTCAACCATGAAGCAATCTGGAAATTAGAATGAGAAGACGCACGAAAAAGCGGTTGATGGTGGCAGGAGCGGTCCTTGTGGTCGGCTTTGCTCTGTTTAAGGTCCTTGGACCCAAAGACGAGCGGCCGAAATTGGCGGCGTTTTCCAATCAATGGGCGTTGGAGGATTTGGAGTGGTCGGAGCTGTTCGGAAAGCAGGCGGTGTCGTTCAATCTTAACATTGTTCGTGGTGAGGGTGAGGTTACGGTCACCGATGAGACGCTTCCCCTCTTTTGCGATGCTGTTTTGAAGGAGCTGCCAAAGCCGCCCTCTGCGGATTTGACGGCCCAAGATGTTTACCGGATTTCGTTCAATGTCAAAAACCAACGCGCGATGCTTTATGATGATGACGTTGCTCTGACTGTGGTTGATGGCGGATGTTTGATTGATCCTGAGGCGGCGGCGGCCCATCGCTATCCGGCCCCTTTGACCGATTGGATTTGGCGCGACGACACCAGTTCGACCTTTAGTGATGAGGAGGTTCTGGAGGCCTCTTTCGTGTGGAGCGGGTCTGGGGATGTGGAGGTGAGTGATTTTGCCTTCGAGCAGGCCTGCACGGCTTTGTTGGTCGATACGCCTTTGCCTTTGTCTTCTCGGATGACCAAAGGCGCGGTGAAGCAGATCATGGTTTGGGCGGAAAAGAGCATCGGGTCAGGGCAGTTTCATGCGGACCGCGTCACCTTCGACATCAAGGGCGATACATGCCTGGAGGTTGCGCAATGATGAGAGTGGTTTTGGACTGATGGCACTTCCTTATATGCTCAAGCACAAAGGGTTTCCGGGGCGCTATCCGGGGACTGATTTTCAGTTCACCTTGCGCCGTGCCAACCCCAAAGGCGCGACCGAATTGGTGGCGCGTGAGCGGTTTCGGGATCGTCGCAAGCCAGAGCGCGAAGCGGATGAGTATTTCATCGCCTGCCTCTGGGAGCATTTTGGGGCAGAACCCTTTGAGCGGGGCAATCTGGATGCGGGCCGTTTGGGCTGGCTGTTCGGGCGTGAGGTTATCGCTGGCGAGGATGATTTTGATGCGTCCTCCTATGAGGCCTTATTGGTCATAGACGAGCGCCGTGCCCGCGCGTCATTTCCGCAAGCCTTCGAGGGGGCCGAATGATGCCCTCTTTATTTAACGCATGCATGTGTGATAAAAGAGCGCCTAAGGCGGGCGGTCATGACCTGTCACTATTTTTGAGGCACACATGCGTTTATCAATTATTGCGGCAATCGCACTCCTTGGGCTATCGGCCTGCGGCTCTTCCCTGTCGGACAGAACCCTCTCGGGGGGCACTCTGGCGGCGGTTGGCTCGGCCCTCATCGGCGGCGACCCCCTTGTGGGCGCGGCGGTCGGTGTCACGATCGGAGCACTCACCAACTCAAGCCAGGTCGATCTGGGCGAACCTATGTGGTAGGCCCCTCCCCCGTTCTGCGCGGGGACTTGCCGATCACCATACACCATCATCTGCGATGGTGGTTTCGGGTACTCTAGAGCAGTATCGTTTCCCCATTGGAGCGCCATTGCGTGCGCGGAGCAATCAAGGAGGAAACAGATGCGACCAACTTACCTTTTGGCAGGTGCCGCCCTTTTGGCGCTCACCGCGTGTGGCGACACGGCACTTGAGCAAGGCGTTGTCGGAGCGGGTGCAGGCGCGGGTGCTGCCATTCTTACCGGTGGCGATGTGGTCACGGGTGCAGCCGGTGGCGCTGCGGCCAACCTCCTTTACTGCCAGACCAATCCGGGCAAATGCGACGACGCGGGCCTACCGCTTTAAGCGCAATGACACGGGCAATTTAACAAACACAACACGGGCGAATGCCCTAACGAATTTTGCAAAAGGTGCGGCTTTGGGCTGCGCCTTTTCGCATTCATGGGGAGTTTCACATGTTTAAGAAAATTCTAATCGCCAATCGCGGTGAGATCGCTTGTCGGGTCATGAAGACGGCTCGGGCCATGGGGATTTCGACGGTTGCGGTTTATTCGGATGCGGATAAGGACGCGTTGCATGTGAAGATGGCCGATGAGGCGGTGCATATTGGCCCGCCTGCGGCTTCCGAAAGCTATATTGTGATCGACAAGATCATGGCCGCGATCAAGGAAACCGGCGCGGAGGCGGTGCATCCGGGATATGGGTTCCTGTCGGAGAATTCCAAATTTGCCGAAGCTTTGGACAAGGCTGGTGTTGCGTTCATTGGACCGCCCGTGGGGGCCATTGAGGCTATGGGGGATAAGATCACCTCCAAAAAGCTGGCCCAAGAATCCGGTGTTTCAACGGTTCCCGGTTACATGGGGCTGATTGATGACGCGGATCATGCGGTGAAGATCGCTGGTGAGGTCGGTTATCCGGTGATGATCAAAGCCTCGGCTGGTGGTGGCGGAAAAGGCATGCGGATTGCATGGAATGATCAGGATGCGCGGGAGGGGTTTCAAAGTTCCAAGAACGAGGCGGCGTCTTCCTTCGGGGATGACCGGATATTCATTGAGAAGTTTGTAACACAGCCGCGTCACATCGAAATTCAGGTGCTTGGGGACAAGCATGGCAACTGCATTTATCTCGGCGAGCGGGAATGTTCGATCCAGCGTCGAAACCAGAAGGTGATCGAGGAAGCACCCTCCCCGTTTCTGGATGAGAAGACGCGCAAGGCCATGGGTGAGCAGGCTGTGGCTTTGGCCCAAGCGGTTGATTATTGCTCTGCGGGGACGGTTGAATTCATCGTGGATGGGGACAAGAATTTCTACTTCCTTGAGATGAACACGCGTCTTCAGGTGGAGCATCCGGTGACCGAGCTGATCACGGGCGTTGATCTGGTGGAGCAAATGATCCGCGTGGCGGCAGGTGAGAAACTGTCAATGGGTCAAAAGGATGTGACCCTGACCGGATGGGCCATTGAGAGCCGTCTTTATGCGGAGGATCCTTACCGGAACTTCCTGCCTTCCATCGGGCGTTTGACCCGATATCGTCCGCCTGTTGAGAGTGTCACAGACACGGCCATCGTGCGCAATGATACGGGCGTGTTCGAGGGTGGCGAGATTTCAATGTATTATGATCCGATGATCGCCAAGCTGTGCTCTTGGGCGCCGGATCGTGCGGGGGCCATTGAGGTCATGCGCGGGGCTCTGGATGGGTTTGAGGTTGAGGGGATCGGGCACAATCTGCCGTTCCTGTCCACTGTGATGGACCATGAGCGGTTTGTATCCGGCAATATCACGACCGCCTTTATCGAAGAGGAATTCCCCGACGGGTTTGACGGGGCTGTGTTGCCTGAGGATGTTCTCAAACGTCTGGCGGCCTCGGCCTGTGCCATGCACCGTGTGCGCGAAATTCGCGATGCGCGGGTGTCGGGTCGTATGGGCAATCATGAGCGCAAAGTGGGCACCGATTGGGTGATTTCGCTTGGTGGCTTGGATTTGACCGCGAGCATTTCTGCGGATCGTGATGGGGCCACGGTGTCGATGGATGGCACGGACTATCGCGTGGCCTCCGACTGGACACCGGGTGATCCTTTGGCGCGTCTTGATGTGGATGGCGAGGAGATCGTGGTGAAGACCGCGCCGCGTCCTGCGGGTATGCGGATGCGTCATCGCGGGGCTGATCTGGAAGTGCTGGTGCGCACGCCGCGTCAGTTCGAACTGTCCAAGCATATGCTAGAGAAAATCGCTCCGGATACCTCCAAACTGTTGTTGTGCCCGATGCCCGGTCTGATCGTTTCGATCAACGTGGCGGAAGGCGATGAGGTTCAGGAAGGTCAGGCGCTTTGCACTGTGGAAGCCATGAAAATGGAGAATGTGCTGCGTGCGGAGAAAAGCGGGACCGTATCCAAGGTCAACGCCGAGGCGGGTGCCTCCTTGGCTGTGGATGATGTGATCATGGAGTTTGAGTGAGGTGTCATCGGAGGTGACATCCCAGAGCTCCAAAATCGACTTCGTCACGGTCGTCTTTGCCGGTGAATTGGAGCTGTTGCGGCTTCAGGCCCGCTCGATCGCGCGGTTCGTGGAGCAAGGGATGGTCGGGAAGATCATTCTCATTATCAATGATCGTCGCGAGAGCGATTTGGTCGCGCCACTTGAGGCTTTGAGCCGTGAATACGGTGTACTTCAAACACATGTGGAGATCGTGTCCCCTGACAAGATTTTCCGCTGGGATGTGGGGCCGAGCGGATTACTTGCGCGTCTGAAAGCGGCCTATACGCGCCGACGTGCGTTCATTCCCGGTGAACGGCAGAGTGGTTGGCGGCGCCATCGCGGCTGGCAATTACAACAGGCTATGAAGCTGGCGAGCGTGCGCAAATGCGTGTCGGAGTTTGTGGTTATTCTGGATGCAAAGAACCATTTTCTCGCACCGATTGGGCTTTTGGATTTTGTCTCGGAAACGGGCAACTCTTTGACCTATTACGAGCAAATCGGCGATTGGCAGAAACGCTGGTTTCGGGACGCTTGCAAGGTGATCGGGATTGATCCGGCTTTGGCGGATGAGACCAGATATATGCCGTCCATGACCCCTTTTGTGGTCCGTCGTGGGTTTCTAGGCGAGGTTCTGGATAGGGTTGAGGAAAGGGCCGGACCTGTGCAGGTCCTGTTTGGCACCAAGCGGGATGAAGTGACCGAATTTGCCTTGATCTTTGCCCATTGTCTGGCCTGTCATGGCGCGATTGAGCCCGAGTTTGAACTGGGGTTGGAGCCTGCGGCTTTCACCGTTCGTGGCGGTGCTGCAGCATTTACCGACGATGTAATCGCTCAGGTGGAGAGCGGAGCGAGTAAGGTATTTGGCCTGCACAGCGGGTCTTTGAATGACCTAAATGAAGCACAACGCGAGCGGATTTCTGCGCTTTGGGTAGATCGGAAACTCGCTTTAGATCACAGCAGCGCTCAAGACATGTTGGGTGCCATGGAGCGGGCGGCGTGATGGTCAGAAGTTACCGCCCTGATCTGATTTCCTGCTTTCGCATTGGCATTTTGTCGATGGCGCGGGAAAGCTCGCGCACGTCCCAAGGGAAGGGTTTGCGCAGTTTGACCTGCCCGTCTTTGCCCACAAGGATGATCTGGAAATCGCGTGGGTGGTATTTATCGCGAAGTGCCGTGCTTTCTTCGCCCTCCACGTCGATGATGACGACCACATCGCGCTCTTCGATCTCGTCCTTGCGCGACTCGAGCCAATCCAGTTGCTGGAGCAATCGCGGATCATCTTCCGCGGGTGCAAAAATCACCAGAGGGCGGGCTTTCCACAAGTGGGGCTCTAGCGTGACGGCCTCTGTGGTCTCGGCTTGCGCTGCGGTTCCACACAGTAAGACAGTCAATATTTTGGCAATGAATGGTCTCATTTCGGTCCTTTCGTACCTGATAGATAGGGACAAACCGGAGCTTTGCGAAGCGCTGGAGCATGATTTTTTGTGAGGATCGCAAATATGTTAACGCCCCCCCGCCTCAACAGGTATGTGATACTGGCGCTTTTGGGAGCCTTCATTCCTTTCTTTGCGGTCATTTGGCTGACCATGGGGCAAACGGGTGGGTTTTACGAATATCCCCTTGATGATCCTTACATCCATTTGGCCATGAGCGAGCAGATTGCAGCGGGCGGATATGGGGTGAATGCGGGCGAGTTTGCCTCGGCCTCCTCCTCGATCCTGTTTCCGTTTCTTCTCGCCCCCTTTGCCGGATTTGACTGGCATTGGCTGACACCGCTCTTTTGGGGCGCGATTGGCCTTGGGATTAGTGCTTATCTTTGGGGTCAGTTTGTTGCCGAGCGGGCCATGCAGACACGGGAGAATATTCAGGCCTATCTGGTGGTGTTTGCCCTTGTCGGGCCGGCCTCTCTACATCTGGTGGGTGTGTCTTTGATCGGGATGGAGCACGGGTTGCAGGTGATGGCCGCGATGATGGTGGCTTTCGGTTTGATCCGCCACAAGGAAGGTCACGGGATTGGCTGGCTGTTGATTGCGGGTGTTGTTTTAAGCCCGATGCTGCGGTTTGAGGGGCTGGCGGTGTCCTGCTTTGCCTGTACTGTTCTGCTGTTTTCCGGACGCCCAAAGGCTGCGGTTGCTTTGGGCGTGGCAGCCCTTGTTCCGGTGATCATTTACGTATTGGCGATGCAGTCGATCGGGCTTGCGCCTCTCCCAAACTCGGTCTTGGCCAAAGCTGCCATTGTCGGGGGCGATACGCATTTTGTTGAGGGCGAAGCGGCCTCACGTGGTGCCAGTGTTATTCGTACCATTCAGCATAGCTTTGCGTCTCAGTCGGGGTATCCACTTCTGATACTATCAGTGTTCTGGCTGGTTGCGGCTTGGATCTGGCGGAAGGTGTTTGGCTGGACCGGAGTACTCTTGGCCCTCTCGATCCCCGCTCTGGCCATGGCGCATGTGTTCTTGGGGTCGATTGGTATCTTCTATCGCTACGAGATTTATGCATGGGCCTATGGTGGTGTCATGTCGCTTTATCTGCTCTCGCTGGTCTGGGAGCGCTATGCCTTGGCGGCCCGGTTTGCCCCGGTGATCCTGCTGGTCGCTTTGGTGATGCTGGGCAAACATTACCCGCTGCAGGCTTTGTTTGTGTACCCCAATGCTGGGGCGGCCATTGGCGTGCAGCAAAAGCAGATGGGCCGGTTTGTGGATGAGTATATTGACGGCCCTGTGGCAGTGAATGACTTGGGCCATGTTGCCTATCGTAACCCGCATTATGTGCTCGACCTCTGGGGGTTGGCGTCGCGAGAGGCCTTGGATGCGCGACTTGCGGGGCGTGATCCCAATTGGGCGGATGGTTTGATTGCGCGATATGATGTGGGCGTGATCATGATTTATGACTGGTGGTTTGCAGGGCGGATCAATCCTGACTGGATCAAGGTTGGCGAGATGGAAGTGACCCGCAACGCTGGTGCTTTGGGGGGCAAGATTGTTGCCTTTTACGCGGTATCGGACGCCCATGAGCCAAAGCTACGAGGCGATTTGGAGAAGTTTGCACAGAGTTTACCAGATGGGGTCACACTCAAGCTGATGAATTGAAACGGGTCGCGTCTTGGGAGGGGCGATCTTGGAAATGGAGGCGGAATATGGATGATCAGTGGAAGAAACTCGCTGAGAAAGAACTGCGCGGTCGTGCAATTGAAGCACTGACTTGGGAGACGCCGGAGGGCATTTCCGTAAAGCCGGTCTACGGGCCTGAGGATGTGGGCGCGGCCCATGCCATGCCCGGTGTTGAGCCGTTCACCCGTGGTCCTCGCGCCACCATGTACACCGGTCGTCCTTGGACCATTCGTCAATATGCGGGCTTCTCTACGGCGGAGGAAAGTAACGCCTTTTATCGTAAAGCGCTTGATGCGGGTCAGCAGGGCGTCTCCGTGGCCTTCGATTTGGCCACCCATCGAGGCTATGACAGTGATCATCCCCGTGTGGAGGGCGATGTGGGCAAGGCCGGTGTGGCCATTGATTCCGTTGAGGATATGAAGATCCTCTTTGACGGCATTCCGCTTGAGAAAATCTCCGTGTCCATGACCATGAACGGGGCGGTTATTCCGGTTCTGGCGTCCTTTATTGTGGCCGGTGAGGAGCAGGGTGTGGATCGGTCGCTTCTGAGCGGGACCATTCAGAACGACATTCTCAAAGAGTTTATGGTGCGCAATACGTATATTTATCCCCCTGAGCCATCCATGCGGATCGTGGCGGATATCATCGAGTATACGGCGGCGGAAATGCCGAAATTCAACTCGATTTCGATTTCCGGCTATCACATGCAGGAGGCTGGTGCGAACCTCGTGCAGGAGTTGGCGTTTACGTTGGCGGACGGTAAGGAATACGTCAAAACCGCCATCGAGCGGGGCATGGATGTGGATGCCTTTGCAGGGCGTCTTTCGTTCTTCTTTGCCATTGGTATGAATTTCTTCATGGAGTCGGCCAAACTGCGGGCGGCACGGATGCTGTGGCATAAGATCATGTCGGAGTTTGAGCCTAAAAAGCCGGGCTCTTCCATGCTGCGGACCCATTGTCAGACCTCTGGCGTGTCGCTTCAGGAGCAGGACCCTTACAACAATATCGTGCGCACGGCCTATGAGGCCATGTCGGCGGCTTTGGGCGGGACACAATCGCTCCATACCAACAGCTTTGATGAGGCCATTGCTTTGCCTACGGAGTTCTCGGCCCGGATTGCGCGCAACACGCAGTTGATTTTGCAAAACGAGACAGGTGTGACCAATGTGGTCGATCCGCTGGCGGGCTCTTACTATGTGGAGGCTTTGACCCAGGACCTTGCGGATGCGGCTTGGAAGATCATTGAGGAAGTCGATGAGATGGGCGGGATGACCAAGGCTGTGGCCTCTGGCATGCCCAAGTTGCGCATCGAGGAAGCGGCGGCGCGCAGGCAGGCGGCTGTTGATCGGGGCGATGATGTGATCGTTGGCGTGAACAAGTTCCGCCTTGATGAAGAGCCCGAGATTGATGTGCGCGATATCGACAATGTCGAGGTGCGCGAAGCTCAGGTGGCGCGATTGGCCAGTGTCCGGGGCACCCGTGACACGGCGGCGTGCGAGGGCGCGCTTGCCGCGCTTGAGAAAGCCGCCTCTGGCTCCGACGGAAACCTTTTGGAACTGGCGGTTGCGGCGGCCCGTGCGCGGGCGACTGTAGGCGAGATTTCGGATGCCATGGAGCGGGCTTTCGGGCGTCACAAGGCAGAGGTGAAGACCCTGGCTGGCGTTTACGGGGCCGCCTATCAGGGTGATCCGAACTTCGAGGCCATTCAAAAAGAGGTTGATGTGTTTGAGGCCTCTCGCGGGCGCAAGCCTCATATGCTGGTCGTGAAAATGGGTCAGGACGGGCATGATCGGGGCGCTAAAGTTATCGCCTCGGCCTTCGCGGATATCGGGTTTAATGTCGATGTGGGACCGCTATTCCAGACCCCTGAGGAGGCGGCAGATGATGCCATTGCCAAGGGCGTGCATATTGTCGGGATTTCCTCGCAAGCGGCGGGTCACAAGACGCTGGCGCCCCAACTTATTGAGGCTCTGCGTGATCGGGGGGCTTCGGATATCATTGTGATTTGTGGTGGTGTTATTCCGGCGCAGGATTACGAGTTCCTCTACAAACACGGCGTGAAAGCGATTTTTGGCCCCGGCACCAATATTCCGGATGCGGCGCAAAACATTCTTGGCCTCATTCGTGGATCAAATGCGCAGACGGCCGAGGAACGGCTTTCTCCTGAATAGTCTTTGGGGCCATTCCCCGCGCCAAAGTGTTTCGAACTTGGGTTTTGATCGGATTTGGGTTAGGAGGCGCCATCTCATGCGCGTGCTGTGGCACTTGAGGGGAAGGCTGAACATTCGGTTCCTCTCAAACGCCGCAGGACAGGTTAGACGGCCAGAGGACCTATTTTGATCAAAGGCGATACACCATGACTTCCTTGGCAGAGGGCCTCGACCTTTATGTTGTGAGCCTGAGCCACCGGTTGGATCGGCGGTCTTGGATGAGCGCGCAAGCGGAGAAAATTGGTCTTCCGATACGTTTCTTTGATGCCGTAAATGGGGCCGAGACGGCTCCGGAAGACTTTGCGCAGCGCTTCGATAACCATGGGCCATTGGGGGAATTCGGGGCTGGAGACATGGCCTGCACGCTTAGCCATCTTCAGATTTGCGAGCAGTTTTTAGAAAGCACTTCCACCCATTGCGTTGTGTTGGAAGATGACGCGCTTATGGCCGCAGATTTGCCGGACTGGCTCTCGGACTTAAGCTGGTTCCCAAGGGACGCGGATATCGTAAAGCTTGAGGCGGGAACCCAAAAGGGTTTGGTGGTCTTGTTGGGACGGACCAAACAGTCCCATCTTGGGCGCGATCTTCGCCCGCTTTTGTCCCGTCATACCGGAGCGGCTGGCTATATTATCAACCGCAATGCCGCACGGAAAATTCTAGGGCATCTTCTCCATATCGACATGCCGATTGATCATTTTTTGTTTAATCAAAATATCTCGCCCATTGCCGCTGATCTTGGGATTTATCAAATCGAGCCCGCTTTGGTGCAACAGGATGAGGCTGCGGGCGTAAGTGATCTGCACGCGCTTCGAAAGACAGACATGCCTAAATCAGATCGCTGGCTTAGAGATGTTCGGCGCGGGTGGGCTGAAGTCTCTCGACTGCCCCAACAAGTGCTGGCGATGCTTATAAAGGGCGCACGGCTCGTCAAAATTGAGTGGGTTTCGCAAGCCAAGCGCAAGTAGCCCATAGTTTCCCCCTTCCCCCGATAGACGCCATGGATTTCACAGGTTAGGAGGGGGCGACACAGATGATAGAGGAATACCCATGACCGACAGGACTGACGCTAACCGGGATGCCGCACTTCATTACCATGCGCATCCAAAGCCCGGTAAGTTGGAGATCAGGCCCACCAAGCCGATGGCTTCTCAGCGTGATCTGGCTATGGCGTATTCCCCCGGTGTGGCTGAGGCGTGCCTGGCCATTAAGGCCGATCCCTCCCAAGCGCCTGTTCTGACCACCAAGGGCAATCTGGTGGCAGTGATTTCCAATGGCTCGGCGGTTCTGGGGCTTGGCAATATCGGCGCACAGGCGTCAAAGCCGGTCATGGAAGGTAAGGCGGTTCTGTTCAAGAAATTCGCCAATATTGATTGTTTTGACATTGAGGTGAACGAGACTGATCCCGAGAAGCTTGCCGATATCGTAGCGGCTCTTGAGCCGACGTTCGGGGCGGTGAACCTTGAGGATATCAAAGCGCCCGATTGTTTTGTGGTCGAGAAGCTGTGCAAGGAAAAGATGGGCATTCCTGTTTTCCACGACGATCAGCACGGTACGGCCATTGTGGTTGGAGCGGCGGCAACCAATGCGCTTCATCTGGTGGGGAAGCGGTTTGCGGACATTAAAGTGGTCTCCACGGGCGGTGGGGCTGCGGGCATTGCCTGCCTGAACATGCTTTTGAAACTGGGAGTGAAGCGGGAGAATGTCTGGCTCTCGGATATTGAAGGTGTGGTCTATAAAGGCCGCGAGGCGGAGATGACCCCGCAAAAAGAGGATTTCGCCCAAGAGACGGACGCACGTGTTCTGAATGATGTGATTGAGGGCGCGGATCTGTTTTTGGGTCTGTCCGCACAGGGCGTTTTGACCCAAGACATGGTCAAGAAAATGGCTTCGGCTCCAATCATTCTGGCCCTTGCCAACCCCAATCCCGAGATTATGCCAGATGAAGTTAAGGCCGTTGCGCCAGATGCGATCATCGCCACGGGTCGTTCGGACTTCCCCAATCAGGTGAACAATGTGCTTTGTTTCCCGTTCATCTTCCGCGGGGCTTTGGACATCGGGGCGACCCAGATTAATGACGAGATGAAAATCGCTTGTGTGGCCGCGGTTGCTGATTTGGCCCGCAAAGCCTCCACGGCGGAAGCGGCGGAGGTTTATGCAGGTGAGAACCTGACATTTGGCCCTGAGTACGTGATCCCCAAGCCTTTTGATGCAAGGCTTTTGGCTGAGGTTGCGGGTGCGGTGGCAGAGGCGGGTACGGACAGTGGTGTGGCCACGCGCCCTATTCAGGATGTTGCCGCCTATCGCGCGCATCTCGATAGCACTGTGTTCCGCTCCAACAACATCATGAAGCCCGTGTTTGATGCGGCAAAAACCGCGCCCCGCCGGATCGTCTTTGCCGAGGGTGAGGATGATCGTGTGCTGCGTGCGGCCCACGCTATGATCGAAGAAACGGTAGATCGCCCGATCCTCATTGGACGCCCTGAAGTTGTGGAGCATCGTCTCAACAAGATGGGGCTCAAGATCGCCGTTGATCGTGATTTCGAACTGGTGAACCCGCAGGATGATCCACGTTTTCGCGATTATTGGGAGACTTATCACGGTCTGATGGAGCGACGTGGAATCTCCCCTGCCCTCGCCCAGACCATTGTGCGCACAAACACCACGGTGATTGCCGCGACCATGGTTCATCGCCAAGAGGCGGACAGTTTGATCTGCGGAACTTTCGGGCAGTATCTCTGGCACCTCAAGCATGTCAGTGACATTCTGGCCCGCGGTGATCTGGCTCCGGTGGGTGGTTTGAGCCTGATGCTCAATGACACGGCTATCTTCATCGCCGACACCCATGTGAACCCCGAGCCAAGCCCTGAACAACTGGCTGATATCGCCATTGGGGCTGCGCGACATGTGCGTCGCTTTGGTTTGGAGCCTCAGGTAGCGCTCTGCTCGCATTCTGAATTTGGCAATCTGGATACGGATAGTGGACGCCGTGTGCGCCGCGCCATTGAGATCCTCGATGAGACCGGTGTTGATTTCATCTATGAAGGCGAAATGCACTCCGACAGTGCGCTTGATCCGGTCCTGCGCGAGCGGATTTTCCCCAATTCGCGCCTAAAGGGTGCGGCCAATGTGCTGGTCTTTGCCAATGTGGATGCGGCGTCAGGCGTGCGCAATATGCTCAAGGTTGTGGCGGGCAGTTTGGAAGTCGGGCCGATTTTGATGGGTATGGGCAATAAGGCGCATATCGTGACCCCGTCTATTTCGGCGCGAGGCCTTTTGAACACCTCAGCGCTCGCAGGTACGTCCGTTAAAAATTACGCCTAAAGGCTGATAGGGCGGAGGCGGGTTTTGCATTTTGCAAAATTCGCCTTCTTTTGCATTGCAATATGCATCTATCCGTCAGATTTATGCAAAAATATGCTGGATTTCCTCAGAAGTCATCGGCCCGTTTCTTGCATTAACAAGTTATTAACATTTGTCCTTACGAAGAGAATGTCGTGTTTCCAATAATTTCAAAAAACTATTCGTTCATTGCCACCCTTGTGTTCGGCCTGCTTTTCGCTCCGATTGCATTTGCACAGGACAAGATTTTTACCGTCCTGTCGCAGTCAGATAATTCTCAAGCCGAAATAGGTTTGTCGCTCGAAGCTTTGGACGCATTTCCTCAAGTGACCGTTTTGACAGAGAATGAATTTGTGGATGGCATGACTGCTTTCAGTGGGCCTTTGGCCCGTGTGGTACTCAAACAGACAAATGACCTTGCGGCCGAGACGGTGAAATTGGTTGCGGCAAATGAATATCAGATCGAAGTGCCCGTTGAGGATTTCCGCAAATATGATGTGATCCTTGCAACCCGCCAAAACGGAGAGCTGTTCTCGCCGCGCGATAAAGGACCGATCTGGTTGATTTACCCGATGTCAGACCACAAAGAACTGCGTGATAGCACTTACAATGCGCGGTTGATCTGGCAGTTGGTACGCATGGAGGTTTTGAGCGATTAGACAGCTTCCCATCATGCGCGGATTGATATTGGCGATCATTATCGCCCTGTTCGGTTTGGTGGGTCTTGGCTACAACGCGTTCAACACGAACCTGAAATCGCTCCAACAGCTTAATCAGGAAAATCTGGTCTGGACCTCGGATCAGCTAAAGTTCGAGCTATCCACTCTATCGCGCGAGCTTGCAAAGCTTCATGCCGGATTTGACGGGGTGACACCTGCTTCTGTGAACCAACGGTTCGATATATTCTGGAGCCGAATTGCCCAGTCGGAAACAGGTTCGGTGGGGGAGCGGCTTCGCGCTTACGACGTGGACGGCCAAGCCTTGGTGCGCATGTTTGACCTTCTGCGCGAGGTCGAGGCGGATATGGTCGCACTTAAGGCCAATGACAAGGAGACCATCCTTGCGCTGATTGGTCAGTTTGAAGCGCTTCAAAGCCCGATCTATGACTTCGACCGGAAAGTGTTTTTGGGAGAAGAAGCCAAAGTGGCCGATGTTCGCGCCCAGCTTTGGACCAGTGCTCTGTTCACGGCGATTTTGACCGTTGCTGCATTCCTTCTCACGACCGGAGCCTTGTTCTGGGTCAACCGCGAAAACAGTCGCAACAAGCAAATGGCGGCCCATAATCTGGAGCTGGCGGAGGAGGCTGATAAAGCCAATCAGGCAAAGTCGCGTTTCCTGACCATGATGAGCCATGAGTTGCGCACGCCCATGAACGGCGTCTTGGGGATGATTTCTCTGGCCAAACAGCCGGGCATGGCCATGCCGCAATTGCGCTTGATCGAACAGGCGGAGAAATCCGGGAAGCAGATGATCTCGATGCTGAGTGACATCCTTGATTATGCGGCCCTTCAGGACAAAGAGATGGAGCTGGATCGCAAGCCTTTTGCGGTCGCCTCTCTGTCTGATGCGGTGCATGAGCTGTTTGGCTCTGTGGCCCGTCGTGAGGGCATCTCGTTTGATGTGGTGGTTGATGAGGACTGTCCTGAGCGGGTGACCGGAGATATCAAGCGGCTTCGTCAAATCGTTGCGCATTTTGCGTCTTACATCGTTGAGATGGCGGGCTCGGACAATGTTGAAATCCGCATTGGGCATCGACAAGAGATTTTACGCATTGCGATTGGTTTTGAGTATGCGCACAGCGACTCTAGCGAGACGTGGCACCCGGAAATCCTGTTGGGCAGCAAAGGTGATGATCCGTCGCAGTTTGCATCTGATGCTTTGGGGCCTGCAGTCGCACGGGGCATTTTAACGCAAATGGGCGGCAAGGTGCATTTGGGGCAATCGGAAGGCGACCGCATTTCGGTAATCCTCAATGCCCCCGCAAAAGCGGTTGAGATCAAGGAATTTCGGGTTCTTATGGAGACACAATCGGCCGCCCTTCGCACCATGTGTGAGGTCGGGTTGAACGGATCACGTGCCAAGATCGTGCCACAGGATTACACGGGGCCAGTGGACATCATATTGATGGAATGCGGTGGCTTGGATGAAATGGATCGGGTGAAATCCTTGGCAGAGAGATACCGCAATGCGCTGTTGTTGGCTTTGGGGCCACCGGTCAATCCTGCCGATTTTGATGGTCAGATTGATCTACCTATTAATATTAAGGAACTGCGCAGTTCGGTGCTCCAGCAAATCGCTATCTGAATCTCTCAATTGGGACTTCCCTTTTTTGCCTTATGGTTGTAGTTATTTCCCGCACACACAACCCTAAAGCGACCAGCTCAACTTCCCGGTATTGCGGTCGTTGCTTGAAAAGGTGACCAATGGACGGAGCGTCTCGCGAATCCGAAATAGCTGTAACCTCTCGACGTAACCGCCATCTGGCGATGCTATCCCACGACCTGAAATCCGCTTTGACTGGGGTCATTGGCGGGTTGAAACAGATCGAGACGGAAAAGCTGAACACTTCGGATTTAAAGCACCGCGATGGTGCGTTGGCCTCTGCTCTGGAAGCCTCGCGACTTTTGGACGGAATTCTCGACATCGAGGCGATTGAATCCGGTCAGTTCGAGTTGAACAATGAGGTCACCAATTTAGAAGGGTTTCTCGCAGAAATTTACCGCCGCTGGACGGCGCGTGCGGAGTGGAAGAACCTCAGCTTGAAGGTCTATATGGATGGAGATTTGCCCAAGACTGTAGAACTTGACCGTGGGCGTTTATCGCGGGTTCTGGGCAATCTTCTGGACAATGCGATCAAGTACACAGAGCGCGGAAAGGTCGAAATTTCCGTTCAAATTCAAGATAATAACCAGCTTTCATTCACCATTTGCGATGATGGACCCGGCTTTTCGGAAGAAGCGCTCGATAGCCTGTTTGAGTTTAGAGGACGTCCGGCGAACTCGACCAAACCGGGTTCTGGGCTTGGGCTTTACATAAGTCAGTCGTTGCTGTCGCAAATGGGCGGAGAGATCAAAATTTGCAACCGGATGGGGCGCGGCGCTGAGGCGGTTGTGACGGTGGAAACCGAAGTGTCCGAGCACATTGGTGAGGATGATGAACGCGCAGCCTCTGTGACGATTTTCCCCACGACCAAGCTGCCGGATCTTTCGGGGCTGAGCATTCTTTTGGCGGAGGACAATATCACCAACCAGATGGTGGTCACGCAGATGCTGGATGCCATGGGCGCCCAGTTTGAAATCGCCTCAGACGGGGTTGAGGCCCTGGAAAAGTTCGAAGGCCATGATTTTGATGTGCTGCTTTTGGACATCGAGATGCCTCGCCTCTCCGGTCTTGATGTGATCCGCGCGATTCGCTCGCGGACGGACAAAAAGCAGGCCCAGACCATCATCGCTCTGACGGCCTATGCCATGCGCGAACATCGTGAGAAAATATCGGTCGCAGGTGCGGACGGGCTGATTGCCAAACCGATCCTCGGGATTGAGGATTTTGGCGTTGATATCCTGAACTATTACAATCGTGCATCGGGCAGTACAGGCGCGCATTTGCGGGCGGTTCAAGCGAATAACACCGCCCCTGCCAATGATGCCCTTGTGGACCTTGCGATCTATCAAAACCTTGAAAACACCATTGGCAAAGACACCATGCAGGAACTGCTCTCAAAGGTCGCGATCGATTTCACTTCCATCAAAGATGGCATCCAAAGTGGTCTCGACAGCAAAGACAAGCGTTCGGTTAGTGCGTCCTCTCACATGCTGATCTCGGTTGCGGGCGCAATCGGGGCGGTGAGCACGCAGGAAGCGGCCCAAGCGCTTAACAAGGCCTGTCATCATGGGGGGTGGACCGAGATTGGGACACATTCAGACACATGTTTGACCAACATCGGAGAATTACTTAGATTTACCGAAGGTAAAATTCACCGATAGGCCGCAAAATGAGCTCTCCCCTTCTGCTGGTAGAGGACACACCGTCTCTGTCTTTGGTATATGAGACTGTTCTCAAGAAGGCAGGCTACGAGGTGGATTGCGCTTTCACCCTTGCGGAAGCCCAAGAGATTTACGCCAAGGGCAAACATGCCACCGTCCTTTTGGATCTGGTCCTGCCGGATGGAGATGGCAGCGATTTGATGCGTGAAATTCTTCGCACGAATGAAGCTGCAAAAGTCATTGTGATCACCGCAAATGGCTCGGTCAATCGGGCGGTCGAGGCGATGCGCGCTGGTGCTTTTGATTTTCTGGTCAAACCCTTTGATGACAGCCGCTTTCTGGCCGCCGTTAAAAACGCCATAAAAGCGTCTGAGCCAAAGCAGGCGATAACCGCGTCCCAAAAGGCCAAAGACGCGTTGAATTTTCACGGCTTTATTGGATCCTCTGCGCCCATGCGGCAGATTTACGATATGGTCAGTTCGATCGGACAATCTACAGCGACCGTCTTTATTTCCGGTGAAAGCGGGACGGGCAAGGAAGTCTGTGCGCAGGCAATCCACGATATCTCTAATCGCGAGGATGGTCCGTTTGTGCCGATCAATTGTGGCGCCATTCCCCGTGACCTTCTGGAATCCGAGGTGTTCGGGCATCTCAAGGGCTCTTTCACGGGTGCGATTGCCGACAAGAAGGGTGCGGCTGAAATGGCCAATGGGGGCACTCTGTTTCTTGACGAGATTTGTGAGATGGATTTGGCCCTTCAGACAAAACTTCTGCGGTTTCTCCAGACCTCGATGATCCAACCGGTCGGGGCGACCATGCCAAAGCTTGTGGATGTGCGCATTGTTTGTGCGACCAACCGCGACCCGCGTGCCGAGGTTCAAGCCGGACGGTTCCGTGAGGATTTGTTTTACAGGCTTCATGTGGTGCCCATCCATTTGCCCAAGCTCACAGATCGGGGCAATGACGTGAATGAGATCGCCGAGAAGATCTTGCTCAGATATGCTCAGGAAGAGAACAAGTCTTTCACAAAGGTCAGCGATGCGGTCAAAGAGACCTTCCGCACCCATGCCTGGCCCGGCAATGTGCGCCAGCTTCTAAATACGCTTCGCAATGTGGTTGTGCTTCATGACGGCCCAGAAGTTTTACCCCATATGTTGCCCGTTGAAATTGCCGATGGCTCTAGCCAATTTGGGACGGCCTTTGCACCCCCGCCCCCTGTGGGTGCACCGAATTGGGATAGCGGGCCAAGTGCGCCCCCTCAGGATGTGACGGACCAAGGTGAGCAAGCCGCATCTCTGGGGTCATTTGTTGGCCGCACACTTGCCGAAATGGAGCGCGAGTTGATCGAGGCCACCATAGAACATTGCGGCGGATCGGTTCCCAAAGCTGCACATATTCTGGACGTCTCCGCATCGACCATCTACCGTAAGCGCGAAGCTTGGGCCGCACATGTAAAAGCGTCCTGAGCGGACGAGTTTTGTCGCGGCAATAAGGTGAGTTCCATGTCCGATCCAAGCGATCTCTTAGAGGCGGCCAAGCGTGTCCGCCTAAATGCCCATGCGCCTTATTCGGGTTTTCAGGTGGGCGCGGCGCTGCGCGATCAAACAGGCGCGGTTCATGTGGGCTGTAATGTGGAGAACGTCGCTTATCCCGAAGGTACCTGTGCGGAGGCTGGAGCCATTGCGGCCATGTGTGCCGCTGGTGGAAATCGCGAGATTGCCGAGGTTGTGGTTATCGCCGACAGTACGCCGCCCGTGACACCCTGCGGGGGCTGTCGCCAGAAGCTCGCCGAGTTTGGGGCGGCGGATGTTCCCGTAAGGCTGGCCGATTTGAACGGCATTCAAACCACAATGACATTGGCAGAGCTTCTCCCGGGAGCATTCTCTGCCCAACACATGGATTTATGAGGCACGCCAATGACTGATTTGAAGACTGATGCCGCGCGTGCGCTTGCCTGTTTGGACCTCACGGACCTCAGCTCCGATTGCTCGGTTGATGCGATTATTGAGCTTTGTAAAAAGGCGCAGACCGCCCATGGTTCCGCGGCTGCCATTTGTATCTGGCCGGAATTTGTCACCCAAGCGGATCGCCTGTTGCGCGGCACGAAGGTCAAAGTCGCGACGGTCGTTAATTTCCCTGAGGGCGATCATTCCGCAACCGACGTCATTGCCTTGACGGAGAAGGTCCGCGAGGACGGCGCTGACGAGATTGATATGGTGATCCCGTGGAAGGCATTGATGGAGGGGCATCCGGAGAATGTGGCGGCGCGTGTCGCTCGGGTGAAGCGGGCGGCAGATGGGGCGCCGGTCAAAGCGATCCTTGAAACAGGAATGTTGGTCAAACCGGAGCTGATCCGCGAGGCCACTCGTGGGGCCATTGAAGGTGGGGCGGATTTTGTCAAAACCTCCACGGGCAAGGTGCCGATCAATGCGACCCCGCAAGCGGCTCGGGTTATTCTTGAAGAGATCAAGGCCAGCGGCGAAGATGTCGGACTTAAAGCCGCCGGAGGCGTGAAAAGCACCGCTGATGCGGCGGAGTATCTGGCCATTGCCGACGAGATTATGGGCGTTGACTGGGCCACGCCGGAGCGGTTTCGGTTTGGGGCCTCCAGCGTGCTCGACGCGCT
>CAZXRG010000029.1:11319-20448 GCA_964642935.1 uncultured Rhodobacterales bacterium | reverse complement strand
TTGGCCATGTTGAGCTGGCCGCCGATTTCGGAGGATTGATCAAAAAGGGTGACCTTATGGCCGCGCTCTGCCGCGACGATGGCGGCGGATAATCCCGCGGGGCCTGCGCCCACTACCGAGATGTTTTTCGGAGTGTCGGTGGGCGTGTAGACCAGTTCGGTCTCATAACAGGCTTGCGGGTTGACCAGACAGCTTGAGATTTTCATCTGGAAGGTGTGGTCGAGACAGGCCTGATTGCAGGCGATGCATGGGGCGATTTCTTTGGCGCGACCTGTGCGGGCTTTGGCGACGAAATGGGCGTCGGCCAAGAACGGGCGGGCCATGGAGACCATGTCCGCGCATCCGTCTGCCAGCACGCTTTCGGCGACCTCTGGCATGTTGATGCGGTTGGAGGTGATGATCGGGATGGTGACCTCGCCCATGAGCTTTTTGGTGACCCATGAGAAGGCGCGGCGGGGCACCGAGGTGGCGATTGTGGGGATGCGGGCCTCGTGCCAGCCGATGCCTGTGTTGATGATGGTGGCACCTGCGGCCTCGATCGCTTGGGCCAGTTCGACGACCTCTTCCCATGTGGAGCCATTGGGGATCAGATCGATCATCGAGAGACGGAATATGAGGATGAAATCGGGGCCGACGGCGGCGCGTGTGCGGCGGACCACTTCCACGGGCAGGCGCATGCGGTTGGCGTAGCTTCCGCCCCAATCGTCCTCGCGTTTGTTGGTATGGGTGACAAGGAATTGGTTGAGGAAATAGCCCTCAGAGCCCATGATTTCGACCCCGTCATAGCCTGCCTCGCGTGCCCTTTGGGCGGCGGCGACAATGTCGGAGATTTGCTGCTCGATGCCCGCCTCATCCAATTCGTTTGGCGGGAAGGGAGAGATCGGGGATTTGACCGGAGAGGGGCCGACGGCGTCCTTTGAATAGGCGTAGCGGCCTGCGTGGAGGATTTGCATGGCGATGCGACCACCTGCACCATGGACCCGTTCGGTGACGATCTTGTGGTGGGCCACGTCGTCTGCGTTGAACATGCCCGTGGCACCGGGAAAGACCGCGCCTTCTTTGTTGGGGGCGATGCCTCCGGTGACAATCAGCGCAACTTCGCCTTTTGCGCGTTCCTCATAGAAACGGGCGACGCGGTCCCAGTTTTTGGTTTCCTCAAGGTTGGTGTGCATGGAGCCCATGAGGACCCGATTGGGCAGGGTGACATGTCCTAAATCAAGCGGCGTGAACAGCTTGGGGTAAAATGCTTGGGTCATAATGCGGCTTTCTGGCTTTATATGAGCCAGTGTTTATGAAGGCCCCGTTAAAGTCACGAGTTACGTAACGTTAACGTAAGGTTCGGTCGCCGATTTTTTGTCAACCCAAGCGTGTTGATCGCAGAGACGGGCTGTTACGTTTTGGCGCGAGGGCGTCTGGAGAGGCGCAGATCGTGGATGGTCACCACGTTGGTTCTGGGTTTTTCAAAGATCAGATCGACCCAAACGTCGGTGATTTTCTGGGTGTCCAGCTCCACATAGAAGAGGTCGAATTCTACGAAAGGTTTGGCGCGGGTTTTATCGACGCCGCGTGTGACCGCCTCGACGTTGGGGCCGACTTTGATGTTGGCCCGTGCAAGGGCGTTAATCGGCACGGTGGAGGAGAAGGAGAGGTCGAGCCGGATCAGATCATCGCGCTGGACTTTGGCGATTTGATCTGACGGCAGGGCGAGGGCGAGTGACAGGTAATCTCCGTCAAAATCTGCAATATCAAGCGACAGTTCGAACGGGCCACCGATGCTGCTTGTGGATTGTATGGCGAGCACCTCGCCGGATTTTCCGTCGTGATAAAGGGTCGTATCCGCGCCTATTTTGCTGGCGGTGGACAGGGGTGTTGGTCCGGTCGATTTGATCGGGGAGGACCAAGGCTCCGGGCGGTTGGCCCATAGGGTTGCGCTTGGCAATCCTGCTTTGGGATTGCTTTGGGCCTCAGTCATGCCATCGCCGCTGCGCTCGATCTCATCCAAGATACGGCGGAGTTTGCGGGCGTCTTTGCGCAGGTCGCTGGTCACGGCGCCTGCGTCCAGTTTTCGGGTCCAATAGCGCCGCATGCGGCTTTGTCGGACCCGATCCAGAAAGCTTCGGGAGTTAGGCATCAGAGGTCGACATAAGTGTGCTTCTCAGCGCCTCCGCCGGGATGCGTGACCGCGCCCTTGTAGGTTTCGCCCACCAGTTGGGAGTATTTCCAGAGCGCTCCTGAGGCGTAGATCGTCTCCTTGGGGCCTTTCCAATCGGCCTTTCGCGCTTCCAGTTCTGCGTCTGTGAGATCAACAGAAATCTCGCCTGCAATGGCGTTGAGCGTGATCATGTCGCCGTCTTTGAGGAGCGCGATGGGGCCGCAATGGGCCGCTTCGGGGCCAACATGGCCGACGCAGAAGCCGCGTGTGGCGCCGGAGAAGCGACCATCAGTGATGAGCGCGACTTTCTTGCCCATGCCTTGCCCCGAGAGGGCCGCCGTGGTCGCCAGCATCTCGCGCATGCCCGGACCGCCTGCGGGGCCCTCGTTGCGGATAACCAGCACTTCGCCCTCTTTGTAGGAGCGATCCTGTACCGCTTGGAACGCGTCTTCTTCGCATTCAAACACGCGGGCGGGGCCAGTGAAGGAGAGTTGTTCGTCGGTCATTCCGGCGATTTTCACAATGGCGCCTGTCGGGGCCAGATTGCCTTTGAGACCGACAACTCCGCCTGTTTTGGAGATTGGCGTTTCAATGGGGTAGATGACTTTGCCGTCGGCTTCGCGGCTGATCAGGTCCAGCTCTTCCCCGATGGTTTTGCCAGAGGCGGTCATGCACTCCTCATGGAGAAGGCCCGCTTTCTTCAGCTCTTTCATCACAACCGGAAGGCCGCCTGCTTCATAGAGGTCTTTGGCCACATAAGCCCCACCCGGTTTGAGGTCGACGAAGTAAGGCGTGTCGCGGAAAATCTCGCAGACATCTTCAAGGTAGAAGTCGATGCCAGCCTCATGGGCCATGGCCGGAAGGTGCAGACCCGCATTGGTCGAGCCACCTGTGCAGGCCACCACGCGGGCGGCGTTTTCGAGCGATTTGAGGGTTACGATATCCCGCGCTCGGATGTTTTTCTCGATCAGGTTCATCACGGCACGGCCCGAGGCTTCGGCGTATTGATCGCGGGATTCGTAAGGGGCAGGTGCGCCGGATGAGTTCATGAGTGCAAGGCCAATGGCCTCGGACACACAGGCCATAGTGTTGGCTGTGAACTGACCGCCACAAGCGCCGGCAGATGGGCAGGCCACTTGCTCCAGTTTTTCCAACTCGCAGGTGGAGAGGTTTCCGGCCTGGTGCTGGCCCACGGCCTCGAACACGTCCTGAACGGTGACATCTTTGCCGTCCAGACGGCCCGGAAGGATCGAGCCGCCGTAGAGGAACACGGAAGGCGTGTTGAGGCGGATCATGGCCATCATCATGCCCGGAAGGGATTTGTCACAGCCCGCAAGGCCGACGATGGCGTCGTAACAATGGCCGCGCATGGTCAACTCCACCGTATCGGCAATCGCCTCGCGGGAGGCCAAAGAGGAGCGCATGCCTTCATGGCCCATGGCGATCCCGTCGGTGACGGTGATGGTGGTGAATTCGCGCGGTGTGCCTGAGGCGGTTTTCACGCCGAGCTTGACCGATTGGGCTTGGCGGTTGAGGGCGATGTTACAAGGTGCGGCCTCGTTCCAGCAGGTGGCGACGCCCACAAGCGGTTGGTGGATTTCAGCATCCGAAAGCCCCATGGCATAGAGATAAGAGCGATGTGGCGCGCGCGCCGGACCTTCGGTGACATAGCGGCTTGGCCATTTGTCTTTGTTGAATTTTGGCTGGTCCATGGCGGGTTCCTCTTGGCTTTTTCTTTGTTGGGTCGAGGAATAAGCGCGGCGCGGTCCAAGAGCAAGAGGTTGGTTGGGTTTGAAGTGGATTGTCAGGGCGACGGCGGGCATTGGCCGAGTTTTTCCAGATTGCACAGGATTTTTTCGCCAATGGTGATTCCTATCACTTCGAACCGCAAAGAGGGGCGGTAGATCAGGTCCATTATTATTGCAGACCCATTTCAAAGGTATTGGATCATGAGTGTTTTTCAAATCATCGGGCTGATCGGATTTGTAGCCTATATTGGCAGTTTTGCCGCCCTTCAGACCAAGCGTCTGGATGGAAACGGGGCCGCTTATTGCTTGCTCAACATTTTGGCCGCCGCTTTGGTGCTGGTGTCTTTGGCGGAAGATTTCAATCTGGCGTCTATTCTTATTCAGGTCAGCTGGATCGGGATTGGGGTCGTGGGAATTTTCTGGAAGGTTCGCGAAGCCTTTTATGAGGTTGGCCGGATCGGGCAGTCCGCATCTCGCCAGTCTCTGGTCAGTTAAAGACCACCGGATAAAGGGTGGCCACCAATAGGGCGGCCATGGCGTAGTTGAACGCCCGGAGGCGAGACGGGCTGGTGAGGAACCTGCGCATTTGTTGGCCAAAAAGGGTCCATGAACTGACGCAGGGCAGGTTGATCGCTCCGAAAATGACCGCTACCCAAAGGATGCCGGTGAGGGTTTGGCTGGGGGCATAGGCCCCGATTGAGGTCAGGGCCATGGACCATGCCTTCGGGTTCACCCATTGAAAGAGCGCGGCTTGGATGAAGGTGATCGGGGTGCCTGTCTCTTCTGAACGGCTTGGCGGGGCGGCATTGGCGATTTTCCAGGCCAGATAGAGCAGGTAGATGACGCTGATGATTTTGAGGGCTGTTCGTGCGTTTGGATAAGCCTCGAATATCTGCGCCAGACCAAGGCCTACCAGCACGATCATCACTGTAAAGCCAAGTCCGACCCCCAGCATATGCGGGAGCGTGCGTTTGAACCCGAAATTGGCCCCCGAGGCCATGAGCATCAGGTTATTGGGTCCCGGTGTGATCGAGGTCACGAAGGCGAATGCGGCAAGGGCGGTGATCAGCTCGTAGGTCATGGGCATTTTATGGCGGGGGCGGGCGTTGCGTGCCAGTGTCAAATTGTGCCCGTGACATTCAACGTCACATTCAATTCGGCCCAAACCCCCAAGTTTGAGAGTTCACATTGCAAAGGCTTTCCCGCGAGACTATCTAGGGGCAAACAAGATTTGCGGAGCGCGCTGTACCTCATGAACTGGATTTCCAACTACGTCCGTCCCAAGATTAACTCGTTGTTTTCAAGGCGCGAGGTGCCGGACAACTTGTGGATGAAGTGCGATTCTTGCGGGACCATGTTGTTCCACCGCGAGTTGGCGGATGCGATGAATGTCTGTCCCAATTGCGATCATCACATGCATATCACTCCGCGTCAGCGGTTTGGTGGGCTGTTTGATGGCGGCACCTTTGTCGAGATTGATGTGCCCGAGCCGATCGCTGATCCGCTCCATTTCAAGGATCAGAAGAAATATCCTGACCGCATGAAAGACGCGCAAAAGAAGACGGGCGAGGGCGATGCCATGTTGGTGGCCGAGGGCGATATTGGTCGCCTTAAGGTCGTTGCTGCCGGTCAGAATTTTGCGTTTATGGGCGGCTCCATGGGCATGGCTGTTGGCAATGCGATTATTGCGGGGATCGAGCGGGCGGTGAAGATTAAGGCGCCATTTGTGCTGTTCTCCGCCGCGGGTGGCGCGCGTATGCAGGAGGGGATCCTGTCCCTGATGCAGATGCCCCGTTCCACCGTGGCCATTCAGATGCTCAAAGAGGCGGGGTTGCCGTTTGTGGTGGTTTTGACCCATCCAACGACGGGGGGCGTTACGGCGTCTTATGCGATGTTGGGCGATATCCAGATTGCCGAGCCCAATGCTTTGATCGGTTTTGCCGGTCAGCGGGTGATCGAGCAGACCATTCGCGAAGAGCTACCTGAGGGCTTCCAGCGGGCGGAATATTTGCTGGATCACGGGATGCTTGATCGTGTGACCCATCGCTCGAAAATTCGCGATGAATTGGCGACGATCCTGCGTATCTTGATGAAGAAAGAGCCGCGCGTGATTGGCGATCTTCCCGCTCCCAAGCCAGAAGCCGCAAAGCCGGTTGAGACACCAGCGGCTGAGCCGACACAGGCGGCTGAGTAGGGTTTTGTCCTCCTCTAGCGACGTGATTTTGGAGCGGCTGATGTCGCTCCATCCCAAGATTATTGACCTGACCCTTGATCGGGTATTCCGGCTTTTGGGCGCCCTTGGCGATCCGCATCTGTCCATGCCCCCTGTGATCCATATTGCGGGGACCAATGGGAAGGGCTCGACCCAAGCGATGTTTCGCGCGGGGCTTGAGGGGGCCGGGAAAAAGGTCCAGGCCTTTACCTCTCCGCATCTGGCGCGGTTTCACGAGCGTATTCGGCTCTCGGACGGGTTGATCTCCGAGGCCGCTTTGATGGCGGTTCTGGAGGAATGCGAGACGGCGAACGCGGGCGTGCCCATCACCTATTTCGAGATTACGACGGTGGCGGGGCTTTTGGCCTTTTCCCGTGATCCGGCGGATTATTGTCTGCTGGAAGTGGGGCTTGGCGGGCGGCTTGATGCGACCAATGTGCAAGATCGCCCCAAGCTTTGCGCCATTACGCCTGTGTCCATCGATCACCAGCAGTTTTTGGGCGATACTTTGGCTGAGATTGCGGCCGAGAAAGCCGGAATTTTGAAGGCGGGTGTGCCTTGTATCGTTGGTCGCCAAGAGACGGATGCTTTGGATGTGATTGAAGCGGAGGCGGCGCGGGTCGGTGCGCCTTTGATCATCGAAGGTCAGGATTTTCAGGCCTATGAAGAGCATGGGCGGATGGTGTTTCAGGACAATGATGGCCTGTTGGACCTGCCTCTACCGTCTCTGATCGGCGCTCATCAGGTGGGCAATGCGGGGATCGCCATTGCGGGGCTTCGGGCCTTGGGGTTTGGCGAGGCGGCTTGTGAGGCGGCGGTCAGCGAGGCGGAATGGCCCGCTCGTCTCCAGCATTTGAAGTCTGGCGCATTGGTTGATCTGGCAGGCAATGCGGAGCTGTGGCTTGATGGGGGTCACAATGGGGCGGCTGGTTCGGCTTTGGCGGAGGCTTTGGGGCGGTTGGACAATCGGCCCCTTCATCTGATTTGCGGGATGTTGAAGACCAAGGATGTGCGCTCTTACTTGCGGCCTCTTGCGAGCGTCGCTTCGCATTTGCAGGCTGTGTCCATTCCCGGTGAGGCGGCGACTTTAGAGGCTGATGAAACCGTGGCGGCAGCACTGGATGTGGGCTTTGAGGCTGGCGAGGCGAGCAGTGTTGACGACGCCATAATGACGATCACCAAAGCGGAGCCTAATGCGCGTATCCTCATTTGCGGCTCGCTCTATCTGGCAGGGCATGTGCTGCGTCAAAACGGGTGAGTTGTAAGCCTCGGACCGATTTTGATGTGATAAAATTGTACCTCTTGGGCGATGCATAAGGTTTACGGGTAAAATAAGTTAACTAAAACCTAACGTAAGCCTTGGCATCTTTCCGCCGATTGTGCATGAAAGACTTATCACGAAAGCGTGAGCCTTGGTGATGTGTTGAATTGTGTAAAATTTTGGGGGTGGTAGATGGGGGCATCTAACCAGTTGTTGCGATTGACGTCGGTCTCTTATGGAGACGGCTTATCGTCTATGAATATTAGTGGTGATCCGGCGACGACGGCGCGGATCGTGTTCGATCAGGACGGCGATATGCCAAGTGCGTCCGGCCTGTCTGATCTTTTTGTCTCTTGGGGACAGTTTGTTGATCACGACTTGAGCCTGACACCCGATGAGTCCGGTGAACATGTGTTTGTGCCCGGTTTGGTCGCTCCTTTTGAACGGTCTGTCTTTGACACCTCCACAGGAACCACGACTGCGCGTGAGCATGTGAATGTGGTTGATCCCTCCATGAACGCGAGCATGATTTACGGCTCTGATGATGTGCGTGAAAATCTCCTGCGCGCCAATGATGGCGGATTGCTTCGCATGGGTGAAGATGGTCTGTTGATCATGACCGATACTGGCATGGCCGGTGCGTCTCCGGTCCGAAACCTGTTTTTGTCAGGTGATGTGCGGGCCAATGAGAACACTGGTCTGACCACGCTCCACAATCTCTTTTCCATGGAGCACAATCATTGGGCCAACAAGATTTCTGCCATTCACACCGATTGGGATGATGAGCAGATTTTTCAGGCGGCACGTTCCATCGTGGAATACGAGATCCAGAAGATCACGTATAACGACTGGTTGCCCCATTTGGTTGGCGATGCAGTTGGCTCTTATCAGGGGTATGACGCCTCTGTTGACGGTCGTGTCTCTACCGAGTTTTCGACGGCCGGTTTCCGGTTTGGCCACACAATGGTCAGCCCGACGATCAAGCAGCGCGAAGAAGACGGGTCCGTCTCTGCTCAAGGTGATATCGCCGTGCGGGATGCGTTCTTTAATATCACGCAGCTCAAGGCACATGGCGTTGACGACATTTTGCGTGGATTAACCGGAAGCCGTGCTCAGGAAACCGATACATTTGTGATCGATGATCTGAACTTCTTCCTTGAGTCTCCGGCTGGCATTAAGGGTTTCAGCCTGCCTGCGTTGAACATGTTGCGTGGTAAGGACCATGGCCTCGGCTCTTATGTGGACGTTCGTGCGGAGCTTCTGGGCGATATTGATCCGGCGACACTTGATCCAAACGACTTCTCGATCATCACAAGTGATGTGGCGGTTCAAGCCAAGCTGGCTCAGGTGTATAACTCGGTTCACGACGTTGACATGTGGGTTGGCGGTTTGGCGGAAGACGATGTTCCAGGCGGTCAGCTTGGTCCTCTCTTCACCCATATCATTGCAGATCAGTTCACACGCACGCGTGCGGCGGATGAGAGCTTCTCTCTTCTTGATCCTAATCTGGATGCCTCCATTGTGGATGAGGTTATCGGCAGCAGTCTTGGCGATATCGTGACGCGCAACACGGGCGTGACGTATACGCAGGAAGATGTGTTTGTCGCGGCCAATCGCATCGGTGGTGACGATGGTTACGACTATCTCAAAGGCACTGATGAGAACGATCTGATCCTTGGCTTTGGCGGAACTGATGTCCTCAAAGGCAAGTCCGGCGATGATGCTATTTATGGTGGCGAAGGCCGCGATTATCTCT
>CAZXRG010000029.1:0-11219 GCA_964642935.1 uncultured Rhodobacterales bacterium | reverse complement strand
TGTCGAGTTTGAGTGCTGAGGACTTCACCTTCGGCTAAGGCTTTTGGAGCCGAGCTTTGATTGAAAAGATTGTAAAGGGTGCGCAATTTGCGTGCCCTTTGCTGCTTTTAATGAGAGGTTTTTGAGCTTGGACGGTGAACTGCGTTCAAACCGGCGTGAACGTGGTTCAAACGATGTTCAAGTGCTGCACCGGGCTTAGATCGGCGGGGCAGGCTTCGAGGATCAATACAGGCCGCCCATGCGATCCAAAGTTGACCAATGGTCCGCCATTGCCTAAGGAAGGCGCAACCTTAAAAAGTACAAAGATTGCCCTTTTCATGACCGGCTCAGAGACATCAAAACCAAAGTCGTTTCAGGAGATTATCCTGAGGTTGCAAAACTACTGGGCCGCCAAAGGCTGCGCCATTCTCCAGCCTTACGACATGGAAGTGGGCGCGGGTACGTTTCATCCGGCCACAACCTTGCGTGCCCTTGGTTCAAACTCATGGGCTGCGGCCTATGTCCAGCCATCGCGTCGCCCCACAGATGGTCGCTACGGGGAAAACCCGAACCGTTTGCAGCATTATTACCAGTATCAGGTGCTCATCAAGCCGAGCCCGCCTGACTTGCAGGACCTGTATCTGGGCTCGCTTCAAGCCATCGGAATTGACGCTGAAATCCACGATATCCGCTTTGTTGAGGATGATTGGGAGAGCCCGACGCTTGGCGCTTGGGGTTTGGGCTGGGAAGTTTGGTGTGACGGGATGGAAGTCTCCCAGTTCACCTATTTCCAGCAGGTTGGCGGGCATGATTGCAAGCCGGTTTCCGGTGAGCTGACCTACGGGTTGGAGCGATTGGCTATCTATATTCTCGGTGTTGATCACGTCATGGAAATGCCGTTCAACGATCCGCAATCGCCCATTCCGCTGCTTTACGGTGATGTGTTCAAACAGACCGAGCAGGAATATTCCCGTTGGAATTTTGACGTGGCAGATACGGATACGCTGCTTCAGCACTTCAAGGATGCGGAGGCCGAGTGTCAGCGCATTCTGGAGGCGCCCCACGACGATCCGAAAACCGGTAAGCGCATCATCATGGCCCATCCGGCCTATGATCAATGTATCAAAGCGAGCCATATCTTTAACCTGCTCGATGCACGCGGCGTGATTTCGGTCACCGAACGCCAAGCCTATATTGGCCGTGTGAGAGCACTCGCAAAACTCTGTGCCGATGCCTTCGTGCAGACTGAAGCCGGAGGGCAAGCGGCATGATGGGTAAAACTCTAATGAAGGGGCTTTTGGCCTTTTGCGTCGTTTTTGGACTGGCGCTTTGGTACTATCAAACGCGCGCCTATTACGATCGCGTTGAAAATCTGACCGAGGTGACGGCCTACGGCGATGCTTTCCCTGTGTCCGACTATAAGGGCATTGACGCGGAGACCTCGCCTTTGAAGCTGCGTGCCTGTTTCACGGTTGATTGGGATTACTTCCCGTCGGAGGAATATAAGCTGGTGGCAGAGCCTTTGGTGGCGCCGGATTGGTTCAATTGCTTTGATGCTGAACAAATCACGCTCGATATCCTGAACGACAAAGCCATCGCCATTCTTGCCGCAGAAAATGAAATCTACGGCTTCTCCCGCTACATCGCCCAATATGAGGATGGTCGCGCCTTTATGTGGCGTCAGATCAACGCCTGTGGTGAAGCCGCATTTGCCGGAGATGACCTGCCAGAGGGCTGCCCGCCCGCACCGGAAAGCTGAGTTAAATGCCTGATCTTCTTATAGAACTCTTCTCCGAGGAAATTCCGGCCCGTATGCAGCGCAAAGCTGCGGACGACCTTAAGAAGCTTGTGACTGATGCTATGGTTGAGGCGGGTCTCACCTATGAGAGCGCCGGGGCTTTTGCGACGCCAAGACGGCTTGCTTTATCGGTGAACAACCTGCTTGCGAACTCTCCGACGACCTCTGAGGAACGCAAAGGGCCGCGCACGGATGCGCCTGAAAAGGCTCTGGAGGGGTTTTTACGCTCCACTGGTTTAACCAAGGACGATCTTGAGGTTCGTGACGACAAAAAGGGCGAGGTTTACTTCGCCAAGATCACCAAAGAGGGACGCCCCGCGGCGGACATCGTCGGTGAAGCGCTTGAGAGCACGATCCGCAATTTCCCCTGGCCGAAATCCATGCGTTGGGGTTCTGGCAGTCTGAAATGGGTGCGTCCGCTGCATTCGATTTTGGCTATTCTGACTGATGAATCTGGTGCGACAATCGTGCCGCTTGATGTGGATGGTATAACGTCAAGCGATACGACGTTTGGGCACCGCTTTATGGCGCCTGCTCGGATCCAAGTGAGCGGGTTTGAGGATTACGAGGCGAAGCTGAAACGGGCTCATGTGGTGCTCCGCTCTGAAGAGCGTGCCGAGCATATCTGGAACGATGCAGAGCAACAGGCCTTCGCTCAAGGGCTTGAATTGGTTGAAGATAAGGGCCTTTTGGCGGAGGTCTCCGGCCTTGTGGAATGGCCCGTTGTCTTGATGGGTGACATTGGTGAGGACTTCTTGAGCCTGCCCGCTGAGGTGCTTCAGACCTCCATGCGAGAGCATCAGAAATTCTTCTCTGTGCGTGATCCAAAGTCGGGTCAGATTGTCAAATATGTGACTGTGGCCAACCGCGAAACGGCCGACAATGGTGCGACCATTCTGGCAGGTAATTCAAAGGTGCTTGCAGCGCGTCTGGCCGATGCGAAGTTCTTCTGGGAAAACGATCTACGCATTGCCAAATCCGGTATGGAGACATGGACGGACAAGCTTGAGAATGTGACGTTCCACAATAAGCTTGGCACAGTGGCGGAGAAGATAGATCGGGTCGCCAAGCTGGCGGGCGAGATCGCTCCGAAGGTCGGTGCTGATCCTGATGAAGCGGAAAAAGCGGCGCGGATTGCCAAGGCTGATCTCTCTTCCGAGATGGTTTATGAGTTCCCTGAGCTGCAAGGCATCATGGGGAAGTATTACGCTAAACATAGCGGACTTTCCGACGAGATCGCCGCTGTGGCCGAAGAGCATTACGCGCCTTTGGGGCCGTCTGATGATGTTCCAACAGCGCCTTTGTCGGTGGCCGTTTCTTTGGCCGATAAGATCGACACTTTGACCGGGTTTTGGGCGATTGATGAGAAGCCAACGGGCTCCAAAGACCCGTTTGCGCTGCGTCGGGCGGCTTTGGGGGTTATTCGGATTGTTCTGGAGAATTCCTTACGCATGTCGAGCGCGTCCGGTGACTTGCTCTCCTTCATCCATGATCGTTTAAAGGTATACCTGCGCGATCAGGGTATTCGCCATGATGTGATTGATGCGGCCATTGCCATGCCGGGCAATGACGATCTGACGCTTCTGGTGAAACGGACCAAAGCACTTCAGAGCTTCCTGTCGTCCGAGGATGGTGAGAACCTGCTTCAGGGCTTCAAACGGGCCAATAATATTCTCACAGCGGAAGAGAAGAAGGACGGGATTGAATATTCGCTCGATCCTGATCCGAAGTTTGCCCAAAGTGATGAGGAAAAGGGTCTGTTCAAGGCGTTGGACGCAGCTCAGCCGGACATTGTGAAGGCGACCGAGGGCGAGGATTTTGAGACGGCGATGACCTCCATGGCCTCTTTGCGTGCGCCCATTGATGCGTTTTTCGAGGCGGTTCAAGTGAACACTGAGAATGATGTGGTTCGGCGCAATCGCCTCTGCCTGCTCAATCGCATTCGCGTCGTGATGAACGGCGTTGCTGATTTTGGTCAGTTGGACGGGTAATTGAACGTGAAACAGGTGGCGGGCGCGACGCTTTGCCCCTACCGTTGGAGTTTGCCAGATATTAATACTATCAGGTAAGCTTGATGGCACTTGCTCCGTTTCACATCTCCGTTATGTTGCGGTGCAAGATATGTGATTGCGGGATGGCGTGACCAAGCGGATCGAAATAGCTCCATTGAGGTCGAAAGAACCTCTGGATGTGACCCAGTTCGGGGCACGCGCTGGCAATTTGTCTGCTATGTCCGCTTTGGGTGTGACTGTGCCCGACGGTATCGCCATATCTACCCAAGCTGTTGAATTTATATCCAATAATGGCGTTTCCTCGATTCGGGATCAGCTGCTGGAAGCGCTTGGTCCTTTGCTCGACAAAGACCGTCTGGTGGTGCGCGGTAGCCCTCAGGAGGCCCGTTGGGGTGGTCCGGCTGTGGTCACGGATATCAAGGGCGTTGAGGCGCTTCTGGATGTGATCACCTCCATGGTTGAGGTGTGGAATCGCCCGACCGCTTTGATGTTGCGCACGGTTAATGGCGCGCCCGCCGATGCCGGTCTTGGGCTTATTGTGCATGAGATGGTGCAAGGTGAGGTGGAGAATTTCCAAGGTGTTGATGAGGTCACGGGCGTCTCGCGTAAATTGGCCTATCCGGAGAACATTCGGACCTGTTTGGACCATGCCAGCCGGATTTTGATTGATGCGCCTGCCGTTGAGGTGATCCGAAACGGGGATGCGCTGACGCTGATTGGTGTGTTTGCGGCCAAACGGGAGGCCCGTGCGGAGGTGCAGATCGTGGTCGATCTGGCGGGGCACGGCATTATCACCGAGGAAGAGGCGCTTCTTCGCGTTAATCCGCGCAGTCTGACCGAGCAAATTCACCCGCAAATCGAGCCCGGTAGCGAGGTTAATGTGATCGCACATGGGATTGGTGGCAGTCCGGGGGCGGCGCAAGGTGAGATCGTGTTCTCCGCCAGCGCGGCGCAAGCGGCCCATGCCAAGGGGATCCCTGTCATTTTGGTGCGGGTTGAGACCTCTCCTGAGGATATTCGCGGGATGCATTCGGCCGCTGGCGTTTTGACCTCGACAGGTGGTCGTTCGAGCCATGCTGCTGTTATTGCTCAAGGAATTGGCGTGCCTTGCGTGGTTGGGGCGTCTGAATTGAAGATTGACGCCGATGCTAAGACCTTGACCTTAGCGGATGGCTCCGTGTTGGGCGAAGGTGAGGCGATCACCATCAATGGCGCGGATGGTGCGGTGATCGGCGGGGCCTTGAAGCTGATCCATCGCCCTTTGTCCGATGCGTTTACGACCCTTATGGGATGGGCGGATCGGACCCGTAGTATGGGCGTGCGGGCCAATGCGGATACGCTTCAGGAGGCCAAGACCGCCAAGTGGTTTATGGTGGATGGCATTGGGCTCTGCCGGACCGAGCATATGTTTTATGACGGGGATCGGATCAACGTCATGCGTGAGATGATTTTGGCCCAAGATAGCGCTCAACGCCGCGCCACTCTTGAGCGCCTCCTTCCCATGCAACGTGATAATTTCGTTGAACTTTTTGAAGTTATGGAAGGGGCGCCTGTCACCATTCGCCTGCTTGATCCTCCCCTTCATGAGTTCCTGCCCAAAGGGGCCGAGGAGGTCTCTAATCTGGCCAAAGCCATGGGGCTTGAGCCGGAGGAGGTCACCTCGCGCATTGAAGGGTTGAAGGAGTATAATCCCATGCTCGGCATGCGCGGGGTTCGTTTGGCGGTGACCATGCCGGAGATTTATGAGACCCAAGCCCGCGCTATTTTCGAAGCGGCGGCGATTGTCAGCAAATCCACCGGAAAGCCTGTGGCCACTGAAATCATGATCCCCTTGGTGTCGGCCCATAAAGAGGTAACGCTGGTGAAGGAGCGGATTGAAGCGGTCGCCAAAGAGGTGGGTGCGGAATCCGGCAAGACGCCGGAGTTTCATCTCGGTGTGATGGTCGAAACGCCGCGCGCGGCTTTGCGGGCGGAGGATTTGGCCGCCGTGACCAGCTTCCTGAGTTTTGGAACCAATGATCTGACCCAGATGACCTATGGTCTGTCGCGCGATGATGCGGGGCGGTTCATGCGCGAATATGTGAACAATGGTGTCTTTCCCGAGGATCCGTTTTTGACCTTGGATGTGGAAGGTGTGGGGGAGTTGTTGTTGATCGCCGCAAGGCGGGGTCGGCGTGCCAATAAGGACATCGAGCTTGGTTTGTGCGGGGAGCATGGTGGTGATCCGGCGAGTGTGCAGTTCTGTAAGATCGCCGGTTTTGACTATGTCTCTTGCTCTCCTTACCGCGTGCCTATTGCGCGGCTTGCAGCGGCTCAGGCGAGCATTTTGGCAAAAGAGAATAGTAGTTCTTAAGTTCAAACGGGCTTTGAAACAGGCGTCTTTCGATTCGTATTAAACGCTTGATAATTGCGCCAAGCATGATTTTTGGAAGGGGCTTAAAGCGTGCGCTCTATTCTACTAGAGGCTGCTGTTAAATCTGCGATTATTTGGTTAACCCCTTGCAAAGGCTTGAAAAACACTTCGCTTTAACCGGTCTTTAATTTAAATTTTTATAGGCAAAAACCTGCCGATTTCCAAGGTTTGCTGGACACTGAGCCCTGTTTCGGTAGAAGAACGCCAGTACGCTACAAACGGAGAATCTTGTTGTCAGTGGGGGTCCATTTGGTCAACGAGATTAAAATGCTTATATGACGACCGATAATGTTCAGGGTGAAACCATCACCCAAGCCCGCTTTGGTCGTGCCAAAGCGGCGGCACTTTTGACGGTTTTTGGCGTTTTCGCCTCCATCTCAGCGATCGCTTCTGTGAACACTATGGTTGTTCCTGAGGCTGATGAAGAAATCACAAAGCAGATCCTTTTGATCGAGGAGCAGGAAGACAGCTCTCGTGCGGCCATTCGCCTTGAGGGCCTTTTGGCGCCTCGCATCGGTCTTGCCTGGCAGCGCTCCGCTTTTCCTGTTGTCAGCAATCCCGTGTTGATGGCCGAGGTTCGTGAAATTGAGCGCACAAAACTGGCGCCTGAGCAACTGAGCCTTGCGACGCTCGCGCTTATTCAGGATGCGGCTGCATTTGGGAAGCTCCCGCCTTTGGACGTGGCCCCGCGTGCGGCGGAAAGCCCGAAGAAACGTGGTCAGGCGCAATGGCATTGTTTGGCAGAAGCCATCTATTTTGAGGCACGTAGCGAGAATAAACGGGCTCAAAAGGCCGTCGCCGAAGTGATCCTCAACCGCGTGGACAGCAGCCGTTACCCCAATTCGGTTTGCGAAGTGGTCAATCAGGGCTCTGATCGTAAGCACCGCTGCCAGTTCTCCTACAATTGTGACGGTGTTCCTGAAACCATTCACGAGAGTTCGGCTTGGAATTTGGCCCAGGAGATCGCCAAGGAGATGGTTGTGGCGAAAACCCGTCCTTTGACGAATGGGGCCACCCATTATCACACAACTGCAGTGCGCCCGTTTTGGTCGCGCAGTCTGGTGAAAACCGCCAAATACGGTGCGCATATTTTCTATAAGCGCCAAACCCGCATTTCACGGGCCAATTGATCCGACCCAATGAATTCCTATATGGGTAGGATGATCTGGACTGGGGGTTAATAGGTATGGCGGATGAAACGTCTTTAGCATTTGGGTTGCCATCTGAACGGGCCAAGGCCACGTCAGGTGAAGATCCGCTCGACCGGATTTCCGTGCGCGACTATGTGCGCGACGTGGAAATCGGTGCGTTCCAGTCGGAACGTGGTGTCACCCAGCGGCTTCGGTTCAACGTTGTACTGGAAGTGGCCCGTCACAACGGGGCTGCCAATGATGATGTGGATCAGATCATCAGCTATGACTCGATTACCGATGCGATTGAGGCCGAGCTGTCCACGGAACGTTTGAACCTGCTTGAGACATTGGCCGAGCATGTGGCTGAGCGTTGTCTGGAAGATCGCCGTGCCATTCGGGTTTTCGTGCGCATCGAAAAGCTGGATCGAATTCCCGGAGCTTTGGGTGTGGAGATCATGCGGACCCGTGTGGACTTGAACGAGAATGTGGTCAGCTCGGTTGAGGAAGTGCGCTCGGTTGCTGTGGAAGAGCAGCGTCCGGTGGTGGTGTTTATGCCGAGTGCGGTTTTTGCAGCGCCTGAGTTTGGGGCCTGGCTCGATGCCATTGACGCTTTGGAGCATCCTGCGATCATTGCGCTTGAGCCTGTTGTTTCGGATTTAAAGCCCGTGGAGCATGTGGTTCAGCGTAGAATTGGATTGCTTGCCATTGAACAAAACGCTTGGATTTTGGCCTCCCATGATGATCGCTGCGTGGTGGTTGAAACCCGAACGGAACTTGATTGGGCGGCAAAGCAAGGCAATATGTCCGTTTGGGCACCTTCCAAAATTGTGCTTGATGCGGTTCATCGCCCGAAAGTGGATGCCCGTCAACCACGCCGTTTGGCCAATTGGTTTGCCGGTGAAATAGGCGCGGCTTGCGTTGTTGAAATCGGGCCGGAGCGGGAGATTGAGGACGATCAATCTTCGGTTTATTTCGTGTCGGAGCCCGCTGATTTGGGCAAATTGCCGATAGATGATTGAGCGCCTGACCATCCGTGAGATGACCGAGGATGATCGGGAGGTTTGGCTGGAGATGTATCAGGCTCTCTTTCCCGGACAGAGCCGCACAGGCATGAATGTCGAGATCAATCGCATTCTCGCCTCACAACTTCGCGCTGGCTACTGTGCTGTTTTAGATGGGAAAATTCTGGGGTTTGCCGAATATAACCAACGCGAATTTGCCAATGGTTGTGTCAGCCAACCGGTGCCGTTTCTTGAAGGGATTTGGGTGCAACCGGAGCATCGTCGCGAAGGGATTGCCAAGGCTTTGCTGGCGCATCTGGAAGGGGTGGCGCGATCTCAAGGGTTCCACGAGTTCGGCTCTGATGTGCTGATCGACAATCTATCCTCCATTGAAATGCATGAAAGCTTGGGGTTTGAAGAGACCGAGCGGGTTGTCTATTTCCGGAAAGAAATTTGAATGGATAAGACCTATTACCGCCCGATTGTGCAGAGTGATCAGGCAAACTCTGACGGGTTTCCTCTGGCGGGAGGGGCGCGTTGGTTCAGCCATGTGGAGATGCTCACGACGGACGGAGAGCCGTCCCTGATACCCGCCAGCGATCTGCCGAAAGACGTTCGGGAGAGGTTGACCTCTAAACGGAATCCGCTCTGTGGCCTCGATCTGAACCGCCCTCAGATTATGGGCATTCTGAATGTGACGCCGGACAGTTTCTCCGATGGCGGTCAGCACAATGACCTTAAACAGGCCGTTGCCCGTGCTGAGGCGATGGTCGATGAGGGCGCGGATATTCTGGATATCGGTGGTGAATCCACCCGTCCGGGGGCGGATTTTGTTTCAAATGCTGAGGAGATTGCGCGCACCGCGCCTGTGATTAAAGCACTCGGCCATCTGACCGCGCCGATCTCTATTGATACGCGCAAGTCGGATGTGGCCCAAGCGGCTGCTAAGGCGGGTGCTTTGATCTTCAACGATGTCTCAGCACTATCTTTTGATCCTGATAGCCTTGCGACCGCCGCCAAGCTCAATATTCCTGTGTGCCTCATGCATGCCTCGGGTGATCCAAAAACCATGCAGGCCAACCCCAGCTATGATCACGTTTTGCTGGACGTTTATGACTATCTGGAGGCCCGACGGGATGCGGCTTTGGATGCTGGTATAGCTTTGAACAACATCATTCTTGATCCCGGTATCGGTTTTGGAAAGACGCTGGAGCACAATCTGACCCTTCTCAAAGGGCTCTCGTTGTTTCATGGCCTTGGCTGCCCGATCCTGCTTGGAGCCTCCCGCAAGCGCTTCATTGGCACGCTGACCGGGAGCGAGGTCGCCAGCGATCGCATGCCCGGCTCGGTCGCGGTCGCACTAGAGGCAGTCCGCCAAGGCGTGCAAATCCTGCGTGTGCATGATGTGGCGGAAACGAAACAGGCCCTCACCGTTTGGGGGCACTTACACGCCTGAAATGTTCTGACACCCAAAGTTTGTTGCGAAAACAAGCTGTTCAGCGTATCGACGCGCAAGTTTATTTAGGTGGGATTTTATTATGGTGCGTAAGTTATTTGGAACTGACGGTGTGCGAGGACGGGCCAACACGGCCCCAATGACCGCCGAAATGGCCCTGAAATTGGGGGCTGCTGCGGGTCAACATTTTGGTGGATCCGAGCGTAAACAGCGGGTTGTGATCGGTAAGGATACGCGTCGTTCCGGCTATATGCTTGAGAATGCTTTGACCGCTGGTCTGACCTCGGTGGGCATGAACGTCTTTCTGCTTGGGCCTGTTCCGACACCTGCTGTGAGCATGCTGACCCGCTCCATGCGGGCGGATCTGGGTGTGATGATTTCCGCCTCCCATAACCCACATGAGGACAATGGCATCAAGTTTTTCGGCCCCGACGGCTATAAGCTGTCTGATGAGGTCGAGTTGGAACTTGAGCGCCTGCTTGAGAAAGAGCCTGTTCTGGCCGAGCCTGCCGAGATTGGTCGGGCGCGGCGTGTGGACGGGGATCGCGCGCGCTACAATGAATTTGCCAAGATGACTTTCCCGCGCCAGAAGCGCCTTGAGGGCCTGCGCATTGTGATCGATTGCGCCAATGGCGCGGCTTATAAGACGGCTCCCGAAGTGCTGTTTGAACTTGGTGCCGAGATCATCCCGCTTGGTGTTACGCCGGATGGTTTCAATATCAACAAGGATGTGGGCTCGACCTCGCTTTCCGCAGCCTGTGAGATGGTGAAATCCACCCGCGCGGATATGGGCATTGCTCTTGATGGTGACGCGGATCGGGTGATGATCATCGACGAAAAAGGTCGCGTGGCCGACGGCGATCAGATCATGGGTCTGATTGCGACCACTTGGGCCAAAGAGGGGCGGCTCAACGGGGGCACTTTGGTGGCCACTGTGATGTCCAACCTTGGTCTTGAGCGGCATCTGGAAAGTCAGAACCTTAAGCTGATGCGCACGGCTGTTGGAGACCGCTATGTGGTCGAGGCCATGCGCAAGGGCGACTTCAATCTGGGCGGCGAGCAATCGGGCCATATCGTGTTCCGCGATTATGTGACCACGGGCGACGGGCTCATTGGCGCTCTGCAGTTTTTGGCGGCCATGGTGGAAAGCGGGAAGCCTGCGTCGGAATTGGCGAATGTGTTCGAGCCTGTTCCCCAGTTGCTCAAGAACGTGCGCTTTAAGGCGGGAACTGATCCTTTGTCCTCTGAAAATGTGACCAAGGCCATTGCCGATGGGGAAGCGAAATTCGGGACCACCGGACGCCTCTTGATCCGCAAATCCGGCACCGAGCCTTTGGTGCGCGTGATGGGTGAATGCGAGGATAAGGCGCTTCTGAGCACGGTCATCGACGACATTTGCGATGAGGTCGCGAAGGTCTGATGTCTTT
>CAZXRG010000028.1:0-20461 GCA_964642935.1 uncultured Rhodobacterales bacterium | reverse complement strand
CGCGACGGCTCAAGAAATTTTGAACCACATCAGCGGGTATTTCGACCTATTGATATGTCATACACGATAACGCCGCTTTACCTCGGTAAATTTCACACGAATAATCATGATTATAGCTTAGGAGGTTTTAATGAAACTTATCATCACACTTATTTCGGCCGCAGCGCTCGGTGCGACCGCTATTATGGCCACGGCCACTCAGGCAGACCGCAGGGCCGCCATGAAAGAGGTTGGAGCGGCGGCAAAAGCCATTCGCAAAGGCACGGATGTGGCCGCGAACGCTCAAAAGCTGGCCGATCTTGCGGCTCAAATTCCGGTGGTGTTTGAGACCAACGAGATAACCGGAGACAGCGAGGCCCTCCCCGCAATTTGGGAAAACTGGGATGATTTCCTTGTGAAAGGTAAGGGCCTAGAAGAGGCAGCTATGGCAGTTGTCGCCGCGGCCGGTGGCGATGGCGACATGGCAGCCGCTGGAAAAGCACTGGGTGCGTCCTGTGGTGCTTGCCATAAGGGCTACAAGAAAGCGAAATAAAGCGGCTCGAATTCAGATCGATCTCGCTTAAGGCTTTCGCAAAATCAGGGCTGCAAATCCCGATAGGATAAGCAGCCCAAGCCCTGACAATGCCAATGCGTCTGGAAGCGTGTCAAAAAAGAGCACGCCATAAAGCGTGGCTGCGATCAGCTGAACATAGACGAGTGGGGCCAAACGTGTCGCCTGAACCAGACGATACCCCTCCAGAATCATCAAATTCGCTAAGGCCGAGGTGGAGGCCGATAGAAGCACGCAAATGGCAAGCCCCATGCTCCAGACAGCGGGGCCCATATGGGCTCCAAAAGGCGCCATGACCAGCCCGCCCACGATGAGTTGCGCCCAAAGCATGGCCATGCCGCGATGCTTCCCGGCCAACCAACGGCTCGCGGTCAAATAGAGCCCGTAGAAAACGCCCGACAGCAAGGCAAGCACCATCCCAAAGGACAGGTCGAATCCGGGGCGCACCACCAAAAGCACGCCTATAAATCCCAGGATCGTGAGAGAAACCCGCACAAGAGTGGGCCGCTCCCCCAATAGGACAACAGCTAATCCAAAACTTAGAATGGGGGCAATGAAGAAGGCGCCATAGACATTGGCGATGGGTTCGCGCGCCACGGCCTGTAAGATGAACCAAACAGTGGCCGCGATTGCAACGCCGCGCAACAGCACTGGCCCGCGCAGCATCTCGCTCAAACCGACGCCTTTTCGAAGTGCGAAAGGGGCGAGCAATACCGCACCAAAAGCAAACCGTGTCCAAGCCATGAACGCGATTGGCACGTCGTACCGGATATGCGCGAGTTTCGAGACGGCATCCCCAAAAGGGATCAACATAGCCGCCAAGATCATCAAGACAGAACCTTTGAGAACATCATTCATGCCCCACGCTATCGCTGCAATCCAGGTTCAGCACAAATGAAAAACATCAATAGGGGGCAGCAGTTGGGGGAAGTCGCCCCTAAAACGCAATTATTAACAAGTGTTAAAACACCCCCAGATCCACCACTAAACCATTGTTCGCAATCACATTCCCAGTTCGACTCAACTAGTTGAGTAAAACCCGAAAAACAGTCTATTGAACCAACCACCGCTCCCGATGCACCTTCTCTTCAAACAATGGATGCGAGGGGCATGCGCAAGAAGGAACATATCTATGAGGAATTCCTCGTGGCCTCCGCCAAACTGGGAGACCAAACAGCCATGACCCGACTGGTCGCTTTGCGCGGACCAAAGCTCTTGGCCCATGCCACGCGACTGCTTGGTAATGTCGAGCAAGCCCGCGATGCCACCCAAGACGCATGGATCGAGATCCTCAAAGGCCTCAAAAGGCTCAACGACGATCGCGCATTCGCCTCTTGGGCCTATATGATCACCACGCGACGGTGCGCGCGGATCATCAAAACCACACAGTCACAGCGCCAAGTTGCCCAAGCGGTCCTGAGCGAAGAAAACACAAGCGAAGCCGAAAAAGGCCCCGAGGCCGCCGATGCCCATACCGTCCGAAACGCGATCAAAACCCTACCGGCCGACCAACAGGCCACTGTCGCCCTCTTTTACCTAGAAGACATGAGCGTCACCGAAGTGGCCCGCGCTCTGGATATTCCAAACGGCACTGTCAAAACCCGACTGATGCACGCCCGAACTAAACTCAAAGAAGCTCTGAAAGGAGAGTGGGATGAATAAGCTCGATGACCTGATTAAAGAGGCGCTGTCCGAGGAGGACCAAAGCATTCTGGACAACACCAACGAACTGGGCTGGTTCGCCCTTGGCCGCAGCCAATTCTCTGGAACCTACGGCTGGGTCACTTGGGTCATTATGATCACCCAAGCCCTGATGTTTTTCGTCGGCCTCTGGGCCGCTTGGAATTGCTATGTCTCTGTGGAGGCCTTGAGCGCCATCAAATGGGCCGCCCTTGCCAGCACGCTCATCACTTTGGCATTGGTTCTCAAACTCAGCCTGATGCCGCAAATGCAAGCCGACCGGATATTGCGCGAATTGAAACGGGTCGAACTGCTGATCGCCCATTCCAAATCATAGTGGAAACTAAACCGCAGGGGGCTTGGGGTCAGCGCGAAGATGATCGCGCTTAAACCAGACCTTGGCCCCGTCCGGTCCGGCAACCGCCTTGGAGCCTCCACCTTTGGGCAGGCGCAACCAAGATTGCGGCGCGAAGTCCTCGCCGCCTTCCACAAACCCGCCCTCAAGAACCAGAGCCTCCAATCCGCCGGAGGCCTCTAGTTCAACCTCAGCACCTGCCGCCCAGCGCTCAACGCAAACCACCTCGTGATCATCGCGATGCAGCTCAAGGCGCGACACACCGTCGGCAACCGTCTCATAATCTCCCGCATTGGTATCTACCCGAAACTGATTGCGATCTCCCATGTCAAACTGCCAGAGCTTGACGAAAATCACGCAGCCCTCATCGGACCCCGGCGTGTGGCTGGTGGTGGGTGGATTGCGCACATAGGTGCCCGCTGGAAAATCTCCATGCTCGTCCTGAAACACGCCCTCAAGCACAAGGAACTCTTCCCCGCCCGTATGCGTATGCGCCGAAAAATGACTGCCCTTGGCATAGCGCACGATAGAGGTCGCCCGTGCCACCTCGTCCCCGATCCGATCCAGCATCCGGCGATCCACACCAGCCATGGGAGAAGCCACCCAAGGGATCTGTCCACCATGAACAACCGCCCGTTTTTCGAAATCTGCATTCAGGTCCATCACACCCTCCCGATTGAGCGCACGGCGCGTTAAGGAGGCCAATCGGCCTTCCGCGTCATATGCGTTTCACGCATGAATCATATGGGAATCATACAACTATTTTCGGCTGGCGATCAGCCGTTAACCAATCGCCATCCCAGATGCAGCTATCCCTTGTTCATCCGGTTTTCAATCAGATCATCAACAACCGAAGGGTCAGCCAAAGTCGAGGTATCACCCAAAGCACCAAAATCATCCTCAGCCACTTTGCGCAAAATCCGACGCATAATTTTACCCGAGCGCGTCTTGGGCAGACCGGGCGCCCATTGGATCAGATCAGGCTTGGCAATGGGGCCAATCTCCTTGCGCACCCAATCGCTCAATTCCTTGCGCAACTCCTCTGTGGGCGCCTCGCCTGCCATCAAGGTCACATAGGCATAAATGCCCTGCCCTTTGATGGAATGAGGATACCCAACAACCGCACTTTCCGAGACCTTTGGATGCGCCACTAGCGCACTCTCCACCTCAGCCGTGCCCATGCGATGACCGGATACATTGATCACATCATCCACACGACCCGTGATCCAGTAGTAGCCGTCCTCGTCCCGCTTACAGCCATCGCCAGTGAAATAATATCCTTTGTAATCAGAGAAGTAGGCAGAAATGAACCGCGGATGATCGCCCCAGCAGGTGCGCATCTGACCGGGCCAACTGTCCTTGATGCACAGCACCCCATCTGCGGGATTGCCATGCTGCTCCTCGGCACTCTGAGCATCCAGAATAACCGGCTGAATGCCAAAGAACGGATTGGTGGCCGAACCCGGTTTGGTCGGCGTCGCACCGGGAAGCGGGGTCAAAAGATGCCCACCCGTCTCGGTCTGCCACCATGTATCGACAATCGGGCACGTCCCCTTGCCAACCACCTCATTATACCAATTCCAAGCCTCCGGATTGATCGGCTCGCCCACGGTTCCAAGCAGTTTCAGCGAGGACAGATCAGAGCCAGTGACGAAATCATCCCCCTGCCCCATCAAAGCCCGAATGGCCGTCGGGGCCGTATAGAACTGGTTCACCTTATATTTCTCACACACCTGCCAGAAGCGGCTTGCATCAGGATATGTGGGCACACCCTCAAACATGATCGTCGTCGCGCCATTGGCTAAGGGCCCGTAAACAATATAAGAATGCCCTGTCACCCAACCCACATCCGCCGAACACCAGAAGATGTCCCCATCATGATAATCGAACGTGTATTGGTGGGTCAGGGAGGCATAAACGATGTAACCGCCCGTGGTGTGAACCACACCTTTCGGGGCACCCGTTGAACCTGAGGTATAAAGAATAAACAGAGGGTCTTCTGCGTTCATCGCCTCAGGCGCACAGTCCGCCGACGCCTCCGCCATGAGCGCCTTATAGGAATGATCGCGCCCCGCTTTAGAGCCCACATCGGCCCCCGTGCGCTCGACCACCAGCATGTTCACATCGCCACAAATATCCATGGCCTTATCGGCATTCACCTTCAAAGGTGTCGCCTTGCCACCGCGTGGGGCTTGATCCGCAGTGACCACCAACTTGGCCCCGCAAGCCTCGATCCGTGCGGCCAGTGCATCGGGAGAAAATCCACCAAAAACAATGGAGTGGATGGCCCCGATCCGCGCACAGGCCAGCATCGCATAGGCCGCCTCAGGGATCATTGGCATGTAAAGAACGACCCGATCGCCTTTGCCAACGCCCAAGGATTTGTAGACATTGGACAGCTTGCAGACCTTCTCGTGCAACTCGGAATAGGTGATCATCAGATCATCACCGGGCTCATCACCCTCCCAGATAATCGCCGTCTGATCAGCGCGGGTTGGAAGGTGACGATCCACGCAATTGGCGCAGATGTTCAGCTCTCCATCCTCGAACCATTTGATCGAGACATTATCATAGTCAAAGGAGGTATTCTTCACCTTCGTAAAGGGCTTGATCCAGTCTATCCGCTGCGCCTGTTCGGCCCAAAACGCCTCAGGATCAGAGACCGATGCCGCGTACATCTCCTGATATTTCGCCGCATCAATATGGGCGTTTTTGGTGAACTCGGAGCTGGGGGGATATACTGGATCAGTCATTTTGGTCCTCGCATGTCATCATTCATCAACGGCGTGCCGATTAAGGCGGCACCGCTGACTGATACTGTTTTAAACGGCCCGCAGGCCATTGGTTTTATATGTTAGATCGCCAGATATTCATGGCGCAAATCTACATTGTCGAGCACTTCTTTAGCGGTCCCGTCAAAGACGATCTTACCGGTTTCCAGAATGATCGCCCTGTCTGCCAGCTTCAATGCGGCCACCGCATTTTGCTCCACAATAATCGTCGTCATGCCCTGCTCACGGATATAGTGCAGGGTCTTTTCGATCTCTTGCACAATCACAGGGGCCAAGCCCTCGTAAGGCTCGTCCAGAAGCAGAAGCTTGATGTCACGTGCCAAGGCCCGCCCGATTGCCAGCATTTGCTGCTCACCACCCGAAAGGGTGATACCCTCCTGCTTGCGACGCTCGCCCAGACGCGGGAAGAGGTCGTAAATCCGCTCCAGCGACCAGCCGATGGGCGGGGCGATTTGTGCGAGTTTGATGTTCTCTTCAACGGTCAATCCGGGAATGATCGAGCGTGTCTCCGGCACCAATCCGACCCCCATCTGGGCCGCATCATGGGAGCGTTTGTCATGCAAAGTTTGATGATCCAGACGAATTTCGCCCGAGCGCAATTCCGGATCATCCATCCGCGCAATGGTGCGTAAAGTCGAGGTTTTACCCGCACCGTTCCGGCCTAAAAGAGCCAGAATTTCGCCCTCATGCACGTTAAAGCTGATGCCCTGCACAATGTAGCTTTCGCCATAATAGGCATGCATATCATAGACTTCGAAATACGCAGGCGCTGTGGCCGCGTGGTTCGCATTCTTTTCCAATGTCTCTGTCGTCATTTAATGCGCCCCCCCAAGATAGGCTTCCTGAACCTTCGGATTGCCTTTGATATTCTCAGGCCTGTCCTCGACAATCACATGGCCCTGCACCAGCACCGAGATTTTGTCGGCCAGTGAGAACACCACTTCCATGTCATGCTCGATGATGATTTTGGTGATCCCACGGGTCTCGCCAATATGCTTGAGCAGGTTGATTGTGTTCTCCGTGTCAGCCCGCGCCATGCCAGCGGTTGGCTCATCAAGCAGCAGAAGTTTTGGCTCCTGAACCAGCCCCATGGCCAGCTCCAAACGCCGCTTGTCACCGCGCGACATAGAAGACGCCGTCATGCCGCGTTTGTCGGACATGCCCACATCTTCAAGCGTATGCTCGGCCAGATCCTTAATCCCGCCCTCTTTGCGCATCCGCGCCCAAGGGTTCAGTTTGAACGACCCGTCACGATGCGCCAAAGCGGGGATCATCACGTTCTCAAGAACCGTCAGCTCGGTGAAAATCTCGGGCGTTTGGAACACGCGCGAGACACCGGCCTGATTGATCTCATGGGGTTTGAGCCCCAAGAGCGACTTCCCGTTGAACATCACCGTGCCCGTGTCAGGCATCAGACGCCCCACAAAGCAGTTCAGCAGCGTTGATTTACCAGCCCCGTTGGGACCGATGATCGCGTGAACCTTGCCCTCTTCCACGTCCAGATTGACGTTATCGAGAGCCTGCAATCCACCAAAGCGTTTGTTCACGCCTTGAACTTCAAGAATACCCATTGTTCGAGGCTCCTATTCTGCGGGAACGGTGGCAGGACCATCCGTCTCGTCAGTTTTTTTCTTGCGTGAGAATAAACGACCAATGCGCTCGGCACCTTCCATAAGCCCACCGGGCAGGAAGATCACCACGGCCATGAACACGAGACCAAGTGTCAGGTGCCAGCCTTTACCGACGAACGGGTGAACAATGGCCACCATGAAGTTCTCCATGCCTTCAGGCATAAAGGAGAACCAGCTGTGCAGAACACCATCGTTGATGCGGGAGAAGATATTCTCGAAGTACTTGATGAAGCCCGCGCCCAGGATCGGGCCAAGGAGCGTTCCAGCACCACCAAGAATGGTCATCAAAACGACCTCGCCCGATGCGGTCCACTGCATCCGCTCGGCACCTGCCAGAGGATCCATGGCGGCCATCAAGCCCCCAGCAAGACCTGCATACATGCCCGAGATCACAAAGGCCGCCAAAGTATAGGGCCGTGTTGCCACACCCGTATAGTTCAGACGGTTCTGGTTGGTTTTGATCGCCTTGAGCATCAAGCCAAACGGGGAGCGGAAAATGCGGATCGCGATGTAAAGCGATAGCAGCATGAACAGACCACTCAGATAGTAGCCCACGTTAAACGTGAACGACCAGCCACCAACCAGCCACTCATAACTCGCCCGCATCTCGGCACCAAACAGCGAGGGGGCCGGAATGTTGCCACCCTCAGTGGCTCCGTCAAGAATGCGCGGATCACTTAGAGCCGTTTGCAAACCTGTCTCACCGCCCGTGATTGGTGTGAGAACCGAAGCTGCCAGCGCAAAGGCCATCTGCGCGAACGCCAATGTGAGGATCGAGAAGTAGATGCCCGAGCGTCTGAGCGACACATACCCAATGGCAAGCGCCATAACACCCGCCAAAGCGGTGGAGAGCAGGATCGCAGGCAGCACGTTGATGGTCAAAAGTTTGAGCATCCAAACGGCCGCATAAGAGCCCGCGCCCAAGAAGGCCGCATGTCCAAAGGACAGGTAGCCTGTGAGGCCAAAGAGAATGTTAAAGCCAATGGCGAAGATTCCGAAGATGACAAAGCGTTGCATCAAATCGGGATAGCCGCCGTTAAACTGCGCCATAGCGCTTTCGGTCGGGAACGGGTTCATCAGGAAGGGCGCACAGGCGACCAACACGAAGACGAACAAGAACAGACGGGTGTCTTTTGTGTCTAATCCAAACATCGATTAGTCCTCCATGACGCCCTTGCGGCCTAACAGACCACGCGGGAGCGTTAACAAAATGATGATGGCAACCAGATAGATAACAACCTGATTGATGCCTGGAATAACTTCGATGACCTGACGCATGGAGGCAAAGCTCTGCAGAATGCCTAGGACAAATCCGGCAAGAACCGCGCCTCCCAAACTTCCCATGCCGCCCACAACGACCACCACGAAGGAGATCACAAGGAAGTCCATTCCCATGTGGTAATTGGGCGAGTTGATAGGCGCGTACATAACGCCCGCCAATCCGGCTACAACGGCCGCAATGCCGAACATCACCGTGAAGCGCTTGTCGATGTCGATGCCCAAAAGACCCACGGTCTCACGGTCCGCCATGCCTGCGCGCACGACCATGCCGAAGGTGGTGAATTGCAAGAAGGCAAAGACTGAACCGATGATCACGGCGGCAAATGCGAAATAGACCAATCGCCAGTAGGGATAGATGATCTGGTTTGCTTCAAAGCCCAGAAGGACACCGAAATCAAAGCTGCCTTTGAACACATCCGGCGCCGGTGTCGGGATCGGATTGGCGCCATAATAGGCCTTGATGATCTCTTGAAGCACGATGGCGAGGCCAAAGGTCACAAGGATCTGGTCCGCATGGGGACGTTTGTAGAAGTGCTTGATCAACCCGCGCTCCATGGCCACGCCAATGAGCAACATCACGGGGATCGCAAAAAGAATGGAAAGAGGCACAGCCCAGTCGATCATCGAGGCACTTGCGGCCTCGCCGAACCAATCCTGAATATAGGGCACCTGCACCTTCAGAGGATTGCCCAGAAAGTCCGTCTGGGTATCGTCAATGACGGTGTGGCTGAAGGTCAAAATACGCTGGAAGGTGACCGTACAAAACGCACCCAACATAAATAGCGCACCATGAGCGAAGTTAACGACACCAAGCGTGCCGAAGATAAGGGTGAGACCAAGCGCAATTAGCGCATAGGCGGACCCCCCATCCAAACCGCTCAAAAGCTGAATAATAATCTCTTCCATCTGACTGATCTCGCGATGCTTGTGCCGGTCGGTTGCGCAAAATGCGCCGAACTACGGAAATTTCTTGGAGGTAGGATGCAGTCCCCGGCGATCTACCGGGGACTGCGGCGTGTAAGTTACGCGCCTGGGTTACATGTGCCCAATTCGCCACCGAAGATGGAGGCATCATAGGTCACCTGAGCCGCAGGTGTGACTTCAACGATCTCAAGAAGGTCGAACTCGGATGTCGGGTTCTCTTTACCCTTCACAACAAGCACGTCCTTGAAGCACTGGTGGTCTTCAGCACGGTAAAGTGTTGGACCGTTTCCAAGGCCGTCAAACTGAAGACCTTCCAGAGCCGCGCCCACACCACATGGGTTGAACGTGCCAGCCATCTCACATGCCTGCGCATAGAGAATCGTCTGGCAGTACGTTGTGTGCGCAGCCTGGGACGGCGGGAAGCCGTACTTGGTACCGAAGGACTTAACGAAGGCTTTGGAGCCCTCATCCTGCAAGGACCAGTGCCAGTTTGTAGAACCGAAGATGCCCTTAACGTTCTCGCCCGCACCTTTCGCCATGAGGCGAGAGTAGAGAGGAACAACGATCTGGAAGTCCTGGCCGTTGGCTTGCGCTTCACGCAGACCGAACTGAACAGCAGAGGTCAAGGAGTTGACCATGTTGGTACCGTAGTGGTTGAGAACCAGAACGTCAGCACCAGAGTTCAGAACCGGAGCCACATAGTCTTTGAAGTCTGTCTGAGCCAGAGGCGTCTTAACCGCAGCCACAGTCTCCCAACCGATTGCCTCGGTGGATGTGCGAACAGCTTCCTCTGTGGTGTAACCCCAGTTGTAATCCGCAGTCAGGTGGTAGGCTTTACGGTTGGTTCCGTAGTTGGCACCCAAGATCGGCGCAAGTGCCGCACCGGACATGTAGGAGTTGAAGAAGTGACGGAAACCGTTGGCCTTCTTGTCCTTACCAGTTGTGTCATTGGAGTGTGTCAGACCGGCCATGAAGATGATGCCTGCCTCTTGGCAAAGCGCCTGTACAGCAACCGCAACACCGGAGGATGAACCACCAGTGATCATCACCGCACCGTCTTTTTCGATCATCGACTTGGCGGAAGCACGCGCAGCGTCTGGCTTTGTCTGTGTATCGCCTGTGACGTACTCGACTTTCTTGCCAAGAATACCGGCACCTGTCAGAGCAGAAGCACCGCCACCAACAGTAAACGTATTCATCATGCCGCCGTCGCCGCCACCGTTCAGGTGCTCAACCGCAAGCTCATAGGCGCGCAACTCGTCCGCACCCTCGTCCGCATATGGACCAGTCTGTGGAACGTTAAAGCCAAGTGTTACCGAGCCGCCTTGCGGAGCGTTCGTGTAACCCGCGTGGTTTGCCGCCCAAGCTGGCGAAAACAACGTCGGTGTCGCAAGACCCGCACCGGCGACAGCACCGGTTGCAAGCATGTTGCGACGCGTAAAGTTAGAGTTAGACATTAAATCCTCCCAATGGATTGAGTTGATCCGCAATAGCGGAGCCTCAGCTTATTACAGCCGTGGTCAATATCTGGCCTAACTGTCAATTCCTCAACAAATTGTTGCACTTACTGAATAATCTTGTAAATTTTTGGCAATATTGCGCCGCAATATTGTAAATTATTTTACAATGCATTGCGGCAAGGTGATGAAAAACAAAGGGAAACTGATGAAAGGCGCTTTGGCAGGAACGCGCATTCGCGAACGTCGTCGGCAGCTCAATCTGAAACAATCGGCTCTGGCAAAAGCCTCGGGCATTTCCGCGTCCTATCTCAATCTCATCGAGCATAACCGCAGGACGGTTTCAGGCAAAGTTCTCGCCTCTCTCGCCCGTGAGCTTAATCTGCCGCTTCGGGACTTGGCGGAAGGCGCGGAAGCGAGCCTCATCGAGGATCTCAGACAGGTTTTCGCAGACAACCCCAACCTCAATTCCGAGAATGCCGCCATTGAGGAATTTATCGGTCGCTTCCCCCAATGGGCCCGCATCGTCACCGCACTATCGCGTCAGATCAGAGACAATGAAGCCACCATTGCAACCTTCGCGGATCGCCAGAACTTTGACCCTCATTTGCAAAAGACGCTCTATGAGATGATCACGACGATTACCGCCATCCGCTCGACTGCGGCCATTTTGCGCACGGAAGACGATATTGAACCGCCCCAGCGCAAACGTTTTGAAACGGTCGTACATGACGAAAGCAGGCGCTTGTCGGATGCGGCGCAAGGGCTGGTCTCCTACTTTGATCAGGCGCAGGAAACCACCAAAAGCGGCCAGTCCGCGCAAGAGATTTTCGAGACCTTCATGGGCAAACATGATCATGTTTTTGAAAGCCTTGAAGGGGTGGAAAACCCGAAATCGGCAATTGGCAAGGTTCTGCAAACCGAGCTGGCCAAAGCCCCCGAAGAGGCTCGCCTGAAAGCCATTGCCCGCCTCACCACCTATGGGGCGGACGCTAGGGCCATGCCGCTTGAGGCCTTCTCGACCTATGCCAAAAAGCACTCCTTTTCACCCGACGCGCTGGCCATTGAATTCAAAACCGACCTTCATGCGGTGTTTCGACGGCTTTCCACTCTAAAGCGCGACGGTATCGAGGCGCCCAGCTTTGGGGTCGTGGTCATCAACGCCGCAGGCCAGCCCATATTTCGCCGCCCCCTTGAGGACTTCTCGCTGCCCCGTTTCTCCTCCATCTGCGCACTTTGGCCTGCGTTCCAAGCGCTCTCCGCACCCGGTCAGGCCATCAGCGAGATCATCGTACTGCCAAACGGGCGCGAGTTTCTGACCCATGCTGTCTCCCAATCCGCCCATCCGGCCCAGTTCAACGCCACCCCGACCTTTCTGAGCGCGATGCTGGTGACCTCTCTCAACGATGCCCATCAATACGGGATGATCAACCGGCAAAACCTGCAAACCAGTCGACAGGTCGGCACCTCCTGCCGGCTCTGCCTCAAAACCAATTGCGCAGCCCGATCCGAGCCTAGCATTCTGCCAAAACAGACCAATTCACCTTAGAAGTGTCCGAACGTGCGATGATCCGCCCAATTGACACCTCAAACTCTGCTCCTATCCTGCAGGAAAAAATTCCGGGGGGAATATGAACAAGCGCATCATCATCGTCGAAGATGAGCCAAATATCGCGGAGTCCTTGAACTTCATCCTCAATCGCGCCGGTTACGACGTGAAATGGGTGCGCGATGGCAATGACGCTATTTTCGAAATCCAGAACCATCACCCTGCTGTGGTCGTGCTGGATGTGATGCTGCCCAATCGCTCTGGCCTTGAGATTTTACGCGATATCCGCGCCGCGCGTGCGATTGCCCAAACGCCGGTCCTGATGCTTTCGGCCAAAGGTCAGGCCAAGGACGTAGAGATCGCTCTGGAAACGGGGGCGGATCACTATATGGTCAAGCCCTTCTCCAATGCCGAGGTGCTGGCCAAGATCAACGAATTGGCAGATGCATGAGCGAGAACGCGGAGGATCTGTCACGCCGCGCCCTTAAGGCGAGAAAGCTTAGAGACGCGGCTCTTATTCTCCCGTTTCTAGGGGTATTCCTTTTCCTCACGCCGCTGCCCGCCATTTTCAAAGACCCCGCGACAGAGGGCGGCATCCCTGCGATCTTCACCTATATCTACGGCATCTGGCTGGCCCTGATCATCGTCAGCGCCTATGTGTCCTCCCGCCTCTTGGCCAATGAAAAGCCAGAGCCGGGCGGCGACATGCCCAAATGATCAGCTCGAACGTCGTCATACTGGTTGCCATCATCTATGTGGCGGTCCTTTTTGGCGTCGCAGCTTTAGCGGATCGGCAGGTCGAAAAAGGCCATTTTGCGTGGCTGAAATCACCCATGGTCTACACGCTGTCCCTCTCGGTCTATTGCACCGGTTGGACCTTTTATGGGGCCGTCGGCTCGGCGGTGCGCAACGGGCTAGAGTTTGCGGCGATCTATCTAGGCCCCACGCTCCTCTTCATCGGATGGTTCTGGCTGTTGCGCAAACTGGTGCGTGTCGGGCGGACCCAACGCATCACCTCCATCGCTGATCTTGTATCCTCACGGTACGGAAAAAGCTCCACTCTGGCGGTGATGGTCACCATCCTCGCCGTTGTCAGCTCAACGCCTTATATTGCCCTTCAACTGCAATCCCTGACCATCTCTTTTGTGTCCCTCACAACCATCGAAACGGCACCGGGCCAAAGCCCCGCCTATATCTCCTTCTGGTTCGCGGTCGGACTGGCGGGCTTCACCATCCTCTTTGGCACGCGCAATGTGGACGTGAACGAGCGCCACCACGGCGTGGTCACCGCCATCGCACTTGAGGCCATCGTCAAGCTGATGGCGCTTCTGGCGGTTGGCCTTTTTGTGGTCTTCTGGCTCTCGGACGGGCCTAGCGACATCTTTTCCCGTGCGCCTGAAAGCCTGCTTCAGACCGAGCGTGTCTTTGGCCCCAGATGGGTCACACTCAACATGCTCTCGGCCATGGCGATCCTGACGCTGCCGCGCATGTTTCATGTGCTGGTTGTGGAAAACGTGGACGAGCGCCATCTGGCCACCGCCGCTTGGGCCTTCCCGCTTTACGTCTTCCTGATCTCGCTCTTTGTGATCCCCATCGGAATTGCGGGTCTCTCATCACTCCCTGAGGGCGCGAACCCTGATATGTTCGTGCTCACGGTTCCGCTGGCTGCTGGGCAAACCGGCCTTGCGCTTCTTGCATTTCTAGGGGGATTATCTGCGGCCACCTCTATGGTGATCGTCTCCTCCATTGCGCTCTCCACAATGGTGTCCAACCATATCGTTGTGCCCATCTGGCTCAAACTGACGCAAAACGCCAATGAGACCTCCGGCGATGTGCGCGGTGTCCTTTTGGTGTCGCGACGCCTGTCCATCGCCGCGATCCTAGCTTTAGGCTTTCTCTACTTTCAATTGACCGGCGGCAGTGAGGCATTGGCCTCCATCGGTCTGATCGCATTCGCAGGCCTCGCCCAAATCGTCCCGCCTCTGATTGCCGGCTTGTTCTGGCGCGGGGCCAATCGCTACGGAGCCGCCGCGGGCCTCGCCATCGGGTCACTCATCTGGGCCTATACGCTCTTCCTGCCGAGCTTTGGTGGCAGCTTCCTGATTTCTGCAGACACAATCGCAAACGGCCTGTTCGGTTGGGAGGCGCTCAAGCCCCGCGCGCTCTTTGGCTTGGACGGCATGGACCCGCTGGTTCACGCGGTCTTCTGGTCGCTGGCACTGAATATCTGCGCACTTATTTTCGTCTCCCAAGCCACGGTGCCAAACGAGTTGGAGCGACTTCAATCCGCGCTTTTTGTCGACGTGTTCCGGCGCAGTGATGCGGATAACACGCCCGCATTGGGACGCAACGCCACGTCGGTCGATCTTTACACGCTCGCCCAGCGCATTCTGGGCACTGATCGCGCCTATGCGTTCTTCCTTAAAAGCGCTCAGGAACAGGGGAAACAAAAGGGCCTGCCTGATCCCACCAATACCTTCGTGCGTGATTTCGAGCGTGAACTCTCCGGCTCAGTCGGCTCGGCCTCAGCCCATGCGATGGTGTCCCAAGTTGCAGGGGGAGGCACTGTTTCGGTGACGGACCTGATGAACATTGCCGATGAAACTGCACAAATCCTGCAATACTCCCAACAGCTTGAAGCCCAATCAAAAGTGCTGGAAGATACAGCCGCCAAACTTCGGGCCGCCAACGCACAATTGACCGAGCTGGGCGAACAAAAGGACCTGTTCCTCAGCCATGTGAGCCACGAGCTGCGCACGCCCATGACCTCGATCCGCTCATTCGCTGAAATTCTGCGCGAGACGCCGGATATCTCCCATCCGGACGCGCAAAAGTTCGTGGGCATCATCGACACAGAAAGCCAACGCCTCACGCGGCTTTTGGATGAAATCCTTGATCTGTCGATCCTTGAAAGCGGGCAGGCGAATTGGACGCTTACGCCGGTGTCTTTGTCAGAAGTGATCTCCAGAGCGCGCGATAATGTGCAAGCTTTGGAGGGCGGAAAACAACTCAGCTTCAAGACCCCAAAAGCGCTCGATAAAGTCACCGTCAAAGCCGATCCGGATCGCGCCGCGCAGGTCCTCATCAACCTCTTCTCCAATGTGCTGAAATACGGCCATACGGAGCGCCCTGTCATCACGCTCACAACCGCGCGGCAAGGGGATACAATCGTTCTGGACGTAGAAGACAACGGCCCCGGCATTGCCCTGTCCGACCATAGCAAAATCTTCGAAAAGTTCACCCGTCTGGGCGCAAAAGACCTTGCAGGCAGTGCAGGTCTTGGCCTTCCCATCAGCCGCGAGATCATGCGCAATCTGGGCGGTGAATTGGAGGTTCTCGACAGCGACAGCGGCACGACGTTCCGCGCGACTTTCCAAAAAGCGTGATGAATCTCAGCCCAATCATCGGCTCACAGATGTTGACCTTAAGCGCTAATACGCGTTATTGAGCGCCCAGTGGCGATTTGTCTGACCGGATTGCGGGCCACTGACGCGGGCGCGACCCGCTGCCAAAAATAACCCCGCTAAAGAGGTTGAGGCAATTGCCCCGATCCCGTCCGGTCGGGGTTTTTTTATGGCTGAGACCGTCCATCAGCCCGGAGTCGATACGTTGAGTGACCATCATTATCAAACCAAGCTCGTCCATGCGGGCACCCGCCGTTCACAGTTTAACGAAGTGTCAGAGGCGATCTATCTGACTCAAGGCTTCGTCTATGACACCCCCGAGCAGGCCGAGGCCCGTTTCGAGAACGCCGCCCCGGACGAGTTCATCTATGCCCGTTACGGAAACCCCACGGTCGCAATGTTCGAGGATCGGGTAGCAGCACTGGAAGGTGCCGAGGATGCTTTTGCCACTGCATCTGGCATGGCGGCCGTAAATGCCGCCCTTTTCTCCCAACTTAAAGCGGGCGATCATATTGTGTCGGCCAAACAGCTGTTTGGCTCCTGCCTTTATATCATCGAAACGCTCCTGCCCCGCTTTGGCGTTGAGGTCGATCTTGTTGACGGCACCGATCTGGAAGCTTGGAAAAAGGCCGTGCGCCCGGACACCAAGCTCTGTTTCCTGGAAGCCATTTCCAATCCGACTTTGGAAGTGGTCGACATTAAGGGCGTGGCCGAGATCGCACATGCACATGGCGCGCAAGTTGTGGTCGATAATGTCTTTGCCACCCCGATCTTCCAACGCTCTTTGGATTTGGGCGCGGACGTCATCATCTACTCCACAACCAAACACATCGACGGGCAAGGGCGATGCTTGGGAGGCGTGGTTCTGGGCACAAAGGACTTCATCCGCGCGATTCTCGAGCCCTATCTCAAGCACACAGGCGGTGCGATGAGCCCATTTAATGCCTGGGTGATGCTGAAAGGCTTAGAGACCCTCGACCTGCGTTGCCGCGCTCAAGCTGCGACGGCTCTCAAAATTGCAAAGGCACTTGCCGACCATCCCAAACTTGATCGGATGATTTATCCACATCTTGAAAACCACCCGCAGTTCGATCTGGCTAAAGTCCAAATGGAAGAGGGCGGCACAGTGCTTTCATTGGACATCAAAGGTGGCAAAGAGGCCGCGTTTAAGTTCCTGAATGGGCTGGAATTAATCCTGATCTCGAACAATCTGGGAGATGCCAAAAGCCTTGTGACCCATCCGGCCACAACAACCCATCAACGCCTCAGCGAAGAGGCCCGTGCAAGCCTTGGCATTACCGATGGATTGGTCAGACTTTCCATCGGCCTTGAAAACGCGGATGATCTTTTGGCTGACGTTGTGGGTGCCTTAGGGTAAAGATAATTCAACCCAAAGGTGTAATTATCCCTTGCAAGAATCTCAAAAGTATTGTTAGCTGGTTGAACGATCACATCACCCCCACGCATACCCCCAATTTGCTCCGACCTTGATGCGATGTCACCATTTACACTGCTCCTTGAGACGTGTTTCCTAGGGAAAGATACATGAACGTTTTAGCACCCCTTAAAGACAAAGCGCCCAAGGACAGTACCCACTCTATGAAACCGACAAGATCAGAGGCTGAAGAGGCCGTCCGCACGCTTTTGAAATGGGCCGGCGATGATCCGACACGCGAAGGGCTTTTGGACACACCTGCGCGTGTTGCCAAAGCCTATAAACAGTGGTTTCGGGGCTATGAGGAGGATCCACGGGAGCTCCTCAAGCGCACCTTTGAAGAGGTGGCGGGCTATGACGAGATGGTCGTCTTGCGCGACATCCGCTTTGAGTCCTATTGCGAGCACCATATGGCTCCGATCATCGGGGTGGCCCATGTGGGTTATATCCCGACCGACCGGGTTGTGGGCATTTCCAAACTGGCCCGCGTCGTGGATGCTTTTGCCAAGCGCCTACAGGTGCAAGAGAAGATGAACGCCCAGATCGCCAACACGCTCTATGAGGTGCTGAAACCTCAAGGGGTCGCGGTTGTGATGGAGGGCGAGCACCACTGTATGTCCACGCGCGGTGTTCATAAACCGGGTGTGTCCATGGTTACCTCGTCCATGTTGGGCGAGTTCCGCGATAATCTGGCGACGCGAAAAGAGTTTCTAACGATTATCGGCAATCCGACAAATAGGATGAGCTGAGACGACCTGCCTCACCCCAATGAGACAATGCGAGAAGACCCAAGAACAGACCTTCTGCTTGCATAAGGCGGGCGTGCCTAGTGTGCGTCCGTCTTATTAATTGCCCTCATCCCAAAGCGAACCGCTGTTGACACCAATCCTCGGCTCGGCCAAGCCTTGAGCCATGCTAGACTTGCGGCCTGTGGGCAATCTTTTGGGAATATTGGTGGCCATCCTTGGCCTGACCATGCTCGTGCCAGCCCTGACCGCGCTGATCTTTAACGACGGCGAGTTTGAAACCTTCCTGTTCACCGCATTCATCTGCATCATGATCGGAGGCACGCTCGCCCTGTCCACACGCGGCTCGGCACGCGGGAGGCTCAACATCCAGCAGGTGTTTTTGATCACCACATTGGTCTGGTTGGTGCTGCCCATCTTCGGGGCCATCCCCTTTGTCATCGGGGCGCCTGAAGTCTCCTATACAAACGCCTTCTTTGAAGCCATGTCCGGCCTCACAACCACCGGCTCCACCGTCTTTATAGGGCTTGAGACACTCCCCCATGCCACACTGCTATGGCGCGGGATGCTGCAATGGTTTGGCGGGGTCGGCATCGTGGTGGTCGCTATGGCGCTGCTCCCTGCCCTAAAAGTCGGGGGCATGCAAATCTTCAAATCCGAGGGCTTTGACACTATGGGCAAAGTCATGCCCCGTGCGGCTGAGATTTCCGTCTCCATCTCCAGCATCTACCTGTTTCTCACCGTCACCTGCATGCTCAGCTACAACTTCGCAGGCCTGTCGATTTTTGACGCAACCGTGCACGCCTTCACCACCGTCGCCACAGGTGGTTTCGCCAATTACGACGCCTCTTTTGGAGCCTTCTCCGGAGCACCCGAATATGTCGGCGCAGTTTTCATGGTGCTCGCCAGCCTGCCCTTCGTGCGCTACGTGCAATTGATCGCAGGCTCCACCACACCGCTGATGAAAGATGTGCAGGTCAGAGGCTTCCTGAAACTGATCGTCGGTCTCGTCCTGATCCTAACGCTCTGGCGCATGGGCATGAACGGGGACGGTTTTGAACAGGCGTTCCGCACCACCTTCTTCAACATCATCTCGATCCTGTCAGGCACAGGGTACGCCAGCGACGACTACCAACTCTGGGGGCCCTTCCCCTTGATGCTGTTCTTCCTGATCGGCCTGATCGGAGGCTGCGCGGGCTCAACCTGTTGCTCGATCAAAATCTTCCGCTTCCAACTCCTGTTTGCCGCAATCAAAGCCCAAGTCCGGCTCATCCATAACCCCAACGGCGTCTTCAAAGCCCGCTATGAAGGCCAAAGCATCGAGGTCGAGGTTTTCTCCTCCGTCGTGGCATTTTTCGTCATGTTCATAGCCACCCTCTTTATTGTGGCGATCACACTGACCCTCACCGGATTGGACACAGTCACCGCGATCACCGGAGCCGCTGCTGCTCTGGCCAATATCGGACCCGGCCTCGGACCGATCATTGGCCCCGCCGGTTCCTACGAGCCTCTCAATGATACCGCCAAATGGATATTGGCGATGACCATGCTCTTGGGACGATTGGAGCTACTCTCGGTATTCGTCCTCTTCACCGCCGCCTTCTGGCGCAGATAGAAGTCGAGCGCGAAAGACAGTCCTCTCAATCGCCTATGATCGAAGGAAGCGCTTGGGACAGCACCGTGCGCAAATCCTGCCCGTTGGTCACAACTGTTCCATTCAGCTTACCGCGGTAAAAAACCAGCGACATGGGCAGCCCATTCACACGTGTGCCCAGCTTTTTCAGATAAGCCATTGTGGGCGGGTCCTTCACCACCGAATTCCATGGATTATAGTCTATCCTCGCAAAGACATAATCGCTCGAAAGAAAACGTGAAGCGTCCGCAACTTTCTCATTGCCGGTTATGCAATGGGGACACCCTTCATCGGTCGACGATAGGGTCAGAAAGACAGGCTTGTCCGCACTATGTTCCATCACAAAGGCTTGGAATTGGCTTGAAGGGATGACGGTGACATCAATGCCCTGAGGCTCAACACTGTCTTGCTTCGATATAGCGGCAAGGATGGTTCGCAGTTCTGCGCCAAGAGTAGGGATCGCTCCGGTCAGCATCTTGATGGGTTTCTGATCGGCAAAGACCATTGTCGACGGAAGCGCCCTCAGATCAAAGCCTTTGCTGGATTGATAGGCCACCACCATCTTGCCCTCACGCGACTGCACAAACTGACGCCACGGATTGAAGGTGACCGATACGAAATCAAACTCCGCGCCAAGTTGCTGCGCGGCCGCCTCAAAATGCCCATTGCTCTCAATGCACGGCAAACAGGAGCCATCGTCGGACGTATAATGAATGATAAGCGGCTTACCTTGAGAGGTCGCCTCCACACGATCGGGGATTTCAACGGCCTTAATCTCCAGACCCTCTTGGGCCTCAACTGGCGTTTGCGCGACCAATACAATAACAGAGGCGAGCAGCGCGATGATTTTGAGAGGTCTCATCATAAAAGGGCTCTTCCATTCTAACTGATGCTCAAGCCTATCTGCTCCCGGCCACCAATAACAACAGCCACCCCAATCAACTTTTCGAATGCTCCAGCAGCAATCGTCGACGCTAATCTCAAATTTCAGGAGGAGTGAGTGGTGGGCGACCCTGGAATCGAA
>CAZXRG010000027.1:0-20545 GCA_964642935.1 uncultured Rhodobacterales bacterium | reverse complement strand
CCCAGCTTAGCCGCATCAATGCGCAACTGATGCCGCTCGGCCTCGGTCCAATCCTTGCAAATGTCCCAAGACGCATCCAAGGCCGTTCCATCATACATCAAGCCGACCCAAAACGCCGGAAGTGCACAAATGCGCCGCCAAGGACCACCATCCGCCCCGCGCATCTCCATAAACTTCTTGATCCGCGCTTCCGGGAAAATGGTCGTCAGATGATCCGCCCAATCTGACAAGGTCGGCTTCTCACCGGGCAATGCAGGCAGCTCACCCTTCAAAAAGTCCCGAAACGACATGCCAAGCGCGTCGATATAAACGCCGTCGCGATAAACGAAATACATGGGCACATCGAGCGCGTAATCCACATAACGCTCAAACCCCATGCCGTCCTCAAACACAAACGGCAGCATACCCGTGCGATCCTCATCCAGCCCCTGCCAAATGCGCCCACGCCAAGACTGATAGCCATTGGGCTTGCCCTCAAAGAAGGGCGAACAGGCAAACAAAGCCGTCGCAATCGGTTGCAGCGCCAAAGCCACACGGAACTTCTTGACCATATCGGCTTCCGAGGAGAAATCGAGGTTCACCTGAACCGTGCAAGTCCGATACATCATCTGCGTACCATGGGTGCCAACCCGCCCCATGTAATCAGTCATCAACCGATAGCGCCCCTTTGGCATCATCGGCATTTGCTCATGGGTCCAAATGGGCGCGGCCCCAAGACCGATAAACTTCGCCCCGATCCGATCCGCCACATCCTGCACTTCGCGCAGATGCACGTTCACTTCATCGCACGTCTGATGAATGGTCTCCAAAGGTGCGCCAGACAGCTCCAACTGCCCACCAGGCTCCAAAGAGACATTGGCCCCATCCTTCTCAAGACCGATAATATGCCCGGCCTCCTGAATTTCAGACCAGCCAAAACCGTCGCGAAGCCCCTCAAGCATAGCCTTGATCGAGCGCGGTCCATCATAAGGCAGCGGGTTCAGCGTATCCTTACAATAGCCGAACTTCTCATGCTCCGTGCCAATGCGCCAATCGGCCTCAGGCTTACAGCCATCCGCCAGATATTCGGCCATCTGCCCGTAGTGTTCGATCGGCCCGCCGCCAGATTGAGGAATGGACATAAGCGCCCCCTTTTAAAAACATCCCATATCGTTAGAGGGCGGGACTCCCCAACACAAGAGCCCAGAGACCAATGTCGTAAAAATCTACGTGAACAAATTGTCTCAGTCAGTGAACCGTCGGAATGGCCCGCCCCGTGGCCCGCTCCCAAAGGAGTTGCACGTCATCACCCTCAACCTCAAAAGCCCGTAAGAACCGCGCAATGGACAGGCCCGAAAGGGTCGAAAACACATCCAGAAGCTGCTCGGCCCCAGGCGCATTTTGCGAAATGCTCAAAGGTGGACCATCCTCATGGTAAAGCACCCAATAGCGCTCCCCCAAAGAGCCGCGCACCTCAAGGCGCATAAGTGCATCGAGATCCACAAACCCGCCTTCATGGTCTGGATCAAAAAAGCCAACACGCCGCTCATCCACCAAAACCACACCCTTTTGAGTGCCACTTGGATGGAGTTTCAGCTTGGTAATCGACATCCAGAACCCAAATCCGGCGATACCTGCCAGAAGCAAAAGGACAGCGACGAATATCCATGACGAGGTATCACTGACCCGCAAGGCGAACCACAAAAACAGTAGCACCACCAAGCCCCAACAAATAGGCTCGGCCAGAAATTTCAGCTTTTTGGCCAGTTCCGGTCGGATCATGTCCAATCCCCCATGGAAGACTGGATCAAGGTCAGACCCGCAATCACAGCCGTATCCGCTCTGAGAATCCGGGGCCCAAGGGAGATCGAGACACTCTGTTCCATCCCCGAAACCCTCTCAATCTCGCGCTCGGAAAACCCGCCCTCCGGCCCAACTAAAAGCGCCACAGGGGTCGAGACACCCTGCAAGGCCTGCAAAGTCCCCGCGCCCCCTTCACTCTCATTTAAAAACAACAGCTTACGCTCCACATCTAAAGCACCCAAAGCCTTATCGAGCTTGGTCACATCATCAATGAGCGGTAGGTTCAGCCCACCTGATTGCTCCGCCGCCTCAATGGCGATCTTGGCCATGCGATCAGGGCGCACCCGCTCTGAATTGGTAAATTCCGTGAACACAGGCGTGATCCGCGACACGCCCATCTCCACCGCTTTCTCAACAATAAAATCCGTGCGCGACTTCTTAACAGGCGCAAACATCAGATGAACATCCGGCAAACCAACCTGAGCCCTCACCTGCTCCAAACACCCAAGAACACCGGACTTCCCCGCCTTGAGCACCTGCGCCGACCACTCGCCGTCCCGCCCGTTAAACAGCCGCAATTCATCGCCAACCGCACGCCGCATCACCCCGAACAGATAATGTGATTGATCCCGCGACAGGGAGATGCCTTGACCAACCCCCAAAGCCTCGTCCACATAGAGGCGAATTCCACCCGATTTACCCAAACCAAAAGCCTTTGACCTAAAGAGACGCGAGCCTAAGTCTATGACAGAAATTCCAGATGAGGAAAGAGGCAACACGACAGCACAGGACGTCAGAGTAGCCGACGCCACCGATGCCAATTGGGTCGACCGCTTCGCCCCCTTGCCCATACGCCCCTACCTGCGCCTGTCACGCGCCGACCGCCCCGCAGGCACTTGGCTCCTCCTGATCCCCTGCCTCTGGGGCATCTTTCTAGCCGCCGCCCACACAGGCCAATTCGCGACCGCCATCTGGCCCGCAATCGGTTGCGCGATCGGAGCCTTTCTCATGCGCGGCGCCGGATGCACGTGGAACGACATCACCGACCGCCATATCGACGCAGAAGTCACCCGCACCCGCTCCCGCCCGATCCCGTCCGGCCAAGTCACCCCGAAAAAAGCAGCCCTCTGGATGGCCGCACAAGCCCTCCTCGCCTTTGTGATCCTGCTCACTTTCAAATCCACCGCAATCGTCCTTGGCATCCTCAGCCTCGCACTTGTGGCCATCTATCCGTTTGCCAAACGCTTCACATGGTGGCCGCAAATTTTCTTGGGCCTTGCGTTCAACTGGGGCGCCCTGCTCGGATGGGCCGCCGTCACTGGCACGCTCACCGCCGCCCCCATTGCGCTTTACGTCGCTGGCATCCTCTGGACGCTCTTCTATGACACCATCTACGCCCATCAAGACCGCGAAGACGACGCGCTCATCGGCGTGAAATCCACCGCCAGATTATTCGCCGAAAACACCCCGAAATGGCTGCTCAGCTTCCTCATTCTCTCGGTCCTTTTGCTGACCTTGGGCACAATCCTAGCCCTCACCTCCCATCAAAACCCGCTCATCCTCCTGATCGCCCTTGCAGGGGTCTGGGGCTATGGCTGGCACCTCGCGTGGCAATTGCGCAAACTCGACATCAATGACCCGGATATCTGCATGCATCTGTTCCGCTCCAACCGCGACGCAGGGCTCATCATCTCGGCAAGTTTTGCACTCGCCGCCCTGATCGGCACAATGTCAGCTTGAAGCCAAGCCCCAGCACCGCTAGACAAAGCCGACACGCTAAGACGGATGCACATGCAAACCAAACCCTTCATCTTCCTGATCGCCTCCATCGCCACCTTTAGCACCGCGAGCTGGTTTGGTGCCGGATGGGCCGTGCGCACCTTCGAGTTGGACACTGAAACCAAGGTGAACGCCTCCCTGAACGCCGCCGGACAGGACTGGGCAAGCATTGAAACAGACGGTCTCATCGTCGGCCTCAAAGGGGCCGCCCCGTCTGAAACCGCCCGCTTTCGCGCCCTTGAAGTGGCCGCACGCATCGTGGACACCAACCGCATCGACGATCAGACCACGATCCAAAGCAACGCAATCACGCAAATCCCCGACTTCTCCGTCGAGATCCTGCGCAACGGCGAAGAGCTCTCCCTCATCGGTCTGGTTCCGGGCAAACAATCCCGCCTGAAAATCCTCCAACGGATGGAGCCGCTGCGAAACGAAGCACAATTCACCGATCTTCTGGAATCGCTCGAATTTGACGCGCCCGAAGGCTGGCCCGAAGCGCTCGAACATGCGATCACCATCTCCCAAACCATCACCAAATCCCGCATTGTCGTCCGGCCCGGCGGAGTGAGCGTTGAGGCTTTCTTCACAAGCGGTCGGGAAAGCAAAGAGACCAGAAAAGCGCTCCAAGACAACAAACCCGATAACGTCGATCTGGTCTTGAACTTCAGCGCCCCAAAAGCCGTGGTCGCCCCGTTCCGCTTTGTGGCCTCCATGGTCAACGGGAGCCTCGACGTCAAAGAATGCTGGTCCGACACGGAAGCCGCCAAAGGCACCATCTACTCCGCCCTTTCCGACCTAGAAGCGGACGCCGATTGCCCGGAAGCCTTGGGCGCACCGTCACCGGATTGGTCAAAGGCCATCACCGCTGGATTGGGCGCATTGGCCCCACTTCAAAACGGCGACCTTACGATCACCGATGCCGATGTGACGCTCTCAGGATCACAGAAAACCGATCTCGACACCTTCGAGGCCGCCGCCAAAACCCTAGGCGAAACATTGCCCGAGTTTTTCTCCCTGAAAATCAACTCGCCCGGACGCACGCTCCCACCAGAACCACGCGTCAAAGATATCCCCACCTTCAGGGCCACGCTCGACGCCGCAGGCACGCTCACAATGTCAGGCCCGGTCAGGGACACCACCTCGCGGGAAGCCACCTTGGGCTTTGCCAACGCGCAATTCCCCACCGACACAGTGAGCGCCGACCTCAATCTCTCCGGAAATGTGCCCTCAGGCTGGTCACCCCGCGTCTTGGCCGCTTTGGACGCCCTCTCCCTGCTCCATGACGGCTCTGTCGAAGTGACCATGGAGCGCATGACAGTGACAGGTCGATCCGCTGAAGAAAACGCACCCCGCTTCATCACAGACGCGCTGAAAGGCAAAATTAGCCTTGAGCGCATGACCCTTGATATCGCCCATGACCCCGCATTGGCCGTGATCACCACCCAATCAGAGACCGACGCACGCGAATGCGAACGCCAATTGGCAGGCATCCTGCAAGAGGCCCAAATCGTCTTTGACCCCAACTCCTCCACCATCAGTGAGGAGAGTACAATTCTGGTCGACGAGATCGCCTTTATCATCTCCACCTGCCCCAATGCCGCCTTTGAAATTGGTGGCCACACAGACAGTCAGGGGCGCGAGGAAATGAACCTCGCCCTCAGCCAATCCCGCGCTGACGCTGTCATGGACGCGCTCTTGGCCCGCGATGTGCTCTTGGACCAACTCCGCGCCCAAGGCTTCGGGGAAACAGAACCCATCGCAGACAATGAAACAGACGACGGGCGGGCGCGAAACCGCCGGATTGCCTTCAAACTGATCACAGCACCTGAGGACAAAGATGAATAGAACCGAATTAACAGTGCTCGTCGCCTCAACCTTCATGGTCGCAATTCTGATCGGCTGGATCTTGCGCTGGCTTTACGGGCGGATCGGTCAGGCCGGTCTCTCCACAAGCGGAGGCTCCAACGATCTGGCCGCCCGCCTCCTTGCCGCCGAAGCGGACCGCGACGCCGCATTTCAGGATCGCGACGAGACTGTGGGCGACATGAAAAAGCGTCTGGTTCAAACAGAGGCCGAACTGAAAGCCGCCATGGAAGGCTTGGGCGATGCCCGTCGCGATGCGGATGCGATCCGGCGTCAACTGGCAGAGCGAAACGGCTGAAATCGCGGATTTCAAGCTCGCTCTGCACTGGCATTAACCTTTTGCAAAAGCGAGATCGCGTCATACACGTTTCACGCGGAAATCATATGCAAATCATACGCTGTTTTCGGGCGATTTAAGGCGTTAACCTTTGTTACCCCAACGCGACAGCGCCTGCTCGTCCACATCCCGCGCATCCACCCATTTAGAGCCCTCGGCCCCCTCTTCCTTCTTCCAGAAAGGGGCACGGGATTTCAGAAAATCCATCATGAAATCAGCAGCTTGGAAGGCTTCCGCGCGATGTTTGGAGGCGGCTGCCACCATCATAATCTGATCACCGGGGGCAAGTGCGCCAAAGCGGTGAATGATTAACACATCCTGTAAATCCCAGCGGGTCATGGCCTGATCTGCAATATCGCCCAAAGCCGCCTCAGTCATCCCCGGATAATGCTCTAAATTCAACGACTTAAGCGAACCATCAAGGTCTCTGACCAACCCTGAGAAACTCACCAGAGCGCCAATATCCACCCGCCCGGAGCGCATAGTTGCAAGCTCTTTTCCAAGATCAAAATCCGCTTCCTGAACCCGCACAGCCAAAGGACTAACCCCCTGTCATTGGTGGAAAAAACGCAACCTCGCGCACGCCTTTCAAGGGCGCATCAAACTCCGATAACTCCTGATCCAAAGCCACGCGAATGGCCGAGATATCAGAAAACGCCAAAGCATATCTTTCCTCCCGCGCCACCAGTTCTGCAACCAGGTCCGACACGTTCAAAGCTTGGGTCTCCACCTCATCAAAAGGCACCCCGATACGCTCCCTAAGCCATGCAAAATAAAGGATTTTCACGCCTCAGGCTCCACCAGAAACTTCCGCGCTTTGGCGTAGTAATCCCAACCCGTCACAGCCGTCAGGAACGCTGCAATCCAGATCAGCGCAACACCCGCATAAACCGTATATTCTGCCCAAAGCGCGATGGAGCGAATACCCGTGGGATCATCCCCACCCTCCATGGCCTCATAATAAGCCGAAGGCTCCAAAGCCATCGCCCCCCATTCATGCTGCCACTCGAACATGCCCGCAAACAAAAGCACCGGAATAGCCACCATCTGAACCGTCGTTTTCCATTTTGCGAGCTTAGTCACCTGCAAAGTCTTCGAATTATCCCCCAAAAACTCCCGCAAACCCGATACAAACACTTCACGAAACAGAATAATCGTCGCGGGGATCAGAATATAAGGGTTCAACCCCGACAGCCCCACCAAAACGGCCAAAGCGGTCACCACCATGGCCTTATCCGCAATCGGATCAAGCATCGCCCCAAAGCGGCTTTCCTGCTGCCAAAGACGCGCGAAATAACCGTCGAAAAAGTCCGTAAGTGCCGCAACTATAAAGAGAATTACCGCCACAAGGTCAGCTGTTGGACGGGTGAAAAGGACAAAAGACAGGGCAAAACAAGGGGCCGCAGCCAACCGTAGAACGGTCAAAATATTTGGAAGATTCCATCTCATTTAACGCCTCAATTCATGCCTGTCATTCGTGTTAATACCTTTTCACGCATCCCCATGAAAGAAGCCATAGATAGTTTCCGCAAGCGCTCTGGAAATTCCGTCCACCGCCACCAAATCCGCCATGCTCGCCCGCGAAACCGCCTTGGCCGATCCAAAATGCGCCAAAAGCGCCCGCTTTCGCCCGGCCCCTACACCGGGCACCTCATCCAGAGGCGTCGCCGTGATCGACTTGGCCCGTTTGGCCCGATGCGTCCCAATGGCAAACCGATGCGCCTCATCCCTAAGTCTTTGAATAAAATACAAAACCGGATCACGATGAGGCAGTGCAAAGGGTCGCCCGCCGGGTTTATAGAACTCTTCCTTACCCGCATCCCGATCCGTGCCCTTGGCCACGCCCACAAGTGCGACATCCTCAATCCCAAGCTCGTTCAAGATCTCATAAGACGCCGAGACCTGACCCGCACCGCCATCCACCAAAACCAGATCCGGCCAGTTTTCACTCTCCCGATCCGGATCTTCCTTGATCAAACGGGTAAACCGCCGCTCCAAAACCTCCTTCATCATCCCGAAATCATCCCCGGGTGTGATGGTCGTCGATTTGATATTGAACTTGCGATAGCTCGATTTGAGGAACCCCTCAGGCCCCGCCACGATCATCGCTCCCACCGCATGAGCACCTTGAATATGCGAGTTATCATAGACCTCTACCCGCATTGGCGGCCCATCAAGTTCAAAAGCACTCGCCAACCCATCCAACAGCTTAGCCTGCGTGGCACTCTCGGACATTTTCCGCGCCAATTGCTCACGGGCATTGCGCTGCGCACTTTCCAAAAGCATCGCCCGCTCCCCCCGTTGGGGCACCAATAGCTGAACCTTCCGCCCCGCCTTATCGCACAAAGCTTGCGTCACAAGGTCCTCATTCTCCACGCCACCCGAAAGGATCAACAGCTTGGGCGGCTCCTTGTTGGAGTAAAACTGCGCAATAAACGCCTCCATAATCTCCGCCGCATCAATGCCCGCAGAAATCCTCGGGAAGTAGGCTCGGTTCCCCCAGTTCTGATTGGCCCGAATGAAGAACACCTGCACACAGGCCTGCCCACCCTCTTGATGAAGCGCAATAATATCAGCCTCATCAACACCTTGTGGGTTGATCCCCTGAGACGACTGCACCTGCGTGAGCGCCTTGATCCGGTCCCGCAAAGCCGCCGCCCGTTCAAACTCCATAGCCTGAGACGCCTTGGTCATCTCCGAGGCCAACTCCTCCTGAACCTTGGTGGATTTGCCCTGTAGAAACCGCGTGGCATCCTCGATCAGATCGGAATACTCGCCCTCCTCCACATAGCCCACACAAGGGGCCGAGCAGCGTTTGATCTGATACAACAGGCAAGGGCGCGTCCGGCTCTCGAACATCGCATCCGAGCAATTGCGCAAAAGGAACGCCTTTTGCAGCTGGTTCAGCGTCCGGTTCACCGCCCCCGCCGAAGCAAAGGGACCAAAATACCGCCCCTTCTCTTTGCGCGCCCCGCGATGCTTTTTGATCTGGGGAAAAGCGGTGGTTTCACTCACCAGAATATTGGGAAAGCTCTTATCATCCCGCAAAAGCACGTTGTAACGCGGCTTGAGCTGCTTGATGAGATTTTGCTCCAACAACAGAGCCTCGGTCTCCGTCTCCGTGGTCAGAAACATCATCGAGGCGGTCGCCGAAATCATCCGCCCGATCCGCGCCGAATGCCCCGTGGGCTTGGCATAAGAGGCCACTCGTTTGGAAAGGTTGCGCGCCTTGCCCACGTAAAGCACCGCCCCTTGCGTATCGAGCATCCGGTAAACGCCGGGGCGATCAGACAATTGAGACAGATACCCGTGGATAACCTTATGGCCGGTGGGAACCGCTGTTTCGTCGCTCCCAGCGCCCACTTCATCAAAGGCAGTTTGGTTCTCAGTATCCGTCATATTTTGCACTCTAACTGATTCCCGACAGGACTGCCTCAAGGAAGAAGAAGATCAAGCCAAAAGGTACCCACAATTTCTGTGGATAAGTCTGCGGATAACTTTCCCAGAAAAGCGCTACCCATTGAAAACTATAAGAATTTAACGATTTGCTAACTTTTTGGGCACGACTGTAAGGCATTGTTTTTAATGGATATTTAATTTCCCCGCCATAATTCAGTGAGAAAAATTACAGAATCACCAAATTTATGTGACGGTTTTCCGTCAAGTGGAAAAAACCGGTCCGGCGGAAATAATCCTATGCAAGACTTGGCTCAATCAGCGGTTATTCCACACCCATAATATCAGGGGTTTTCCACGCCAAATGCTGCCCACCATCCATGCATAAGAGTTGTCCGGTAAGGCCATGAGAAGTAAGTATAAACCTCAAGGCACTTATGATGTCATCGACGTTAGATCCACGCTCCAGCAGTGTGTTTTTGCGCTGTTCGTCAAAGTGCTGTTTGCTTTGACGATCCGCCTGAAGCGTCGGCCCCGGACCAATTCCATTGACGCGAATGTCAGGTGCCAGACCTTGCGCCGCCGTCTGCGTAAACGCCCAAAGACCCATCTTTGCAATCGTATAAGAGGCAAATTCAGGCGTGAGTTTTCGCACACGTTGATCGATCATGTTCACCACACAGGCACTGGCCACCGGAGCACCACTTGCATCCAGCACCCCGCCCTCAACTTGTGCAGCAAAGGCTTGGGTCAGGAAAAAGGGCGCCTCCAGATTGGACAGCATATGCCGATCCCAACTGCTGAAAGTCGCCGTCCTGACCGTGTCATACTCAAAGATCGAGGCATTGTTCACCAGAACCGCCAAAGGCCCGCCAATGGCCTCCGCGGCCGCTGGTACCAAACGCTCCACCTGATCGCGCTCAAGAAGATCCGCCTGCAAGGTCACCGCGTTCACGCCAAAGGCACGCGCGGCCTCTGCGGTCTCCTCAGCCTCGCTCTCAGAACTCGCATAATGGAGCACAACATCATGGCCATCCTCAGCCAAGGCCAATGCCATAGCGCGGCCCAACCTGCGCCCAGCGCCCGTGATAAGAGCGGCTCCTGTGATGCGATACATGGGGTTGCCCCTTATGAAACGATGATAGCCAAATAGAGCCCGTAAAGCCCGGTCAATGCAATCCCAATCGGTCTGGAGAAGATAACCCCTTTAAACACGAAAGGCATCAAAATGATCGAGGAGAAGAGCATGACCCAAAGATCAAGCCGCAACAACTCAGGTGGCACAGCGAGCGGGCCAAAGAAGCTGGCCACGCCCATAATCGCCAGAATGTTGAACATATTGGACCCGATCACATTGCCCAAAGCCACATCCGCCTGACGCTTCATGGCAGCCGCCACAGTGGTCGCGAGTTCAGGAAGCGAGGTTCCAATGGCCACAATGGTCAGACCGATGACGGCCTCCGACAGCCCCCAAGCCTTGGCAATATCAACAGCACCCTCAATCAGAAAATGCGCGCCAAGCGGCAATCCGATCAGACCTGCCCCCAAATACATGGCCAAACGACCGCCCGGCATGGAGGCATCCCCCTCCTCAAGCTCTTCGGATTGAGCCGCCGATTGCCCCGCTTTGCGCCCATCGGCAATAGCGTCCAATATGGTCCACATCAGAATGGCCAAGAGCAAAACGCCCTGCCAGATGTAAAACGTCCCACCAAAACAAAGCCCGACAAAGAGCACGCTAACCGCCAGCATAATGACATAAGAGCGCCGCGTATCACTCCCGCGCGGATCCATCCCCGACAACATCGCAGGCACGCCCAAAACCAACAGCACATTGGCCGTGTTGGAGCCAACCACATTACCAAAGGCAATGCCCGGAGCGCCCTCAAGTGCTGATTGAACCGCCACCAGCAATTCCGGCGCAGAGGTGCCAAAGGCCACCACAGTCAAAGAAACAATAAAGGCCGGTATCCCCAGCTTTAACGCCAGCGAGACCGCACCGCGCACAAGCGCATCCCCTGCAAACACCAAAAGCAATAAGCCGGCGATCACCAAAGCAAAACTCGTCATCATGGCCTTAAGATGTCCCGTCGCGCTTACAGGGACAGGACGACCCTTTGGGATTAATCGCTCCACATTTAGAGCATTTGCCCGCACTCAACACTTTGGGCTTCCTATTCATCAATTTGGGCATGCGCAGTTTCCCGAACATCCCCAAAACAAGCATGAAAATCAGAAAAAGAGTAACCGCCTTGATGATCATCTACTGGCCAAACCTCGACCATTCGAGCCGGTCTTCCACTGCCCCGATCATCTCAGAGGCACCAGGAGCCCCCATCCGCTGGAAAAACGAGCGCTTCTGGCCAATCACATTCAGATCAACCTTATCCCCGAAAATCTCTTTCATCTTGGGCACCACATGCCCGATGCCATCCACAAGACCGATATCAACAGCCTTCTGCCCGACCCAGATTTCGCCTGTGAAAATATCGCCACGCAAAAGACGGGCTCCACGGCGGTTGGTCACCTGCTCGATGAAATTGTCATGGATCACCATCTGTAGATCCTTGAGCCTCTGAATGTCCTCAGGGCGCTCGGGTCGGAACGGATCAAGCATCGACTTGTCCTCGCCCGCTGTGTGCACGCGCCGCTCAACACCGTAGCGCTCGATCAACTCGTGAAAGCCAAAGGAGGCGGAAATCACGCCAATGGAGCCGACAACCGAACTGGGATCGACAAAAATCTCATCCGCAGCCGTGGCCAGCCAATAGCCACCAGAAGCCGCCACATCCTCACAAAACGCATAGACCGGAATGTCTTTCTCTTCGGCAAGGCGGCGAATACGCGCCCCGATGAGCGAGGATTGCACAGGAGAGCCTCCCGGCGAGTTGATCACCAAAGCCACCGCCTTGGGCTTCCCCTTGGCAAAGGCCTTTTCGATCACAGGAGCAAGCCCCGCATCATTAAGAGCCGCCCCGCCAAGACGCGAGCCACCACCGATCACCCCGTAAAGTCGAACGACATTCACGCTAGGTGTGTTCTTGAACCGTTTTGGTAATAAAGCCATGCGGTTCACTTAGTCCGGTCCCACCCTATTCTCAAGCCTACAGTGTGGTTTTTGTGGAAAGCGCACCATTCCAGACCCGCTCGGAGCACGCCGCGCGAAAACCACCCCTCCTAAGCCACGCATTTTAACCGAAATTTACCAGTTCAGAGAATCTTAAGAATTCTGCTCCCACATTGATCCTCAAGAACGGTGGCTCCCTCCCACCTTCGACCATTCCAATGATTGGAGAGTTTGATGGCTGATCTGCACATGTATATGACGGATGACGTAAATCCCCAAGCGCACAAGCACACCAGCGACACTGATCCTTTTTCTATCACTGCGATTGGCTCCTGCAGGATCGTCGGCCCCTTGCGCATATTGCAGCAAAAAGAACCGGTCGTCCTCAATCAGTCAGGTGTTTACGGCTATTCCCACTCGTGCACCGAATTGCGTAAGCACCTGACGCACCTTTTAAATGACACCCGCCCACCGCAAGAGCTAATGCCCGTGCTGGCCCCGCGCGAGGATGCGCCCACCCAAGTGGTCACCCGCCATAAACCCTCGGATTACTATGTCTTTGAACTCTCCTCCGCCAAACATCTGAGCGTTGAGGGCCATCCGGTTCAACTCAACTACCTCAACCGCCACTTTCGCGACTTCTTCTCAAATGTGGATCGCACCCGCGCCTTTTGGGCCAAGGCCAAGGCTCTCAACCCCAAAGACATGGAAGATTTCCTGATCGATATTCCAGAGTACCGCGCCCTGCCTGAAAGCGATCAGAAGATTTTGCGCAATCTGGAACTGAGAAGTGCCACGCCTGAGACACTCCGCCAAGACATCGACGCCATTCGCAACAAAGTGCCAGATCATCTCTTCATCACCCATTTTGACGCGATCTCCAAAGACGGGCATCTCCTAAAGGCCCGCGCAGAATATCTCAAAATGGTCAGAGCCGCCCTGATTGAATGTAACGCCAAATGGTACGACCCCACCCAAAGCATCGTCGCATTCGGCCAAGACTTGGCCCTTGATGATCCCGAGGCCAGCCTCAGCCATTTCTCCTATTCCTTCGAGCAATATCTGGCCAACAACTGGTGGCTCCGCTTCATCGCGCCGGTTTGCAAAGAGAAACACATGGACAGCGACCTACGCAATCGCATCCGCCAAACAGCCAAAGCGGTCAAAAAAACCCGCCAATCCGCACTCATCTGAAAGGGCTTTGATTTGGATATCCTACAAGAGCACCTCTTCACGTCCCCCAAAGGGCGTTTCCTCTCGACGCGCGAAATCGAAACGCAATGCGAGGAGATCAATCTGATGACCAACGGCAAAACCGCCGCCAGACTGATGCTCCCCCAAGCCCTCGCCATGGTCAGGGCAGCGCCAAAGGACTCTCGTCCCCAATTGCTGGCCCTGCGCCTCATGGAGCGGGCACGCCTTAAGGACAACATGCTCGACACATGGACCGCTCTGCATGATCGTTTCCCTGATCTACACGAAGCGCTCCGTTTTATGGTCCGCTGGCTCAATCGGGACAATCAGACCGCAGAGGCCACGGAATTGCTCAACGCCATGATCGAAACCAGTGCCGCGCATTACGATATCGTTGATCTGGCCGAGCTTTGCGCTGAAATCAAAGATGTCACCCACTCTCGCGAGCTCTTCTCCAAACTGCTGGATATAGCCCCTGACAACACCAGCCTTCGGGTGATCTACGGAAAAGCCCTCCTTGGCCAAGGCGAGATTTTCCGCGCCTTTGACGTGCTCGACCCGATCAAGGAAGAGCGGCTCTCTAAAACCGCCCGCACAGTCGTCAACCGAAGTAACGAGGTCCATGGCGCCATGGCCGCTCTGGGGGACGGCGAAGCCTCCGTCCTGTCCCGCGCCATTGGTGTCTTCGCCAATCGCACGCCCCGTCCCCTTGATAAAACCCGCCTCAAAGGCATCTGCTTTTACACAGGCTCTCTGGGGGCTGGAGGGGCCGAGCGTCAACTCACCCAAATGGCCAGCGCCTTTCATCACCGCAAACGTGCGGGTCGCAACATCTACGGCACGCGCCTTGAGGGTCAAATCGAGGTCATCGTCAACAATCTTGATGAGGATCGCGGGAAGAACTTCTTTGGCCCCGCCCTCAAAGCCAGCGGCGTCGCCCTATCAGTGACCGCCAACATGCCAACCCAAACGCTCACCGAAGTCACGCCCGACACACCCCATCTGTCGCGCATCCTCCCCATGCTCCCGCGCAATGTCCGCTATGGGCTGGAACGCCTCACCGCTCATTTCCGCAAATCCGCCCCCGATGTGGCCTATTTCTGGCAGGACGGCGCAGTTCTCACAGGCGTGCTCGCCGCCCTGATCGCACAGGTGCCCCGCATCGCCATTTCCCTGCGCGGCCTCCCCCCCAACCTGCGCCCCAAAATGATGAAGCCCGAATACCCCGACCTCTACCGCGCACTGGCCAAAATTCCGGGCGTCAGCTTCTCGTGTAACAGCCGATGCGCCGCCAATGCCTACGCGGATTGGCTCAACCTACCCCGCGAGCGGTTCAGCGTGATTTACAACGCTGTGCGCAAGCTTCCCGACGACGGCGACAAAAACGACCGCCGCCGTTGGGCACTTTTTGACCAAGAAACCAAAGGCGCAAGCTTCACCTTGGGCGGCATCTTCCGCTTCAACCCCAACAAACGCGCCCTGCTCTGGCTCGATTACGCCAAGGCCATGACCAACACGCACCCGGCCGCGCGATTTGTGCTGGTGGGCGAAGGCGAGGAGATGGCCAAAGCCCAACACAAAGCCAAAATCCTCGGCCTTGAAGACCGCGTGCTGTTCGTGGGCGCCTCCAAAACCCCCGGATTCTGGCTCTCCAAAATGGACGCCATGTGTCTGCTGAGCGAAAACGAGGGCCTCCCCAACGTGCTGATCGAGGCACAAATGGCAGGCATCCCCGTAATCTCCACCCCAGCCGGAGGGGCCGGCGAAACCTTCCAGGACGGGGCCAGCGGTCTCCTTCTCTCCTCAGCCAAATCCCCAAGCACCCCGGAATTCGAAATATACGCCAACACGCTGGCCACCCAACCGGGCCTGCGCCGCTCCATGGGCGAAAAAGGCCGCCGTCTGGCCTTGGACAAATTCGACCGCGAGATCGTCTTCGCCCAAACCATTCGCTTCTTCCAAGGCGAGACCATCTCTGGCGATCTGGAACATGATCTGACCGACAAGATTACGACACTCGAACCCGTGCGTGCAAAAACTGTCTTTGATCCCCGCGTGCAAGCCGCTTACAAGGTGGTCGCAGAACAGTAAGGATAAGCGCCTTGAGAAAAGTACTCGTAACCGGTTCCGCCGGCTTCATCGGCTTTCACCTAAGCACCTTGCTTTTGAAGGAAGGCTTTGAGGTCGTCGGCTTTGACGGGATGACCGACTATTACGACATCACCCTCAAAGAGCGCCGCCACGCGATGCTCAAGCAAAACCCGAACTTCTCAAGTGTCGAGGCCCGTCTTGAAGACATGGACGCGCTCACCGCCCTGTTTGAGGCCCATAAGCCTGACATTGTCGTGCATCTGGCCGCCCAAGCGGGCGTGCGCTATTCGCTCGAAAACCCGCGTTCCTATGTGGAGAGCAATCTGATTGGCACATTCAACGTCATGGAATGCGCGCGCGAACACGGGGTGGAGCACCTTTTGATGGCCTCCACCAGCTCGGTCTACGGCGCCAATACCGAGATGCCCTTTATCGAGACCGAAAAAGCAGACACCCAGATGACGCTCTATGCGGCCACCAAAAAAGCCAATGAGAGCATGGCCCATTCCTACGCGCATCTGTGGAAAATCCCCACAACCATGTTCCGCTTCTTCACCGTCTACGGCCCTTGGGGACGCCCGGACATGGCGCTGTTCAAATTCGTCAAAGCCACGCTCGATGGTGAGCCCATCGATGTTTACAACCACGGCAAAATGTTCCGTGACTTTACTTACGTCGAAGACCTCGTGCGCGGCATCCGCCTCCTGATCGACACGCCGCCCGTGGAACTTGAAAACCGCGAGGAGATTGACGAGGGCGACAGCCTCTCCCCCGTGGGCCCTTACCGCGTGGTGAACATCGGCAACTCGACCAAAATCCCGCTCATGGACTTTGTGACAGAGATCGAAAAGTCGCTGGGCATCAAACCGGTGATCAACTTCATGGAGATGCAAAAGGGCGACGTGCCAGCCACCTACGCCAATGCAGAACTGCTCCAGAAACTCACCGGATATACGCCCCAAACCGACGTGGCCACGGGCGTGAAGCACTTTGTCGACTGGTATCGCGACTACTATCAGAAATAGGGCTGGCAAAAACAGGAATGGCCTAAACAAAACTGGCGACGGGTGACGCCAAAGCACAAACGGGACATCGGGTGGGGTTCACTGGGGAACCTCGAACATGCGCGAACAGCGTAGACCACAATTGCTCATCGGCCTCTTCAACTGGCTCTCTATGATCAGCGCCATTATGGAGCGCGAGATCACCACGCGTTTCTCCGGAGGCTCCTTCGGTCACGCATGGGCGATCATCATTCCGGTCTCTTGGGTCATCGCCATTACGCTCTTCTTCCGATGGATGGGCCGCGACACCCCCATCCCCGTCAGCCTGCCCCTGTTTCTGGCCACAGGCATGCTCCCCTACCTCATGTTCCGCCAAACCATCACCTCAATGATGCGGGCCTTGCGCTCAAACAAACACCTGATCACCTTAGGCCCGGCCGAGCCCGAAGACATCTTCACCGCCATCGCCCTCCTTGAACTCCTGAACGCCCTCCTGATCACAACCGTAGTCCTCTCCATCACCCTCGTCTGGACCGGTCTCCCTGAAATTCAATCCCCCCTCTTAGCCCTTTGGGGTCTCACGCTCGCCTGTACTCTCGGCATGGCCTTGGGCCGCCTCGCCGCCGTCCTCTCCCTTGTCAGCGACAGCACCATGCGCCTGATCCCGATCCTCCTGCGCCCGTTCTTCTGGCTCTCGGGCATCTTTTTCATCGCCGCCGAGGTCCCCAGATGGGCGCTTGACTGGCTCTGGTTCAACCCGCTCTTCCACGCCATCGAACTCATGCGCTCCGGCTTCTTCGCTGATTTCACCTCAGATTTCGCCGCGCCCATAGTACCCATCACCGCCATCCTAGCCCTCTACCTAACCTCCCGCCTGATCGAAGCAGCAATCGCCCAGCGCCCCGGCACAGGCGTGGTGCCAAGATGATCTCCCTGATCAACGTCACCCGCTTCCACGGCCCACCCAAAGCCCCGCGCTTTATCCTCAATGACGTCTCCATTCGTTTCGAAAACCGCGAGCGCATCGGCATCCTGGCCCCCTCGGGCTCCGGCAAATCCACCATCGCGCGGATCATCGCAGGTAAGGAACGCCCGAACATGGGCCAAGTCATCTCTAAAGGGCAAATGTCATGGCCCCTTGGCTTCGCCGCCGCCTTCCATCCCGCGCTCAGCTCCGCCCAAAACACCAGCATGGTCGCCAAGCTCTGGAACATGGACCCTTACGATCTGGTCACGCGCGTTGAGGATTTCGCCGAGCTAGGCAGCGCCTTTTACCAACCCATCTCAGAACTGGCACCGGGCCAACGCTTAAAAACCGCCCTCGCCCTCTCGCTCAGCACCACATTCGACAGCTATCTGGCCGACGACATGAATGTCTCAAATGCCAGCGCCTTCCGCGCCAAATGCGACGCCGCCCTGCAAGACCGCCTCGCCAGCGCAGGGCTGATCATGCTCAGCCGCCATGCCAGATTGCTCGATCAATTCGCCAAGCGCTTCTTTGTGCTGGCAGAGGCCAGTCTCATCGAATGCGACAGCGCCACCCAAGCCCAAGATATCCTGAACCTCCTGTCAAACGAGGAGCATGCCCCCTATGCCATCGCCTGAGGACAAACCAAACACACTCGCCCAAGAGATCGAAGCCGAACGCCTGCGGGTCTGGCGCGAAAAACGCGCCGCCGTCGCCGAAGCCAGCCGCCAAGAGCGCCTCAAAGTCGCCGAAGCCGACCGCCGCAAGCGACTGGAAGCCTTTGAAGCCGACAAAACCCGCCGCATCGAGGAAGCCGCCCAACGTCGCGCTCAGGAAAATGCCGCCCTGAAGGCCGAACGCATGGCCACCGCCCGCTCCAAAATCGCAGGGCGCACCGACATTGAAGCCGCCCGCAAACGCCTCATGGCCTTTCGCATCCGCGCGGCCAAAATGCTCGCCCTCAGACTGGCCCTATTTGTCCTCACCCCGAGCCTGTTAATGGCCGTCTACCTCTTCACCATCGCCACCCCGCTTTACACCTCCCACGTGCAATTCGCCCTGACCCCAACCAGCGCCGAGCAACCCCAAACGATCCAATCCGCATTTGAGACCTCCCAACTCTCCCGCCAAGCCCATGTCCTCAAGGAAGTGATCCTCTCGCCACAAATGCTCACCCGCCTTGATGAGGACGCAGGCTTTAGCGCCCATTTCAACTCAGGCATTCTGGACGGTGTCAGCCAATTCCGGATCACCTCCCCGCTTGCCTCCGAGGACGCAGCCCTCAAGCGCTATATCAACGTCTCTCTCAACGGTCAGGACGGGCTGATCCGAATAGAGGCCAAAGCCGCCAGCCCTAAGATCGCCCAGTCCTTCGCGACCACCGCTCTCAACGGCGCCACCCTCTGGATCGAAGACAGCCCCCAAGGCCCACAAAACACGGTGCGCCTGTTAACCCCGCCGACCTTGCCAAGCACCACCGATTTTGCGACCCGAGTGAACACACTCATCCTGTGTTTCCTCACCTGTCTCGCGCTTTATGCGATCCTCTCGATCTTCGGTCGCACCTTGCTCAGACACGGGAGCCATTAACGGAGCATTAGGCTTTGAGCCCCTTTTGCCCGCCTCTAAGACACAAGCTTAATCAAGCGTGAACAGGGATCAGTTTCTTCAAAATATATTATCTAAAATTCGTCTCTAATGCACTCCAACCATCCGATTCTTCATCTGTTGTTAGTCATAATCCCACATCTCTAAACTCACCGTTTTCGGGGAGTTGGATAGGAGAAAATGATGGATGGAAGTCTTGCTGAAGCACAAACACGCTATATCGTCGAGGATCAGAAAGACCGCCTCAAATCCCAGTTCGAGCGTATCGGGGTCATTGGTCTGGGCTATGTGGGCCTGCCCGTCTCCGTCGCCCTAGCGGAGGCTTTCGAGACCGTGATCGGGTTTGACATCAACCAAGATCGCATCGCCACCTTGCAAAATGCCCATGACTGGACCCGAGAGATTGACGACACCACGCTCATGCTCTCCTCTCTGGCCGTCACGTCTGACGCCCAAGATTTGGCGACTTGCACCCTTTACATCGTCGCCGTCCCTACGCCCGTAGACAAAATGAACCGCCCCGACCTCAAACCGCTCCTGAGCACCTGTAAAACCATTGCCCCCCATCTCAGCCATGGTGATGTGGTGGTCTTTGAATCCACTGTCTTTCCAGGCGCCACCGAAGAAGTCTGCGCCCCCGAACTAGAACGCCACTCCGGCCTTCGCGCGGGTATCGACTTCCATGTGGCCTATAGCCCCGAGCGCATCACGCCGGGCGACAAAGCCCATCAAATCCGCGACGTGCCCAAAATCGTCTCCGCAGACAATCGCATGGCGCTAGAGCGCGTGGCCAAAGCCTACGAAAAAATAATCCCCGCAGGCATTCACCGCGCCCCTTCCATCAAAGTCGCCGAAGCCGCCAAAGTCTTCGAGAACACCCAAAGGGACGTCAATATCGCGCTCATGAACGAGTTCTCGATCATCTGCGACAATATCGGCATCCGCACCCGCGATGTGGTCCGCGCCACGGGCACAAAATGGAACGCTCTCCCGTTCACCCCCGGTCTTGTGGGCGGACATTGCATCGGGGTGGACCCGTTTTATCTCACCCATAAGGCCGAAGAGACAGGCACCTACCCCGAAGTCATGCTCGCCTCGCGCCGCCGCAACGAGGGCATGGTCCAGCTGATCGCACAACGCGCCATTCAGTTCCTGACCCAAAACAAGATCGACCCCGCCACAGCACGGATCGCCATATTTGGCATTACCTTCAAAGAAGACGTGCCGGACCTGCGCAACTCCAAAGTGCTCGATATCATCAAGGCGCTTCAGGACTACGGGATAAATCCCATCATCACCGATCCAATGGCAGATAGGCGCACGGCCCAAAGCCTCGGGCTTGAGTTAATGGAAGACAGAGATATCTTTGACCTCGACCTTCTGCTTCTGGCCGTCCCGCACCGACACTATCAAGACACGCCGATCCTTGAGGGCAAACTCAAAATGGGCGGAACCCT
>CAZXRG010000026.1:9979-20734 GCA_964642935.1 uncultured Rhodobacterales bacterium | reverse complement strand
GCTCAAAGTAAAAGAACGGCTGCCAGCCCCAAAAATGCGAAAAATCCAACCACGTCTGTTACGGTGGTCACAAAGGCTCCGGAGGCAAGTGCCGGATCAATTTTGAACCGATCCAACAGGAGCGGAATCAGAATGCCAGCAAGTCCGGCCACGATCATATTGCCGATCATCGCGATGCCCAGAACCACACCCAGCATGGGAGAGCCGAACCAGTAAACGCCCACAAGGCCGACAATAATGGCAAATGCGACGCCGTTCAGGAGCCCCACAAGCCCTTCTCGTATGATAATCCGCCAAGCATTTGCAGGGGTCAGATCGCGCGTAGCCAAAGCACGCACAGCCACGGTCATGGATTGCGTTCCCGCGTTGCCGCCCATGGAAGCAACAATAGGCATGAGCACGGCCAAAGCCACCAAAGCCTCAATGGTGCTGGAAAACGCAGAGATGACCAATGAGGCCAGAATTGCTGTGACCAGATTAACGAAGAGCCAAGGGAAGCGCTGTTTGGCGGTCTCCCAAATCGTATCCGACAGTTCCTCCTCCGCGCCAACACCGGCTAGCCGCATCATATCTTCATGGCGCTCTTCCTCCATCGCCTCAACCGCGTCATCAATCGTGATGATGCCGACCAAACGCCCGTCGCCATCCACAACCGGTGCTGACACCAAATGATATTGGGAGAAGGCATAGCCCACATCTTCGCGGGTTTGATCGGCCGGGAGAGTTCGAAACTCCTCTTCCATGAGCGACGCAATTTTCACGTCCCGCCCGTTTGCCATGAGACGCGAAAGGGTCACCGTGCCCACAGGCCGTAGGCGCGGATCAGTCACAATCACATCGTAAAATTGCTCAGGCAGATCATCCGAGGCACGCATATGATCAATGGCGTCCCCCACCGTCCAATGGGTCGGCGCCATCACAAAATCGCGCTGCATCATCCGGCCCGCACTATCGTCGGGGAACTCTAAGGAGGAAAGAACCGCCGCACGCTCGCTCTCATCGAGCGCATCCAAAACGCGCTCTTTTTCCGGCTCGTCCAAATCCTCGACCAGATAAACCAGATCGTCGGTATCAAGCTCTTTGACCGCCTCGTTCAGAACCTCGTCTGGAAGCTCCTCCAGCAGATCATCCCGCGTGCCCTCTTCAACCTCTGCCAGAATGCCCGCTTCGAAATCCATGTCCCACAAAGTGAGCAAAGACTGGCGGTTCGCGGGTGAAATCTGCTCCAAAAGATCGGCGATATCCGCCGGATGGAGCGGGTCTAATAACTCAACCAAGTCCGATTGAGACTCCGCCTCCACAGCCGCAAGAATTGCCTCAACCAAAGAGGCGTTCAACGCATAAGCGTCATCCTCTAAACTCGCATCTTGTTGAGCTGCCTCGGCCATTGGTTGTCCTGTCGGGTTTCCCTTAACCTTAAGCAGGTGTGCTGGTTAAGAAAAGACGAAGACTAGCTGTTCATTAGTTTTTCTTGGGCCGCCTGGCTTTGGGTGACAATCAACCGCTGATCCGTTTGGGCCAATTGGAAGTCTTGCACAATCGCGCGGCCTTCCACATAGACCTCGCGCGCTCGTTGGGGGCCACATAAAATCAACGAGGCGACCGGATCCCAGCCGCCTGACATGGGTAGGTTTTCCGTTTCCCAGAGCACAAAATCGGCCCGCTTACCGACCTCGATCGCTCCCAGATCTGGGCGATTGAGCACATCAGCGCCCCCTAAGGTCGCAACCTCCAAAGCCTCGCGGGCAGACATGGCATCGGCGCCGTTTTCGACCCGTTGCAAGAGCATGGCCTGACGGGCTTCGCTGATCAAAGAGCCTGCATCACTTGAAGCCGATCCATCAACGCCCAATCCCACCGGAACACCCGCATCTCGCATGGCACGGATCGGCGCAACGCCAGAACCAAGCCGGCAATTCGAGCAGGGACAATGAGCGACGCCTGTTTTGGTCGCTGCGAAAAGATCGATCTCACCAGCATCCAGCTTCACGCAATGGGCATGCCAGACATCATCACCCGTCCAGCCCAAATCCTGAGCATATTGTCCGGGACGACAGCCGAATTTCTCAAGGCTGTAGGCTACATCCTCGTCATTCTCGGCCAGATGGGTGTGAAGCATCACGCCTTTTTCCCGCGCCAGAAGGGCCGCGTCGCGCATCAATTCCCGGCTCACGGAGAACGGAGAACAGGGCGCAATGCCAACCCGCAACATGGACCCGTCAGAGCTGTCGTGGAATCGATCCACCATATCGCTTGAATCCTTCAGGATCGCGCCCTCATCCTCAACAAGACGGTCCGGAGGAAGCCCGCCGTCACTTTCCCCAATGCTCATAGAGCCGCGCGTGGGATGGAAGCGAATGCCGATCTGACGTGCGCCCTCAATACTGTCGCTCAGCGAGCTGCCATTGGGGAAAAGATAGAGATGATCCGACGATAGCGTGCAGCCAGACAGAGCCAACTCGCCAAGCCCAAGTGCCGCTGAAATGCGGATTTCCTCAGGACCAAAGCCCGCCCAGATCGGATAAAGCGTTTGGAGCCAGCCAAACAGGAGCGCGTCTTGGCCCGCAGGCACCGCGCGTGTAAGCGATTGGAAAAGATGGTGATGGGTGTTGATCAGACCGGGCGTAACCACACAGCCTTTGGCGTCAATGATCTGATCGGCGGTTTGAGGCAGGTCGTCGCCCACCGCCTCGATCTTACCGTCTCGCGCGAAAAAACTGCCGTCTTCAAGCTCTCGACGCTCATTATCCATAGTGACGAGCACGCGTGCATTACGAAGTAAAAGCGTGCTCATCCTATTGTTTTCGCGGATTATTTACGGAACGGGAATGCGTCGTCAAAGCCTTCGTTGAAGGCGCGCTCGACCGCTTTTTGCGCCTCGTCCTTGGAGTTGAACGGACCAATGATCAGGCGGAACAGACGATCATTGTCGCGCTCTTGAGCACCGGAATGAATGGTGTAGCCAAGGCTGCTAAACAGCGCTTCACTGGCCTGCGCATTGCTTTCAAGGGCAAATGTCGCGACCTGTACGAAGTGGAATTTACCGTCATTCACCGGAGACGGCACAGGCGCTACAACAGACGCTGCCGTTTGTGGCGTGATCGCAACCGGAGTAGATCCCGCATCGGTCCCATCAAGAACCGCGCTCATCTCTTGTGCAAAACTGTCCGTCGAGGAGGCCGTTTCGGTCTCGGAAGGGCGATCAAGCCGTGTGGCTCCACCATCGCACACATGCTCACCAAGCGAGTTGGTCATGGGCGCCCACCGCAGATCCGAGCCGTTTCCGACAATCCACCAGCTACATCTGTCCGCATCAATAAACGTCTGCTGCGCATTTGTGGGTTGTGGCGCGCCAATTGGCTGCAAGCTCACAAGAGTTGGTGCGTCACAGGCCGTCAGACCGAGACCCGTTGCCAAAGCCAACGCGGCACGTTTGGTGGTGAAATTCATAACTATTGCCCCTCACAGTTTCGGCTAGTCTACCAACTCAGATTGAATCCCGAAAGTTAAAACACTTTGGACATCGCAAAATTGTGAAAAACTGGCAATCCGTGCAACAGCTTACTGGTTTTGGAAGACATAAGCCTCGTTATGGCCCAAAGATTTAGCCGTTTCGAGCGCATCTTCCAGGAAACCGGAATCCGTGTAGGGACCCAGAACAACTGCCAGAGCACGCCCGGGGGTCGGTGTTTGATCCCGTCCCACAATCGGAAATCCGAGGTTCGCGAATTTCTCGCGCACCGCAATGCCAGCCGCGCCGTTACTATAGGTTCCTACCGACACATAGGTGGCGGGAATTTTGAACTCAGGGCGGATTTCGCTGGTAAGTCCGGTTTTTGGATCAACGCCGATACGCGGCTTTGCCGGAGCATTAAATCCGCTTTCGGGCGTCGATGCCAATTTGCGCGCTGATGTGACAAGGTCTGCATCACACATTCTGGTGCGATCCAGATTCATCCGCGGCACCCACTGGCCACTGTCCGTTTTGATAAAGCTGCACCCCTGACGGTCCACCCAAAACTCACCCGGAAAATTCTGGGGCGGCAGATTGACAGGCACCATGCTTCCGCGATCAGCCTCCGGCAGGAGAGAAAAGAAAGTCACTTTATCTTTTTCATTCGCACATCCCGACAGGATCAATGCGCTTGCTGCAATCAGCATGGGTTTTAAGGTCACGTTATCTCTCGCTCAACACTGGTGTTCGAGCAAAACATAAGTCACTTCACCACTGGGAGTACATACCAAATGCGCTCCGATTAAATACCACCCGCGGCAATTCTGAAAAGAACTGCCGCAAGGGTGCAAGAGTTTGCAAACTTACCGGCAAACCTGCTTTAGATTACCGCCAACATGGGGCACCCAACCGGACGCGGTAGAGAAATAGACGCAACCGCGCTGATCTACCCAAGTATCACTGGAGTATCCCATGGGTGGCATGCTCGCAGGACCATCCCAACCCGACCGCGTCAACCCGTCAACGGGCAGGTCACTACAAGCACTCAAGGTCGCCGCAATAATCCCGAACAAAGCCATCTTTTTCATCACTCAACTCCTACACAAAGCACATCCACCAACGGACATGTACACAATCAACCAACAAGGCCTCTTATGGCAGCGAGGGTTTAAGGTAGGTTTAAGAAATTTGATCGCAGTTTAGACGAATTTGCCGAGAGATCGCAGTTATTTGGTCCCGAACATCCGATCCCCTGCATCCCCAAGACCGGGCAGTATATACCCGATATCATTGAGTTTTTCGTCAATGGCAGCGGTTATGATCTGAACGTCGGGATGGGCCTCTTTCATGCGTTTGATCCCCTCAGGCGCCGCCAAAAGACATAAAAATTTAATATCTTTAGCACCGGCCTCTTTCAAAAGATCAATGGCCTTCACCGATGAGTTGCCCGTGGCCAGCATAGGATCAACCGCAATAACACGGCGTTGATCCAGATCGCCGGGCACTTTGAAGTAATATTGCACAGGTTGGAGCGTATCGTGATCCCGATAAAGCCCCACAAACCCCACGCGGGCCGACGGAATCAGTTCCAAAACACCATCCAACAACCCGTTTCCAGCGCGAAGAATCGAAATCAGCGCCAGCTTTTTACCCTTAAGGGTCGGCGCTTCCATATCCGTCAGCGGCGTTTCAATGGTCTTACTGGTCACCGGCAAGTCCCGCGTCACCTCATAAGCCAATAAAAGCGATATCTCTCGAAGAAGCTGTCGGAACGCAGAGGTCGATGTGCTCTTGTCCCGCATAATGGTCAGTTTGTGCTGCACCAACGGGTGGGTGACGTGAATGACGTGGTCCATGATCGCTCCTAATCCGGTTGCCCCTATGATTGGAACGTTGAGGTTTGGAGTTCAAACAAAAAATACCGAGACGGCCGATAAGACCAATTAGGCCTTCTCGCGGAATGGATCAGCCGGATAAGAGCCCAAGATTTTCACATAATCCGTGAAGTAATCGAGCTCTTCCATCGCCCGCGCCACCGCCGGATCATCCGGATGGCCCTCGATGTCGGAGTAAAACTGGGTCGCGGTGAAAGAGCCGTCAATCATATAGCTCTCCAACTTGACCATATTCACGCCATTGGTCGCGAACCCGCCCATGGCCTTGTAAAGAGAGGACGGTAAGTTCCTGACCCGAAACACAAAACTGGTCATCAACTTACGCTCATGATCCGGCTCCATAGGCTTGGGAGAACAGGCCAGAAACCGCGTCGTGTTATGATCATGGTCCTCGATATGACGCGCCAGAACCTCAAGACCGTAGATATCCCCCGCCAATTCAGAACCAAAGGCGGCCAGTCCGGGCTCATTGGCCTCGGCCACATCCTTGACACTGCCAGCGGTATCACGCCCCACCACAGGCTCGATATTGTGCTTGGCCAGAAATTGGCGCACTTGGCCGAGTAGGACCACATGGGAAAGCCCGCGCTTCACATCCTCGATCTTAGTGCCCTTGGGCGCTAGAAGATTGGCGTGAACCCGCACAAAATGCTCACCGATTATATAAAGACCACTATCAGGCAGGAGCGAATGAATGTCCGCCACCCGCCCATAGGTCGAGTTCTCAACCGGCAACATGGTGAAATCCGCACGCCCCTCATGCACCGCGTTAATGGCATCCTCAAACGAGCGACAGGGAATCGCTTCCATTTCCGGGAACATCTCAAAGCAGGCCTGATGGCCATATGCTCCAAGTTCGCCCTGAAATGAGATGCGTTTTTGCGCCATGAGTAGATTTCCTTAAGGTCGGTCGATTGGTCGCGGTTACTACACCTTGAAACTGACAAGGGGAAGCGGCTAGAAGGGGCCGAAATTAAACATATCGCAACCCATATGCGTGTATAGGCTTGAACATGGATACAATGGAACTCACAAAAATCGTCGGCGGCCTCTGCGGAGCCCTTCTCATTTTGCTCCTTGGCAAATGGGGCGCTGAGACACTTTATCATGTTGGCGGTGGCCATGGCGATGACCATGCCCAGGCTTACGTAATTGAGGTTGAAGAAGCCTCTGACGGCGATGACGTTGCTGAAGAAGGCCCGTCGATTATGGAATTGCTGGCCTCTGCGGATGTGGCAAAAGGCGAGAAAGTCTTTAAGAAATGTGCGGCCTGCCACAAGCTTGAAGATGGTGCCAATGGCACTGGCCCACATCTCTACGGTGTAGTTGACCGTGCAATCGGCGGCATTGACGGCTACGGCTACTCCAGTGCAATGGCTGGTTTTGGCGGCAACTGGGACGCTGAGACATTCAACGCGTTTCTAACAGCCCCCAAGAAGTACATCTCTGGAACCAAGATGAGCTTTAATGGTCTGAAAAAAGATACAGACCGCGCCAACTTGATTGCCTACCTCCAGACAATCGGCGGCTAAGCAAACAATCCCGCGAATTATTTTAGGGTCGCAGAGCAATCTGCGGCCCTTTTTTTGTGCAATTCACGGGCATTTTCTGTTCACAATTCCTCACAAGATCGATGTTGATTGAAATCGCGTCCTTGTCGGAATTGCGTTAACCATTATTTAGGTGCATTAACTTTAAGAGTTAAATTGTCCCGATTCAGGACATCATGGAGGATCTGAGATGAAAGACCGAGCCAGAGCGCAATCCAAAGCAATCAAAAAACCGGACAATCGACCGTTCTTAAAACTGGCTCTTCTAAGTCTCATTCTTCTCCTCGCCTTTACCGCTCAGCTTTTCGCGCAAGAGAAAACCACCATAAGCCACGGTTACTCGCGATTTGGCGATCTCAAATACCCCGCTGATTTCACCCATCTGGAATATGCCAACCCCAACGCGCCAAAAGGCGGGGAAATGTCACTTTGGGCCTTGGGCTCCTTTGACAATATCCACCGCTTCACTTCAAAGGGCGAACATGCGGGATCCGCTACGATCTTCTTTGAAACCCTAATGGCGGGCACAGCGGATGAGGTTGGCAGCATCTACGGTCTACTGGCCGAAACCATCGAATACCCTGAAAGCCTGCAGTGGGCGATCTTCAAACTGCGCCCAGAAGCGAAATTCTCGGATGGAACCGATGTTAAAGCCAGCGATGTGGTCTTCACCCACAACATCCTGAAAGAAAAAGGCCTACCATTCCTGCGCACCCTCTATAAGGACATCACCTCCGTTGAAGCGCTGGATGAGGACCGGATCAAATTCACCTTCACCGAAGGCCTTCCAAAACCGATCCTTTCAGAGCAAATCTCCTTAGCCGCCGGAACCTACGCTTTTTCCGAGGCTTGGTGGAACGGCACCGACCCCAAAGGCGAGCCGCGTGATTTCGCAAAAACCACGCTAGAAGCCCCGCTTGGAACCGGACCCTATGTGCTCGACAAGATGGATACGGGCCGGATGATCTCTTATAAATACAATCCGGATTATTGGGGCAAAGACCTGCCCATGAATGTCGGCCAAAACAACTTCGAGACCCTCCGCTACGAATACTACGGCGATTCCGTTGCGGCGCTTGAGGGTTTTAAGGCTGGGAACTACACGTTCCGCGCCGAAAACTCCTCCAAGGTTTGGGCCACCGGATATGACTTCCCTGCTGTGGAAGACGGTTCTGTTATCAAAACATCCCTGCCAAACGGCAATCTGGCCAATGCGCAAAACTACGTGTTCAACCTGCGCCTTGAGAAATTCCAAGACCCGCGCGTGCGCGAAGCCATTGGCCTTATGTTCAACTTCGAGTGGGCCAATAAAACCCTGTTTTTCGACCTCTACGCCCGCGTGACCTCCTTTTGGGGGAACAGCGAACTGGAGGCCACAGGTGCTCCAAGCGAAGAAGAAAAGGCAATCCTGATCGAGTTCGAAGCGGATTTGCCCGAAGGTATCTTAACGGATGAGGCCTATGTGCCGCCGGTGTCCTCGCCAAACCAGCTGGATCGCAAAGCCGTTCGCGCGGCTAATAAACTGCTGGACGACGCAGGCTGGCCCGTAGGAGATGACGGCATCCGACGCAACGCAGCGGGCGAAAAACTGACCGTAGACATCCTCTATTTCAGCCCTGCCTTCACGCGCATCCACGAACCCTATGTCGAGAACCTCAAACGTATTGGCGTTGACGCGCTTCTGACCAAAGTGGATTCCGCGCAATATTCCAACCGTCTTGAAGAGTTCGATTTCGAGATGATCACCCAATCCATCGGTACTGATCTTGAGCCGGGCTTGGGCCTGCGCCAATGGTTCAGCTCGGAATCCGCGAATATCAACACGGGCAACCGGAACCTTGCAGGCTTCGCCAACCCGGCCGTTGATGCGTTTATCGAGAAAGTCATCGCCTCAGAAACCCGCGAAGAGCTGGTCTTGAACACCAAAGTGCTCGACCGGAGCATGCGTGCCCTGCGCTGGGGTGTCCCACAATGGTTCAAAGACGTGCACACCGTGGCCTATTGGGACATCTTTGAGCGCCCCGAAACCATCCCGCCCTATGCTTTGGGCGCGATTAGCCTCTGGTGGTACAACGAGGAAAAGGCCGCGAAACTAAAGGCCTCGGGCGCGCTTTAAACCATGGGCGCCTATATTCTTCGACGGCTGCTGCTGATCTTTCCAACGCTGTTTGGGATCTTGCTGGTCAACTTCGTGTTGGTCCAGTTTGTCCCGGGCGGGCCGATTGAGCAGATCATTGCGCAAATCGAAGAAGGCGCGAATGCCCTTGATAATGTCACGGGAGGTGGCTCGGAAACCCTAGGCGGGAATGACGACGACGGCTATCAAGGCGGTCGCGGCCTCCCCCAAGAGTTTATCGAGGACCTTGAAAAAGAATTCGGCTTTGACAAGCCACCCGTCGAGCGCTTCTTCACAATGCTCTGGAATTACATCCAGTTCGACTTTGGAGAGAGCTATTTCAGGTCGATCTCCGTGGTCGATCTGGTGCTCGAAAAGATGCCCGTGTCCATCACACTTGGCCTCTGGTCCACGCTCATCGCCTATATGATCTCAATCCCGCTTGGCATCAAAAAAGCCGTGGGCGACGGGTCCAGTTTTGACACATGGACCTCCGGCATCATCATCGTGGCCTACGCGATCCCCAGCTTCCTCTTTGCCATCCTCTTGCTGGTCCTATTTGCCGGCGGTTCCTACTGGCAGATTTTCCCGCTCAGAGGCCTCACTTCCGACAATTGGGAAGACCTAAGCGCGATCGGAAAAGTCCTCGACTACTTTTGGCACATCGCCTTGCCCGTGGGTGCCTCGCTGATCTCGGCCTTCACCACCCTCACACTGCTGACCAAAAACTCGTTCCTCGACGAAATCCGCAAACAATACGTGATCACCGCGCGCGCCAAAGGACTGTCCGAAGGCAAAGTCCTCTACGGTCACGTCTTCCGCAACGCCATGCTGATCGTCGTCGCCGGTTTCCCCGCCGCCTTTGTGTCGGTCTTCTTCGGCTCTTCCCTCTTGATCGAGGTAATTTTCTCACTCGACGGCCTAGGACGCCTTGGCTTTGAAGCAGCGGTGAAACGCGATTATCCGGTCATGTTCGGAACGCTCTACGTCTTTGGCATGATGGGCCTCTTGATGGCGATCATCTCGGACCTCATGTACGTCTGGATCGACCCGCGCATTGATTTTGAGAGCCGCGACACATGAAGTTATCGCGCCTCAATCAACGCCGCATCAAGAACTTCAAAGCCAACCGTCGGGCGGTGTGGTCCTTATGGATTTTCGGGGTTCTGTTTGGCCTGTCCCTCTTTGCAGAGTTTCTCTCCAACGACCGCCCCATCATGGTGAACTATCGGGGCGACACTTACTTCACCCTGTTCAAGTTCTACCCCGAAACCGCGTTCGGCGGCGAATATAAGACCCAAGCGGAATATAAAGACCCCACAGTGCAGTGCTTCATCTATTCAGGCGGCCTTCAGGATCCCTGTTTTGACGACCCGAAAGCGACCATCGAGGCTGCAAAATCGGGTTCCGTCGCAGGCGAGGCGGTGGAAAAGGGCTGGATTTTATGGCCGCTCAATCCCTACTCCTACCGCTCCATTGATCGTGAGAACGTGCAAAACGCACCTTCCGCACCAGATGAATACCACCTGCTAGGCACCGACGACACAGCCCGCGACGTGTTGGCACGTGTCATCTACGGCTTCCGTCTCTCGGTTTTTTTCGCTCTGATCGTGACTGCCCTGACGTCCATCATCGGCATCCTTGCCGGCGCAGTTCAAGGCTTTTTCGGGGGCTGGGTCGACCTTCTCTTCCAGCGCTTTATCGAGATTTGGGGGGCCATTCCGTCCCTCTATATCATCA
>CAZXRG010000026.1:7682-9879 GCA_964642935.1 uncultured Rhodobacterales bacterium | reverse complement strand
CAGCGCTTTATCGAGATTTGGGGGGCCATTCCGTCCCTCTATATCATCATCATCGTGGCCGCGATCTGGCGCATGAACTTCTGGCTTTTGGTCGGCCTCTCGGTACTGTTCGGCTGGATGGCACTGGTTGGCGTGGTACGCGCAGAATTCCTACGCGCCCGCAATTTCGAATATGTCCGCGCCGCCCGCGCATTGGGCGTCTCCAACTTCAAAATCATGATCCGACACGTCCTGCCCAACGCAATGGTCGCCACCTTGACCTTCCTGCCCTTCATCATTACCGGCGCAATCGGCTCACTGGCCGCTCTGGATTTCCTCGGCTTCGGCCTCCCCTCCTCCTCCCCCTCCTTGGGCGAGTTGACACAACAGGCCAAACAGAACCTCCATATGCCCCACCTTGGCATCACCGCATTCATGACCTTTTCGATCATTCTGTCCTTGATGGTCTTCATCTTTGAAGGCGTTCGCGACGCGTTTGATCCACGGAAAACCTTCTCATGAGCCTGCTTCTAGAGGTCAAGGACCTCCGCATTTCCTTCCGCAATGAGGGCCGCGAGAACCACGCGGTCAAGGGCGTGTCCTTCACGGTCAACAAGGGCGAGACCGTTGCACTTGTGGGCGAAAGCGGGTCTGGAAAATCGATCACGGCGCTGAGTTCCGTCAAGCTTCTCCCCGACAGTGCCACCGTATCCGGCTCGGTCACCTACGAGGGCCAAGAGATGGTAGGAGCCGATAAAGCCACGCTCCGCCGTGTGCGCGGCAATGATATCAGCTTCATCTTCCAAGAGCCGATGACTTCCCTGAACCCGCTCCATTCCATCGAAAAGCAGCTTCGCGAGAGTATCGAGTTGCATCAAGGCCTGCGCGGATCAGCCGTGCGCGCGCGGATTATCGAGCTGCTCGACCAAGTCGGCATCGTCGATCCTGCCAGCCGTCTTTCTAGCTACCCGCACCAACTGTCCGGCGGGCAACGCCAACGCGTGATGATCGCAATGGCTCTGGCAAACGGGCCGGACCTGCTTGTGGCCGATGAGCCGACCACCGCTTTGGACGTGACGATCGAGGCCCAAATCCTCGCCCTTCTGGCCGAACTAAAGGCGAAAATGGGCATGGGCATGCTCTTCATCACCCATGATCTCGGCGTCGTGCGCAAAATCGCGGATCGGGTTTGTGTGATGAAAGACGGGGAGATTGTCGAACAAGGCCCGACCGCCTCGATCTTTGATCACCCCCAGCACGAATACACGCAAATGCTGCTGGACGCCGAAGCGACCGGCGCTCCTGAACCTGTGTCCGAGAATGCTCAAGACGTTCTGACCACCGAGAACCTCAAAATCTGGTTCCCCATAAAACGCGGCCTGCTCAAACGCACCGTGGGCCATGTAAAGGCGGTCAATGACGCCAGCCTCACCATCCGGCAGGGCGAAACCATCGGCGTGGTTGGGGAAAGTGGCTCTGGCAAAACCACGTTGGCCTTGGCCGTCATGCGCCTGATTTCCTCGGAAGGACGCATCGCTTTCTTGGGCAATAACATCCAAGGCCTGAAAAACCGGGACCTCCAGCCCTTGCGCAAAGACATGCAAATGGTGTTCCAAGACCCGTTTGGCTCCCTCTCCCCGCGCATGACCGTTGAGGAAATCGTCGCCGAGGGCTTGGGCGTGCACGGCCTTGAACCGGGGGCCGACAAGCGCCTTTTGGTGCAGGACATGCTGCGCGAAGTGGGCCTTCCAACCGACATCCTCGAGCGCTACCCCCATGAGTTTTCCGGAGGCCAGCGCCAGCGCATCGCCATTGCCCGCGCCATGATCCTCAAGCCCAAGCTGGTGGTTCTGGACGAGCCGACCTCCGCCTTGGACATGACCGTGCAGGTGCAAATCGTCGATCTGCTGCGCAATCTTCAGAAGAAATTCGGGCTGGCCTATCTGTTCATCTCCCACGACCTGCGCGTGGTGCGCGCTCTGTCGCACAACGTGATGGTCATGAAACGCGGCGATGTGGTTGAAACCGGAACGGCCCAGCAGATTTTCGACGCGCCCAAGACCGACTATACCAAGGCGCTGATGACAGCGGCCTTTGATCTTGAAGCGCCAGACGAAGAGTTGGTTAGCTAAAGGCAGAAACGCCCGCTAAGCCCGGCCAACACCCCCACCGGACGGCGTATCCAGCCAATAAACATCACCAACCGCCATCTCGGTTT
>CAZXRG010000026.1:0-7582 GCA_964642935.1 uncultured Rhodobacterales bacterium | reverse complement strand
TTCAGAATACCAGCGCCGGACCCACCGCAAATGGTCTCGTAATACTGATAAGTCGCATTGCCAAACGTAGTGTTGTTCATGGTCGATTGCGCCGCCGCTTGAACCCCAAGCGCGAGCAGCAAGGCCGAGGTCACCGCTTGGGACGTCTCCACATTCCCCGCAATCACCGCCGCCGGATAGGCAGGCGAAAGCATGGTGCCTTGAGGCAAGATCACCTCAAGCGGCTTCATCACCCCTTCATTCATGGGAATGCCGTCCTCAACCAAAAGGCGAAACACATAAAGCACCGCCGCCCGCGTCACAGGCTCAGGCGCATTATAGTTCGTGGCCAACTGACCCGTCGTCCCCGTGAAGTCGATCTTGGCCGTGCGCGCCACCTTATCAACGGAGATCTTCACGCAAATCTTGCGATCATTCCCGTCAAAATCAGGGTCCATCTGATAGATATATTCTGCATCCGACAAAGCCTCGATCGCGCGGCGCACGCATTCCTCCGCATTGTCCTGAACATGGCCCATGTAGGCCTGCACCACATCCAGCCCGAAATGGCTCACCATCCGGCGCAACTCATGCGCGCCCTTCTCACAAGATGCCATTTGCGCCTTGAGATCAGCCATATTGATATCAACCGCCCGCACCGGATATTTGGCCGAAAGTAGCAGATCGCGCGTGGCATCCTCGCGGAACTGCCCCTGATCGACGATCTTGAAATTGTCGATGTAAGCGCCCTCATCATGGATCGTGCGACTGTCCGGCGGCATGGATCCGGGCGTCAGCCCGCCCACATCCGTGTGGTGCCCGCGAGAGGCGGTGAAGAACAGAACACGTTCCCCCGCATCATCCCAAACCGGCTGCACCAGCGTGATATCAGGCAGATGGGTGCCCCCATTATAAGGCGCATTCAGCATGTAAGCGTCACCGGGTTTCATGGCCGGATTTTGCTCGATAATCGCTTTGACCGAGGCCCCCATGGAGCCCAAATGTACCGGCATATGAGGCGCATTAGCGATCAAATCCCCAACCTCGTCAAACACCGCGCAGGAGAAATCCAGCCGCTCCTTGATGGTGACCGAGGCGGCCGTGTTTTCCAGAACCGCGCCCATCTGCTCGGCAATGGACATATAAAGGTTATTGAAGACCTCCAACATGACCGGATCGGCCTGCGTACCGACCGCATGGGCATCCGCACGCGCCGTAATCCGCTTGAGGGCCACATGATTATGGGCGGTGACCTCGGCCTGCCAGCCGGGCTCAATCACGATTGAAGTATGCTCCTCCAGAAGAACCGCAGGCCCCGTGAGCTTACGTCCCGGCACCAATTCCTCGCGCTTCACATAACGCGCATCATGCCAGGCGCCATTGGCAAAGAACCGATCCGTGAGGGCGTCTTCGTAATCCTCAGCGCCGCTGCTCAAAGCCGCCTCGGGCTCATTGAGGTCCGTGGCCTGCCCTATCGCCTCCACATCTACCGCATGAATAACCAGACCCGTATCGGGCATATCAAACCCGAACCGCGCTTTGTGAGCGGTGGCAAAATCCGTAACCATCTCCTCAATCGTGCCAAAGCGCACGGGCAAAGCTGTATCCGTGCCAACCACCTTCAAGTGAAGCTGCGCGATGATCTCCACCTGCGCTTCCGACACGCCTTGGGCCTCAACTTCTGCCAAAACATCCGAGGACAAATGATCAATCCGCGCCGCCGCAGCCAAGCGGCTGTCACGCTCCAAAGTGGCCTCAACCGCTTCGGTCCGGCTGGCGCGAATATCCGCAAGCCCCATCCCGTAGGCACTCAAAAGGGAGGCCATCGGATGGATCAGACACTCCTCCATCCCCAAAACATCGGCAATCGCACATGCGTGCTGGGAGCCTGCCCCACCAAAAACGGTCAGACAATAGCGGGTCACGTCATAGCCCCGCTGGACCGAGATTTTCTTGATCGCATTGGCCATATTCTCAACGGCAATGCGCAAAAACCCGTCTGCAATCTCTTCAGGGGTTTTCCCGATTTCGACACTCAAAGCCTCAAACTTCGCCCGTGTGGCTGCCACATCTAAAGGCTGATCCGCATTCGGCCCAAAGATCGCGGGGAAAAACGCAGGGCGCAATTTGCCAACCATCACATTGGCATCGGTCACCGCCAAAGGGCCTCCGCGCCCGTAACAGGTCGGCCCCGGATTGGCCCCCGCAGACTGAGGCCCCACCTGCATGCGCGCGCCATCAAAGGTCAAAAGCGAACCACCGCCCGCGGCCACCGTATGAATGTTCATCATGGGCGCTGTGATCCGCACGCCCGCCACTTCCGTGTGCAAAACCCGCTCGAAATCACCGGCGAAATGGCACACATCCGTGGAGGTGCCACCCATATCAAATCCGATGATACTGGATTTTCCGGCAATCTCCGAGGTGCGCACCGCCCCCACAACGCCACCCGCAGGACCGCTCAGGATCGCATCCTTTCCTTGGAACAATTGCGCATCCGTCAAACCGCCCGAGGATTGCATGAACATCAACTTACCCGAGGGATCACCATCAAAAGCAGAGGCCACACGGTCCACATACCGCCGCAAAATCGGCGTCAGATACGCATCCACAACGGTCGTGTCCCCGCGCGACACCATCTTCATCAGGGGCGAAACCTCATGGCTGACCGAAACTTGGCCAAAGCCCAGCTCCCGCGCGATCTCCCCCGCACGCGCCTCATGAGAGGTATATCGATACCCATGCACAAAGACGACCGCACAGGCATTAATCCCATCCGCCTTGGCCGCACTCAAAGCGCTCCGCAAAGCATCCTCATCCAAAGAGGCTTCAACCTGCCCATCCGCCCGAATACGCTCATCCGCCTCAATGACCTGCTCATAAACCATCTCGGGCTTGATAATGTGACGCTCAAACAATCTAGGCCGCGCCTGATAAGCCAGTTTCAACTGATCGCGCAAACCTTTAGTGGTGACCAAAACCACGCGATCACCAGCCCGCTCCAACAAAGCATTGGTGGCCACGGTGGTGCCCATCTTAACCGAGTTAACCTTTGAAACCGGTATTGGATCACCCGCCGCCAAACCCAAATAGTCGCGAATGCCCTGCAAGGCGGCATCCTCATACTGTTCGGGATTTTCCGAAAGAAGCTTGGCAGTGTGCAGATCACCCATCGGGTCACGCGCCACAACATCGGTAAACGTACCACCCCGATCAATCCAGAAATCCCAGTGTGTCATGCTCTGATCCGCCTAATGATTTGGATCACTTGACCAAAGTGGCGAGACGGCTTCAAGACGATAATTCAAGCGCGAGCGACAGCCTCCCAGGTTTCACAGCTAATTTCTGTTAACCATAAGTAAACAAAAGACTTTTTTTAAAATTGTATTCAAACTATGATCAAAATGTGTTCGGTTTTAGGGGTGTTTGATTATGTTGCGTTTTGTTCCAATCTTTTTGGGTTTATTGTTTGTTTTCATGAACTTCGCGTTCGCCAACGCGGCTTCAGCGGAAGAAAACTCGGGCTTCAGACCCCATGTCACCTTCAATTTGGCCTCATTCCATCTCAACTCATCCCGCGACTTTAATGAAATCAACCCCGGTTTTGGCATCGGAATCACCGGACCTTCCGGTCTTGGTCGCTCTGAATTTGGAATTGAGGCGGGACAATATCGCAACTCCCTGAGCGATCAATCCTACTATGTGATGTCCTCGTTGGACATTGAGGTGCTCGAAATCTCTCCAAATGTGGCATTGCGCATGGGCGGTTTTGGCGGTTTTGCGCATTACTCTGGAAGTGCAAACAAGTTTAAAGATCACGGCGTTCCGACAATCGGGGATTGGGTCATGGCCGTTGGTGCGCAAACCACCCTGCGCGTGGCCGATAAATATGATCTGCGTCTGCGCGTTATGCCTGCCGGATCGGTCGCTGATGCGCTTTTCACCGCTCAAATCTCGGTTCGCTATTAACTTTCGACGGCCCCAAAGCTATCACGTGTAAAGTGGGAGCGGAGTGGTGCCTGTGGAGATTAGACGCGCAAAAGAGGTTGATGCGGAATGGATCGCGGACCTTTGGAATGTGATGATCCGCGAAACACTTTGGACCTTCACATCCCAACTTAAAACCGAAGCACAAATCATCCAACTCATGAACGGCGTGGGCGAGGTCTTTGTGGCCCAAATCGAAGCGCAAATCGTCGGCTTCGCCACCTACAGCCAATTTCGAAACGGTCCGGGTTACGCAAATTCAATGGAACACTCGATTGTGGTGAGTGAAGCCCATACCGGCCAATCGATTGGCCGCCATCTTCTAAATGCAGTTGAAGACGATGCCCGCGCGAAAGGTTATCACACGATGATCGGCGGGATTTCTTCCGCGAACCCGCGCGGGGAGGCTTTTCATTCCCGGCAGGGATACACTCATATCGGGACCCTAAAAGAGGTCGGTTTCAAGAACGACCAATGGCTCGATCTGATTTTAATGCAAAAACTTCTTTGAGCACACTTTCAACCGTCACATCCCAAGCGTAGGGTCGCGACATGTCATTATGGACCAGAATTCAAGATGCGATCGAGGCTCTGTCCAGCGGCAGTTCCCTCTCGGAGGTGTTTGAAACCTTAACCAGACCCCCTGAAAAAACGCTGGCCTTCACAATTGCCGTCATTGGTCTTGGGGCAAAAATGGCCAAGGCCGACGGACATGTAACCCGTGATGAGGTCACCGCTTTTCGCGAAGTTTTCCGAATTGAAGCTGCCGATGAGGCGCATGCCGCGCGCATTTTCAACCTGGCCCGTCGCGATGTGAGCGGCTTTGAAACCTATGCGCGTTCCATCGCTAAGATGTTCCGAACCGACAAAACCGTGCTTTCGGATCTTCTGGAAGGGCTCTTTTACATTGCGGCGGCTGACGGCGTTCACCATCCCCTCGAAGACGAATTTCTGAGGCGCGTTTCCGAAATCTTCGGAATGGATCCGCGCGAATTCAATTCGATCCGAAGCCGTGCAATTCCCGGCAGCCTTGCCGATCCTTACGTTGTTTTGGGCGTAAAACCCGAGGATGATCTCGCGACGATTAAAGACAAATGGCAACAAATAGTCCGCGACACGCATCCAGATCGGATGATCGCACGCGGCGTTCCGGAAGAAGCGATCAAACTGGCAACAAACCGAATGGTTGCCGTGAATGACGCTTGGGAAGCGATCCAAAAAGAGCAGGCCGCATGAGGTTTGCCACTTATAATGTCGAATGGTTTTCAGGATTGTTCGAAGACAACAAACTGTTGCTCAACGACAAATGGTCCTCGCGTCGGGATGTCACCAAGTCGCGCCAGCTTCATGCCATTGCGACTGTGTTTAAAGCGATGGATGCAGATTGCGTGCTTGTGGTTGAAGCTCCTGACACCAATCGGTCGAATTCGACGGAGCAGTCTCTTTTGGCGTTTTCCAAACATTTTGGACTGCGCCTGAATGCAGTTTTAACCGGTTTTTTGAACGATACGCAGCAAGAAATAGCGCTCTTTTATGACAATCGAAAGATGACAGCGGTTCACGATCCCAAAGGAAGTCTTGCAGAGGATGATCCCTGCCCTCGTTTTGATCGAAAATTCCCAAAGGATGTCGACGTTGACGGCAAACCGGAATTTCACAGTTTTTCAAAACCACCACTTGAGGTTGAGCTGACCTTAAAATCTGGCAGGATTATGCGTCTCTTGGGGGTACACATTAAGTCCAAAGCCCCCCACGGCGCCAAGACGCGCGATGACGAAGTCCGTATTTCGATCGAAAACAGGCGTAAACAACTGGCTCAATCTTTGTGGTTAAGACGACGCGTCGAAACACATCTTCGGGCAAAAGAAGACATCCTTGTTTTGGGTGACTTTAATGACGGACCCGGATTGGACGCCTACGAAAAGCTTTTTGGCCACTCCAGCGTCGAAGTCGTTTTGGGAACGGATCCAGATGAGACATTGAGCCTATTTGATCCCCACGCAACTGCTCGGCTTGATCCCCGAGACAATTGGTCTCCCTCAACCGCGCGTTTTTATTTGCATCATCGCAAAACTTACCTGAATGCGCTTCTGGATTTTATCATGGTTTCAAAAGCCATTCGCGATACTCACCCAAGCTGGAAAATTTGGCACCCGTTTGATGACCCAGATTGCTTTGACAGCAAGAAAATTCGAAAAGCCCTTTTGGATGCCTCAGACCATTTTCCGGTGACGCTGGACGTAACTCTTTAGATCAATCGCAATTGTCTCAAACCGGCTGGCACAAGCTTCATTTCGACTGCTTTCATCAAGGCTTTTCTACCAAACCGTGATGCTCCAGCTTTCTGTAAAGTGTCGAGCGTCCAATCCCCAATTTTCGCGACGTCTTAGAAACTTGCCCGTTGCAGGCGCGTAATGCCGACTTGATGACCGACTTTTCGATCTTTGACAGCGAAATAATTGAGTCTGGATGATACGTGCGAACAATCACTGCATGTAGACGTCTCATAAGATATTCAAATTCCTTCGCCGACAATGGCTGCGCAATCACGTCATTGGCACCGGCTCGGAATGCATCAGCGCACAGCGTAAAGTCCGCTTGGGGTAATATTGCGACGGACAGAACATCTTCTCGACCGATCATGTATTGTCGCTTCAAGTCCTGAAAGCTATGGCGACCATCAAGAGATACTAAGAGCACCTCGAAATTAGGGAAAGTTCGCGATCCAACTTCCGCCACAGTATCAAAAAACCATGCGCGCGAATTACACTTAAAACACAGTTCAGCCCAATCCGATTGGGCACGGATGGGAAGTCCAACAAAAACCAAATCAAACTGCATATTGACACACCAATCAGTTTTATTTTGGCTATTATCTCACTTAAACCCTAATATTCCTTCACCGCTCGGCTCTCCCTCCGAAACTCCCATTTTGGTTGCATTCAGAGGGTTTACAGCTAGCTTAAACAAAAGCCAGCAATCAGAGCAAAGCCCCCTCATTTCAATATAGGTGACCCATGAAACTGACCTCACGCAATATTCTTCGCGATACAGTGGCCGCTCAGGGTGGTCCAGAATTTGGTGACTTACCTGAATGGGATTTGAGTGATCTTTACGAAGCCCCCGACGCACCGAATCTGAAAGCAGACCTTGATTGGCTTTTGCAAGAAACCGTAGATTTTGCGAAAAGTTTTGAGGGCAAACTAAACGGCCTGACCGCTCCAGACCTTTTAATCGCGATCACTCGGTATGAGAAAATCCAGACCGTATCTGGACGAATTATGTCTTACGCCGGACTTCGCTATTATCAAAAAACCACTGATCCGGAGCGCACGGCTTTTCTTTCCGACATGCAAGGGAAGGTCACTGAGGCTTCGACGCATTTGGTATTTTTCAGTCTTGAATTTAACTCGCTGGAAGATGAGTTGCTTGAAAAACGACTTAGTGAAAACAAAGGTCTGGAAAGATATCGGCCATTTTTTGATCGGCTGCGTGCGATGAAACCGTACCAGCTCTCCGATGAGTTAGAGAAGTTCATTCATGACCAATCAGTTGTAGGCGCAAGTGCGTGGAACCGACTTTTTGATGAAACCATGGCCGCATTGCCCTTTAATGT
>CAZXRG010000025.1:13804-20899 GCA_964642935.1 uncultured Rhodobacterales bacterium | reverse complement strand
CGCGCGGGCGTGATCACCACCCACAATCAAAACGCATACCTCAGGCCGAACGAGAAAATGATCCGGCCTGTCTGCATGTCCTGTCACAGCGTCGCCTTTTCCATAGACGCTCTGGCGGACCCGAAACTCGTTGAAAGCAATTTCAGCGGGCGCCCTGAGACGCACATCGATAGCGTCGACTGGGCCCTTCGTCGCGTGAAGGAAGCCGAATGATGGCCATCATAAACCGGCTCCCTCCACGTCCATCGCACAACGTGCAACACAAAAGGAAGTACTCATGAAAATGAATTCAATCAAGTCCCTGGCTATCGCCGGACTTATGGCAACAGCGCCAATGGCGGCCAATTCGGATGATGTCGACGCCAAAGACGTCGCCGATATGCTCCACGCCGTCATGGACAGTGACCGGACAATCTACACCAAAATGATCGTTCAGCGTCTCGTCAACGACCACGGTCTGATCAAAGCCTCCGAGTTTTTCGAGGACGATAAAGCCGCCCCTCTGCCCGCTCAGATGTTCCGTTTCGGCGCTGAGGCGGTGGCTGACAAAACCGATCTCTTCTCCTACTCGCTCCAGTCGCTTTGGCCCATCAACAAGCCAAACGCTGCGAACCAGACAGAGGTCGAGAAAGAGGGTCTCCTCTACATCGTCGAGAATCTGGGCGAGAACTTCTACGCCGAAGAAGAGCTTGGTGGTGATCTCTACCTGACAGCCATCTACCCGGATGTGGCCGTGGCCGAGGTTTGCGCAACTTGCCACAACGAGCATAAAGACAGCCCGAAGACAGACTTCAAAGTGGGCGATGTGATGGGCGGTGTGGTTATCCGCATTCCGCTTGATGGGTAAGCTTACCCTCATATGCGCCGCTCTTTTGAGTTCGGCAATAAGTGTAGCAGCTCAAGACATTGAGCTGCCGCCTTACCCTGAGAAGGGGTTGAAAGGCACGGTCAATCCCAAGCGATTGCCAGTGCCCGAGCATCCGGTCCTACAGGCGGGCGCCCAGATTTTTGCGAAGAATTGTATTATCTGCCACGGCACCGGAAATTTTGGTGCGCCAAAAATAACTGGAACGAAATTTTGGGAGCCACGGATCGCACAAGGGATCGACGTGCTCTTTGACCATGCAATCAACGGATTTATCAGCCCCACAGGGGGCAACATGCCCGCGCGTGGTGGCAGGGATTTAACAGATGACGAGGTCATGGCCACAGTCCGGTTCATGATCTCCGTTAGCGGGGGCGCTCAGGAGGCGTTGTCGGGACTTGAAGACTAAAACTGAAGACCAAAGGAAATAGAATGACACCTGAAAAAGTTAAACTGGTACAAGACAGCTTTGAAAAAGTTGTGCCGATTGCATCCACTGCGGCAGACATCTTTTATGATCGTCTCTTTGAAGTTGCGCCCGAAGTCCGCCCGATGTTCTCGGCGGATATGACCAAGCAAAAGAGTGCGTTGATGGCAACCTTGGCCACCGCCGTTCAAAGCCTGCACGCCCCTGAGGCCATCGTGCCAGTGTTGCAAAAACTGGGTCGCGATCACGTGGGCTACGGTGTGAAGGACGCACATTACGACGCCGTTGGCGGCTCCCTGCTTTACACGCTTGAGAAGGGTCTTGGCGACGATTGGAACGACGAGCTGAAAGAGGCTTGGACGGATACCTACGTGCTGGTCTCCACCACCATGAAGGACGCAGCCGCAGAAGTGCCGGTCAAAAAGAAAGGCCTTTTGTCACGCATCTTTGGCTAAGGACAGATCATTGCGGGCCAACCGATTGTCCGGTTTGTCCGCACAACTTTTTTGGCTTTATGAAAGCGTGACGATCAGGGCGGAGTGGTCCGAAACACCGCTCTCGCGCACTGAATGATCATACTGAACCGACTGCACCCGCTGTGCGATAGACGGGCTGGCCAAAGCATGATCATAGCGAAATCCGCGCTCTGTCCTTGGACTGATCCAACTGAAATCACGGGCCTCGGGACCATTGGCATGGCGGTAAAGATCAACCCAGCCAAGCTCTTTGAGCGCCTGAAAATGCTTGGTGTTCACAAAGGTCTTCTCACTGGAATCTTCAAACGGGATACCGCAATTCAAATCACCCAAAAGAACCACATCATGGGCCAGAAGGCTCTCCGTATCCCGCGCCAAACCCTCAAACAGCGGCACCTGCGCGGCCTTCTGAGGGAAATGCACGGGCAGAAGAATTAGCCCGGCAACCTCCGCCTCCAGAATATGGCAGAGCCCTTCACGATCCTCCATGAAATCCCCAGCCTCCACAGGCTCTCGCGCAGCAATCAGGATCCCGTTTTGCGTATCGCTCTCCCCGTCCGACAAATAGTGATGCCGCAACCCGATGGAACTGAGGTGTGCCGTGATGCGATCCACATGCCGCCCGCGCACCTCCTGAAGTGTGATGATATCTGGCGACCAGCCGGAAATGGCCTCCAAAACCGCCTCAAGCCGTCGCCCACCGCCTTGAAGGATGTTCCATGTGACCAGCTTCAAGCCTCAACCCAGCCCTTCTTGAACAGGTCTTTCTTGGCCCCCTCAAACAGCTCCAAAATCTGATCGTGATCCACACTGACCTTCACCTCCGACTTCAACTTAGTCGCGCGATTGGGCGAGAAATCGGTGATATGAAGCACATAGGCAGGGAAATCCTTGGAGACCTCCTCCTTATTGGTTTTGATCACCATGGCCTTGCGCAGCATGGTCTTTTCCTTGGCGATTTTCGTGGCGACCGCGCGGGCGATCACTTGGGCATCCGGCAGGTCGATCTCCGCCGCCGCACGATCAATATCCGGTATCTCCACCACGTCCGTGAGCTGCGCCATACCCGTGTCAACATCACTGGCCGTCTTATCATCGCGCAGGCGGATAAACTGCGGCGAGAGGATCGACAGAAGCGGCAGACGCCGCACGCCCGACCAACCGCTCTCGCTCCAATCAAGCACCATCTTGTCAATGGTATTGCCCCGACTGGTGCGCGAGATCATATCGAGACATTCAATCTCGATCACCATGCCCGGCTTGACCATCTGATAGGCGACACGGTCAGAATTGACCTCGCGAAAATCACTCTCCGCCACCTGTTTGGAGAGCAGCTTCAACAGGTCCGTGCGTTCCTGATCCGAAAACCCGCCCCCGACCTTGCCGATCAACTGATACCGCCCCGACGGGCGCACCACGGCCACCAGCAGATCATGGAGCATGCCCGCACGATCCCCGATGCTTTCGGAGAACCCCACAACCGCCAGATCAAGCGAATGGCGCGGCTTGACCTTGAACATGCCAGCGGTGGGCGAGCGGGCCACAACGCCTTCCTCACCCTGATCAATCACCCAAGTCTTGAACTGCTTGAGCACATCTTTGGAGCCTTGTCCCGAAACCGTCTCAACCGGATGGATCAGAGTGCCACCAGAAAACAGCTCCTCCATCTTGGCGAGGCTCTCGTCGTAATTGACCGACATATCCGCGCCATCAAGCTCGTAAATATTGAAGACCGCAAAGGCCAACGTCGCCACCGCTTCGGCATTTTCAGGCTTACGCGCCACCCGCACCACATCATGCACGCGGGGCCGCGCCCCATCGGGCCGTTGCACATACAACTCCCCGCCAATCAGCGCCGACTTCACCCCCTTCAACCGCTTGGCCGCTTCAATCAAAAACGGAGCCCCCGCCCGCAGCGTTCCCCCCGGATTAAGCGTGCAAATCTCTCCATCGCGCCACAGAAGACAGGTAAACTCCCCATCCACCTTCCGGCTGATTTGATAATCCCCATCAGGAATGCGCCGCTTCGCACTCTCAGGATCAAGGGCCACGGTCATCTGCGACAACTGCCGACGCCGCATGCGCACCTGCGCGAGAATGCCTTCCTCTGAGAGCGCCTCATAGGTGCCCGTCAGATATCCACCGGGCCATTCCTTTAGCTCTTTTTTGTCAAACAAGCTCATGCTTCCGCCTCGGCCACATCTTTCAATGTCTTCATCTCAAGGTTCGACAGATGGAGCAGCAACACATAGCTGTCCCCGTCAATCCGCCCCTCCAGAAACGCCCGATAAGGGGTCGAGCCGCGCCGGAACACCAGCGGCGCTTTCCCGTTGGGACCAGCCCCCAAGACCATCAAAGCTTTGGCCTCATGCAGCTCCTTGGCCATGTCATAAAGGAAATCAAAGGTCAGCCCGTTCACATGCACGATCTGCAGTTTGGTCCCGAACACAAACCGTCGCACGGCCTCCGCCTTGGGGATCGTCGCCCCGGTCCAAGTCAGCGGAATGTCGATGTCGATATTGGCCTCCAGAGCCCGTCTCGGCCGCTCCTCCCGGATCGAGCGGTCAATATTGCGCACAATCTCCGTCTGGGTGATCCGGTACACCAGCTCCTCATCGGGATTGACGTAGACCCGCGACATGCCCCAAAGGGTTTGCCCGACCTGCTCGATATCCACCTCTGGATTGTCCTTGAGCATGGCCGCCACCAAAGCCTCGTCATCGCCAAATTCTTCGACCAACGCCTCGTAACTCTGATCCACCGTCGCCTTCAAAAGACGGCGCGGATAAACCGCCTGACCACGTGGCCCGATGTAGCGCACCTCGGCACGCGCGCGAATGCTCTCGGCCTTGATCACCGCATCGCGCCCGCGCTCATCTGCTATGTTAATATTCGGCATCTCAGGGCTCCTTACAGCATGTCGAAGTCGAAATTATCGTCTTCGCTGTCATCCTCGACCTCATCCGTCGCCGCCGCCGCACAAACGGCCACTTGCTTGAAATCCCGAAAGGTCACTTCAGCATCATTGCAGATCATCAACCACAGATCGCCGTCGGTGTCGGACAGTAAAAACGCTGGATCCTCCACGGGACCACCGCGATAGGAAAAGCCGAACTGATAAATCACCCCGCTCCCAAGCGTGTCCATCAGGGCAGGGGGGACCTCTTCAATCCCCAAATTATAAGCAAGCCGCACCGGATGATCCAAAAGCACATCCTCATCGACCTTTTTGGTCAACGGAATGGGGGCTGAAAAACTGCTCTCCACCAATTCCATGGGATCGCCTTCCACATCCACAGGGGTGCGCTCACCGGTCTCGACCCAAAAGCCGTCCTTGTTCACATAACCCGAACCGGTCCCCCCAAGAGGGATCAAGGTGCGGCCATCCCGCGCAAGGCTCAACAGCTCGGCCTTTGCATCCTCATGGTCGGTCGTCACCACCTGCACCGAGCCATAGACTTTGGAGCGGTCTATCTTGATCAACGGGCAGTCAAACTGGGTGTTACCAAGCTGGAAGGTTAAGGATCGCGGCATATCAACTCTCATCTCCGGATAGGCTTCGGGTCTGCTCCAAAGCGCGTTCAAAGGCTTTCAGCCCCTCGTCAAGCGGACGGCACGGCACGGCGCGGTCGTCAATATAGGCATGGGCCACGGGCTTTCCGGCCCCCGTGTGGAGATGATCGTAGGGGATATTATGCGCCTCTAACCACTCGGTAATCGCGGCACTCCTTGCCTTGGCTGTCTTCCCGGACGTCGCCAGCCGAGCCGTCAGGATCGTGATCTCCGCCGTCTTGGACAACTCCCGCATAAACTCGATTGCCCCGTCCACAGGCGGCCCGATCTCGGTCATCTTGCCGGAGATCGGCTGGGCCAAGACCCCATCCAGATCAACACAAACATTAGCCTTCCCAACCCGCTTGAAATCACCACGCGCAGTGCTGCGAATGCTCTTTCGAGGGGCCTTTACATCCACGTCCCCAACAGTGGGCGGCGGCGGTCCGGGCAACACATCCAGCATTGCATCAATCGCCGCATGACCATGAAGCCACGGATCATCTAGCCACTCATCCCCCGACCAAAGCGAGGAATAAACAGGCCGACTGTGATGAAGACCGGGCAGGCGGAACCACGACCCGATACTTTCGTCCTTAACCCGCTTTGGGAAAGTCTCCGGCTCCTCTTCCAAACCGACCGCCTCCCATTTGGAGACCAAATCCTTGAGATACGCAAAGACCGCCGTGGTCGGGGCAGGATCGGCCAAAAGCACCCAGATGTGATAACCACCATACCCGTTGGAATTGAACAGCATCGGATCATAGCCGTCCTTCCGGAAAATCTCGCACCACGACAAAGCCGCATTGAGATTGCGCCGTGCATGATCCTCCGCTGCGACCTTGTCCTCATCGTGAAGATCAATGTCGATAGCGAACCATTTCGACGTGGTCTCCTTGGATTTCGCATGCAGCCCGATGATCTGGGGCTTGCGCATGTGCCGCGACGCAAAATGGCGGGTCAGCTTGTCCAAGGTGACCATATCGGCCCCGCGCATATCCTTCTTCGGGAGGGTCATGGCCTTGTAGCTGCGCCCCGAACGCCGCCGCTCCGAGGGCGTCAGGACAGAATACTGCCCCCAGACATCCTTGCGATTGACCAGACGGGCCATGGCCCAATCGGCCAGTTCACCCGCACGCTGCGCCCATTCCTCGCCAATGATTTCTTGCGTTGACCCCAAGCCGACCCCTCTTGGCGCGTTGCTCTAAAAACCCCCTCAAGATCAAGCAAGCCACTTGGAGTAAGTCAAGGCTGGGGAGGGGTATTACTTGGAGTTAAGTCTACAAATTGGAAATCGCCTTCAACAATCCGGGTTTTGAGACGGGTTTTGTCAATATAGGCACATCTTTCAAAGGCGCTGCCAATTCCGCCTGATCCCCATAACCGGTCAGGAAAAAGAACGGCACGCCCATCTCCAAAAGCTGCAACGCGATGGGCTCGCTATTGCTGTCGGGCCCCAGATTAACGTCCAGAATGGCCAGATCAGGGCGAAACGATTCTAACAACGCCTGTGCGGATTTAACGTTGGAGGCCATTTCCACGGATGTGAACCCGCATTCCCCAAGAAGGTCGGACAATTCCTTGGCGATGATGAAATTATCCTCCACAAGCAAGGGAACGCCTGAAAACCCACCAGGCTGCACCTCCTTTTTGTGCGTTTCACGCGCGATAGGCGGCGTGCTTGGCGCGATGGTGTCAGGCTTTTCAGCCAGCGCTTCGGTGGGAAGAAATATCTCGGCCTGAACGCCTGTTTCCTCAAACGATAAAGACGCGCT
>CAZXRG010000025.1:10459-13704 GCA_964642935.1 uncultured Rhodobacterales bacterium | reverse complement strand
GTGTTCTTGAGCACGCGGCGCTCAGCCGCACTGACCAAAGCCCAGATACGCTTGGCGAAATAGAGGTTTTCTTCCGTCCAAGGCGCGCAGCGGTCCTCGACCATTTCCAGATAAGCGGAAAACGAGCCCCTGGGCGAGAGCTTCACCTGATCCGGAAACTGTTCGATCTTCTTCTCAGGATTGCCCGCCCATTTGATCTCCAGACTGGTGGCTTGGCGAAATATGCAAAATCCATGGTTCGCGCCCTTTGAAACCACAATGGCACCCGCGCAGCCGTTCAGTGATCCAGCCAAGTCCGGGCCAGCCAACTCCGGGAAAGCCTCAGAGAGGCTCTCAAAGACAGACATCTCCGCCGTGTCCTCTTGGCAGGCTTCAAGCAGCCGCTTGAGAACAATGTCGTCGGGAGTTTGACCGAAAACACTCGGCTTGGCCTCCGAATAAACCGCCATTCCCTGCGCTCCAAGCACCTCTAAAAGACCCGGAGCAATCGTGGGAATAGCCTCCTGCATTGTCAGGTTCTCATCCAATTCATCAAGGAATTCGATGTTCAACCCATCAATCTTCGAAATCAATTGTAGCTTGTCCTGTTGCATCAAGGTTTGCAGTTTGACCGTGAACACTTCGGTGAACTCGGTCAAAACGGCTCTCAACGCTTGGGGCGGAACTTTGGGGCGTTCATGGTGGAACGAAATAATCCCCCAAAGCTGACCCTCAACCACAACCGTCAGGGTCATGGTCGCCTGAAAACCGGCATTCTTAAGGTACTCCATATGAACCGGCGACACCCCGCGCGATACCGCCAGACTGATATCAAGCGGTGGTAGATCCGAGGATTGTGCAAGTAACGGCACGGACACCTGATCCGCGTCCTCAATAAAGCGCAAGGGGAACTTCAGCATCATTGCACGCGCTTGAGGAGGGATGTCCCAATGTGGGAACCGAAGCCCCAACAAAGGCTCCATGGAGGCTTTCCTCTGCTCGGCCACCACCAGCCCGTTGAAGTCGCGATCAAACTTGTAAACCATCACCCGGTCGTAATCCGACAGGGCCTTCAACAGCGTGGTTGTTTCCTCAAACAGCTCCTGCTGGGTGTCACAGGCACGGACCTTCTTGATCAGATAGCTGAGCGTTTTGAACCCGTCCGTCCCGACAAATCCCGCTTCAATCTCATGCTCGATTTCAATCAACAGGCTCTTGTCCACCTGCGACACGGAGACGTTTAAAGACAGGCCGCCAAGATCAAACACACCAAGCGGGATGGCGGCCTTAAACCCGTCCCCACCTGCCAAAGCATTGCGAATGGCATGGGAGATATCCCGCCCCAGCACCTCCCGGAGCGGCTTTCCAAGCAGCTCCACAGGATCAACACCGATGAACTCGACCGCATTTGCACTGGCGTGGGTTATCTTGTCCGTGCTTGTATCAACGGCGAGAATAAGCCCGCAGGGCTGCACGCTACCGGGAATATGAACCGGCTCGGAGGCACAGTTTTCAAGAGCCGCGTCCAACGCGCTATCCGATAAAGGGAGATTCACCAGTGACACCTCGTAATCATCAGTCTTCTTGGGGACAGGCTTGATGTTATCACAGCTCCGCTTATCGCCCTATAGCAGATTAAAATATTGCCTTACACCTATAAATTGCATTATTCCAACAAGAGCAAGACGAGGAGTGTGCCTGTGAAAACAGCCCGAACCGCCGCAAATCTCCGCTTCATTTTGCGCGACGCGACGCTTGAGGATCACCAGAAGACCGAAGACCTCATGGGAGGGATGAGCATTCTGGACACGCCCCAGACCTCTTTGAACTGGCTTAGCGCCATGTGGCGCATGCACTCTCATTTTGCCCAATGCGTGGATCACGTCTCGACCCGATTTGGCTTGCCCCCGCATCAAGGCGTGCTGCTGGAGGCGATCTCCACCGATATCAAAACGCTCTCGGGGCACAAGCCACCTGCGATCAATCCGGCGTCCCAGCTCAGCTCTTTTGATAAGATGATCGGCATTGCCTATACGATCGAAGGCTCCGCACTTGGCGCAAGCGTCCTTAAAAAACGCAAGTCACACACCAATCCCGAAGGCTCATTCTATCTTGATGCCATGAGCCAATCCTCAAAGGCCCGCTGGCCCATATTCACCGGCGCCCTTGAAACCCATGTGCGAGACACTGACGCGACCATCCAAGGGGCCAGATCGGCGTTCCAATACCTACAATTTGCGATCAAAGCGGGATCGGATGCACGCGTGCTCCCAGAGAAAATCAGCTAGATCACCAAAGCCGCTTGCCAGAGCGCACGCGCGCCCCCATAGCTGGTCCCATGAATGTTCTTAAAACCATCTTGGCGGTTCTGATATTCGTCGCCATCATTGCCGGATTGCTCTACGCACGCCTGTGGTTCGCCGGGCCATGAGCACCCAACTCAAAGGCATCCTGATCACGCTTTTGGGCGTGCTGGTCATCGTGCCCGACAGCCTGTTCATCCGGTTTATCGACGCCAATGCCATGACCATCATCTTTTGGCGGGCCGGTATTTCCTGCGCCGTCATGGCCGCCTATTGCACGCTCATTGGCCGTTGGATCAGGCTTGGCCCCGCCGGTTTACTCTTCGCCGTAACCGAGGCTATGGGCACCTTCCTGTTCATCGTCGCCTTGGAAAACACCAGTGTCGCCGCGACCCTGTTTCTGGTCTCCACCGCCCCCATATTCGCCGCCCTCCTGAGCCGCTTTGCGCTTGGCGAACGCCTGACACGGCGCACGATCCTCACCATCTTGGGCGCATTGATCGGGATCATCATTCTTGCCAGCGGTTCCTCGGAAGATAACCCCCAACGCTGGCTCGGTGATCTGGCTGCCATCGGGGTCGCCCTCTCGCTTGGCATCGCGTTCACAACTGTGCGCAAATGCCCCGAACTGCCACTTATTCCGGCCCTCACTCTGGCCTATTTCCTGGCCGCAAGTGCCGCCGCCCTTCTCGCGCCCACCTTCTATCTCAACGGAATGGAATGGCTATGGATTGCACTCAACGGCGGATTATTCGTCCCCTTGGGCTTTGCCCTCTTGGCCATCGGCCCGCGCTATATCACCGCCGCGGAGGTCTCACTTCTGTTGTTACTAGAGGCAGTGTTGGCCCCCCTTCTGGTCTGGGCCGTGCTCGGTGAAAACCCAGGCTCACGCGTGCTCGCAGGTGGCGCAATCGTCCTTGCAGTCCTTCTGGTCTCCAACCTGTTCGGCCTCAGAGAGCGACA
>CAZXRG010000025.1:0-10359 GCA_964642935.1 uncultured Rhodobacterales bacterium | reverse complement strand
CAATCGTCCTTGCAGTCCTTCTGGTCTCCAACCTGTTCGGCCTCAGAGAGCGACAGTCGAAACTAGCCTAAAGCGCCCGCTCCGCCATCTGCGCATCCCGCTTGGCCCGCATCACATTGCGCTTGGTCACCAGCGAGGCGGTGATCACGCCCACCGTCACAATCGCAATCATAAGGGTCGACAGGGCGTTAATCTCCGGACTGACCCCAAGGCGAACTGCCGAGAATATCTTGATCGGTAAAGTCGTCGCCGAGGGCCCCGACGTGAACGACGCAATCACCAAATCATCCAGTGACAGCGAAAACGCCAGCAACCATCCGGCAATCACTGAAGGTGCAATAATCGGCAATGTCACCAGCCGGAACGCCTCAAAAGGCGTGCTGCCTAAATCCAGAGCGGCCTCCTCCAGCGAGCGATCAAAACTCACCAGCCGCGAGGAGACCACAACCGATACATAACACATGGAAAAGGTCGCATGGGCCAGAACGATGGTGAAGACACCGCGATCAACTCCCAACCCGATGAACAGCAGCAACAGGGACAATCCGGTGATCACCTCGGGCATGACCAAAGGCGCGTAAATCATCCCCGAGAACACCGTCCGCCCGAAAAACCGCCCGGAGCGGATCAACACATAAGCCGCCATGGTCCCCAGAATGGTCGCGATGGTCGAGGATATCACCGCCACTTTCACCGTCACCCAAGCGGCCTTCAAAAAGGCCTCGTTCTGCATCAACTCGCCGTACCATTTGGTCGAGAACCCCGCCCAAACCGTGACCAGCTTGCTCTCGTTAAAACTGTAAATCACAAGGATCAGCATTGGGATGTAAAGAAACGCAAACCCGATGGTGAGCGACACCACATTAAACCAACTCAGACGGTTCATGCCTCCGCCTCCGCTTGGCGCTGTTGGTTTCTTTGGAACATCACAATGGGCACGATCAGGATCACCAGCAAGACCACCGCAACCGCAGCCGCCACGGGCCAGTCGCGGTTAGAGAAAAACTCCTCCCAAAGCACCTTCCCGATCATTAAAGTGCCCGAGCCCCCCAGCAGCGACGGGATCACAAACTCGCCAATGACAGGAATAAACACAAGGAAACACCCCGCGATAATTCCGTTCTTCGACAGCGGTATCGTCACCAGCCAAAACGCCGAAAAACGCGAGCATCCCAAGTCCTCTGCCGCTTCGATGAGCGATCCATCCAGCCGATCAAGAGCCGCATAAATCGGTAAGATCATAAACGGGAGATAGGTGTAGACGATGCCAATATAGACCGCCACATTGGTGTTCAGGATCGTTAAAGGGGCGGAAATCAGCCCCGTCCACAAGAGGAACTGATTAAGAAACCCCTCCTGACTTAAAATCCCCATCCACGCATAAATGCGGATCAGAAACGACGTCCAGAACGGCAGAATAATCAGCATCATCAACGTCGCCCGCCATGCCTCAGGCGCGCGCGCCATGGCATAGGCCACCGGATAGCCGATCAAAAGTGTGAAAAAGGTCGAAACCAGAGCAATCTGAAGGCTCGACAAATAGGCCTTCCAATAAAGATCATCGCTGGTCAACCAGACAAAATTCTCGAAATCCAATTGGCCTAGAAACGCCCAAATCCCCTCCGCCCAATCGAAGGTCGGAATGTAGGGTGGCCGCGCAATAGCCGTGTCCGAGAGAGAGATTTTGAAGACAATCAGGAACGGCACAAGAAACAGCGCCAACAACCAGACGTAGGGGATCGCTATGAGAAAACCGCGTCTCATTGCTCCAAAAGCACTCCGGCTGTCGTCGTCCAAGACAGCCATACCGGATCTTCCCAAGTGATGCTCCGCTTGGAAATCCGCCGCGTATTGGCGGTCTGCGCCTTGATGATCTGACCGCTTGTGAGCTCCACATGATAGGTCGAGAGATTGCCAAGATAAGCGATATCGAGCACCTTGCCCTCCACCTTATTCTCAACCTCGCCCGGGTCCTCCACAGAAATCGCGATCTTTTCCGGCCTTATGGCCAGATGACAATTCTGCCCGTCCGAAAAAGGCACATCAGAGGCGGCAATCACACTCGGCTGACCTTCCGCGTCAACCTGATAAAGCCCCTCACCTGTGGGGCGCGCCAGACCGGAAATAATATTCACGTCGCCAATAAAGTCCGCCACATAAACCGAAGTGGGCGCCTCATAAATCTGATCGGGCGTGGACACCTGCATCAGCTGCCCCTCATCCATCACCGCCACGCGAGACGCGACCGTCATCGCCTCCTCCTGATCATGGGTGACGATCACAAAAGTGGTGCCGGTTTTCTCCTGAATATCCATCAACTCAAACTGGGTATCCTGCCGAAGCTTCTTGTCCAAAGCCGCCAAAGGCTCATCCAGCAGCAGCAATTTCGGAGCTTTCGCTAAAGATCGCGCCAAAGCCACCCGCTGCCTTTGCCCACCTGAAATCTGATGGGGCTTGCGCTTGGCAAACCGCTCTAGCCTTGTGAGCCGAAGCATCTCTTCTACCCGCGCGTCAATCTCGCCCTTTGGCATTTTCGAGCGTTTCAGGCCAAAGGCGATGTTCTCCCAAATGCTCAAATGCGGGAAAAGTGCGTAGGATTGGAACATCATGTTAACGGAGCGCTTGTTGGGCGGCACACCCACAATGTCCTGACCTGCCAATTCGATGGAACCTGAAGTCGGCGTCTCAAACCCCGCCAGCATCCGCATCATCGTGGTTTTCCCACAGCCCGAAGGTCCCAAAAGGGCGAAAAACTCACGCTCAAAAATGTCTAACGAAAGGTCGTGAATGGCGGTGAAATCACCGAATTTCTTCTGAACGCCCTTAAACCGGATCAGCGGTTTTTCGTTTGGATCGTTCCAAGGCTCAAACGGAGCAGTGTCCAATTCTATCCCCTAAAAAGAATGGGGCGCACCAAGGCACGCCCCGCTTACTTTAAGTGCCGGACTTCACTTTGGTCCAAAGCCGGGTCACAACCCGTTGCACTTTCGCGCCATAAGGCGTGGTCGTGTAAAGGTTCTTTAAGGTCTCTTCATCGGGGTAAATCGCCGGATCACCAATCACGTCCTCCTCCAACAAAGGCTGGGAGGCGATATTGCCGTTGGCGTAATACACATAGTTGGATGCATCCGCCATGTTCTGGGCATCCATGATGAAGTTAAGGAAAGCCAAACCGCCCTCCGGGTTCGGCGCATCCACCGGAATTGCCATCTGGTCGAACCACATCAAGGCACCCTCGGATGGCGCGTTATAGGCAATTTCGACACCATTGTCGGCTTCATCCGCACGATCCCGAGCCTGCAAGATATCGCCGGACCAACCCACAGCCACACAGATATCACCATTGGCCAAAGCGTTAATATACTCCGACGAGTGGAATTTCTGAACGTAAGGGCGGATCGGCGCAAACACCGCTTCGGTCTTGGCGATCACGTCTGGATCCTGACTATCGGGGTTCTCTCCAAGATAGGCCAAAGCCGCCGGGATCATCTCTGCCGGAGCGTCAAGGAAATGAACGCCACAGCCTGCCAGCTTCTCCATATTTGCCGGGTTGAACACCAGATCGAGCGAGGAGATCGGGGCATCATCGCCCAAAACCTCAGCCACTTTTCCAACATTCACACCAATACCCGTGGTGCCCCACATGTAGTTGATCGAATAGGCATTGCCCGGATCATACTGCGCGGTTCGGGCCTGAATGACGTCCCAAAGATTACCTGCATTGCCAAGCTTGGACATGTCCAATTCCTGAAACGCGCCCGCTTGAATTTGCCGCTGCAAGAACGTGCCGGAAGGAACCACAACATCGTAACCCGACCCGCCAGCGAGCATTTTGGTTTCCAAAACCTCATTGCTGTCGAACACGTCGTAGATCAGCTCGTAGCCGGTTTCGGCCTCGAACTTTTCCAACAAGGCTTCGTCGATATAGTCGGACCAGTTGTAAACCCGGACCTCTTCGGCAAACGAGGCTGTCCCCGCCAATGCCAATCCTGCGGCAAGTGTTACTAAGCGCGTCATCATAAACTCTCCAAGTGTTGAACTGGGCGAGAGTTGATCAAGATTTCTGCGGCTTTGCAATCACAATCCGTTGGATGTTCGCCCGTCTAAACCAGTTAATTTACCTTAACGAGACTTGCTTAAAGCACCTTGTCGACAACAGCACCCAATCGCGCGAGCGTGCCTTCTACATCCGCCAGTTTATCGAGCCCAAAGAGGCCCAAGCGGAAGGTCTGAAATTCAGAGCTTTCCCCGACCTGAAGTGGAACGCCAGCTGCAATTTGCATGCCTTCGCTCTTGAATTTGGCGCCGCTGGAAATGGCATCGTCAGTGGTATAGCTGACCACAACACCTGGTGCTCCAAAGCCCGTCGCCGCCACGGATGTCACGCCTTTTTGCGCCAACATATCCCGCACCGCGTCGCCAAGTTGCCATTGCGCCGCCTTGGCTTTTTCAAATCCAAAGGCGCGGGTATCCTCAATTGCTTCGGCCAGTCCGGCAATGGCATCCGTGGGCATGGTCGCATGATAGCCAAACCCGCCATCCTCATACGCCTTCATGATGGATCGCCATTTCTTGAGATCAATGGCAAATGAATCCGAGCTAGTCTCTTCCAAACGCGCCTCTGCATTTTTAGACAACATCACCATTCCCGCAGAAGGCGAAGCGGACCATCCCTTTTGAGGCGCCGAAATCAAAACGTCGACGCCGGTTTGGGCCATATCAACCCAGACACATCCAGAAGCGATGCAATCCAGAACCATCAAAGCTCCAACATCGTGAGCCGCTTTGGCCATCTCGGTGATATAGTCGTCCGGCAGGATCAGGCCGGCGGATGTTTCCACATGCGGGGCAAACACCATATCCGGTTTTGCCTCATGAATGCGGCTGACCACCTCCTCAATGGGGGGCGGAGCATAAGGAGATTGTGGTGTGTTTCCCGATGGGCGGGCCATGACCACAGTGGTCTCGCTGGTGAAATTCCCGGCCTCGAAAATTTGGGACCAGCGATAAGAAAACCACCCATTGCGCACGATCAAAGCATGTTTGTCAGAGGTGAACTGTCGGGCAACCGCTTCCATCGCATAGCTTCCCCCACCGGGGATCAAGGCCACCGCCTCGGCTTTGTAAACCTCCTTGAGGGCGCTTGAAATGTCGTTCATCACACCTTGGAATTTTGCCGACATGTGATTGAGCGACCGGTCGGTAAAGACCACTGAGAATTCATCCAACCCGTTTGGATCAACATTAGGAAGTAGTCCTGGCATCACATGCCCTCCGCAAGACCATTATAATTTAAGGGAGGTCTACCTTGCCATATCGGGATGTCAAATAGCGTTTATCTCAGGTGATCGGACGGGCAGAGACTGCCCGCATTCAAAATTACGGATGTCGATCACCTCACTCAAGCTACGCGGTCCTGCAAAAGCTTGTCCAACTCCGATTGCATTTGACTGAAGTTGCTGGAGATCGACCGAAGCGGTGCTGGCACATCTGTCTGAAATGTTTCCAATTGATCCACTATATTTCGAACGGTCTCCCCATTTGCGCCCAGCAGACTACATTCAATCGTACACATGGTCCGCGTCACATTTAGACCCGCAACCACGCGCGAAATGTTCTTTGCTGAATTCGTGCTGGTCTTCACATGAACGTCCACTTCCCTAAGACGGGTCATGATTTCATCCTCATTCGCGCTCCGGCGTTTTCTCAGAAGATCAGCCTCATCCTCAAAATTCATCGCGTTATTTGTGCCCTCCTGTTCGACAAAGGTCTTTGTCATTTGGGCTTGGACCTCCGCCACGCAGACCCGCAAAATAGTTGCGTTCACAGAGCGTGACACTTTTTGCATCGCATCAACAAACTCGACCATCTGGCTTAACAAAGCGCGGGTGCGATCATTACAGTCACGCGCAATAATCCCGATGGGAGCCGCCACGCTGCCAAGGCGCGAGGATTGAATCTCCAGATTGGTCGGGAGAACATCGACGCTTTCACAGCTTGTCGCAATAAGCTGGCTGGCATCCTGAACATCCTTGAGAGCTTCCTGGATTTGGTGGAGCTGTTGGATGGTGCCATTTGGTGGAAGGTTCCGACTTTCGCGCAAAGCCTTTAACTCCTGCGCAGCAACGGCTGCGGAAAATGCCGCAAAACTGTCGTAGCCCATTTCCTTCAACCGATCCGCGAGTAATTCTGCACTCTCTTTTGACCTTAGATCCTCCGATTTTTCCTTGGCGCGAAGCTTCTCATATTCGGCCTGCATGAGCGGGAAGAAATCGGATTGGGGTTTCACACGGATCGATAAATACCCCCCTTCGACGGGCGAGATAAACGCCAGAACCCAATAATAACCACCGGATTTCGTCCGGTTTTTCACATAGGCAGCGACGGGAACCCCTTTGCCGAGACTTTCCCAAATCGTGTAAAAAACGGCCTTTGGCATGGAGTCATGCCGGACGATTTTGTGGGGCGCTCCGATCAGCTCGGACATTTCATAACCACTGATGGAGATAAAAGCGGAATTGGCGGATTGGATCACCCCGCGTTCATCCGTGCGCGAGAACAGAAGGTCATCGACGCTGAATTTCACCTCAACGTTGTCACGCGCCGCCACGTCAGATTGATACGCCTTTGTTTGTGGTTCAGTCGTTAATTTCTCTGCCAAATCCGTCATATGTCTTCGCCCGATCAGTTCCGTTACCCCCAACTAGGCGATAGACGTTACCTGCGGATTAACCGGACAAGGGAAATCGACAAATTGATTATATTAATGAAACCTAAACGGATGCGCTCAAAACCCTTAAAAGGTTAACGAGGCCGCCGCGCCCTCCGCGTCATACGCAAATCATATGCGTATCTCACAGGGATCATATCGCCCCAAACGGCCCCAGATAAAATGGTTAACCAAACGTGCGTTAGCCCGGCACGACGTACTCTCCTCCGCGCTCTTTTGACCAAGCTAAAGGATCGCCAAGGAAGCTTTCAACCTCGTTCAACGTAGTCTCGTCAAAGTGATTTCCGGTGCGTGCCGCTGTCAAAACATCCCGCCATGTGGCCAGATAGTGAAGGCCGACCCCATGCTCAGCCAGATTCTCAACCGAGCCCTCAAAGACGTCATAAAAGAAAACCACCAACGTGTGATCACAAGAGGCACCAGCCTTCCGGATCGCCTCGGCAAATTTAAGTTTAGAGCCGCCATCCGTCGTGAGATCCTCAACCAAGAGCACCCGTTGGCCCTCGTCAATCACACCTTCAATTTGCGCATCGCGCCCGTAACCCTTTGGTTTCTTTCGAACATATTGCATGGGCAGCCCCATACGCTCAGCAATCCAAGCGGCAAAGGGAATGCCCGCCGTCTCGCCGCCTGCGACCGCGTCAAACTGCTCAAATCCGACATTCCGATACAAAGTGGCAACTGCGAAATCCATCAAAGCCGATCTGATGCGAGGATAGGAAATAAGTTTGCGACAATCGATGTAAACGGGGGATTTTAGACCCGAAGCAAGTGTATAAGGCTCATCGGCGCGAAAGTGTACAGCCTTGATTTCCAACAACATTTCAGCTGTCAGCTTGGCAATTTCAGCGCGATCCGGATAAGAATTTGCAAACATCTTTGAGCCCCTTTGCTAATGACGACTTCCCATAACGCGAAGTGGTCGATCCTTCAACATCTTCAATTTGTTACAAATTGCTCACGACCCTGTTTGGGGCCGTGAAAGAATAGAGATCGCCGCCCGTTCGTCTTCCCAACAGATCAAGGACACATAGGAGATCAAATCATGCGTATCACAACTCTTGCAGCCCTCGCCACTTTGGCCGCCTCAACCGCAAATGCTTCCCTGCCGCCAAGCGGTGGGCTGGGCGCTAACCTGTTGTCGGAAAAGGAATATCTGGATCAGATTGCGCCAGATCAGTTGAGCAATCTGATTGATATTCTCAACATTAAGGCCGAGGCCAAAAACTAATCAGACCACCCGCCAGAAGAGGTCGAAGCCAGGATCAAACACGGTCACCCCTCCGTCCTTGGTTTCGATCTTTTCTGGATAATTGACCGGCGTATCCGACTTTTCCATAACCAGTTTTCCGCCGTTCGCAGGCAGGCCATAATAGGCGGGACCATTCAGGCTCGCAAAAGCTTCAAGCTGATCCAAAGCGCCTTCTTCCTCAAACACATGGGCCAGACAGGACATGGTATTGGTGGCCGTAAAACAGCCCGCACAGCCACAGGCATTTTCCTTCAATGGATCAATATGGGGCGCGGAATCCGTGCCCAGAAAATACCGCCCATCGCCCGAGGTGGCAGCTTTGCGCAAAGCCTGCCTGTGCAGCTCCCGCTTGGCCACGGGCAGGCAATAATAATGGGGTTTGATGCCACCCACCAGAATATGGTTCCGGTTGATAATCAGATGATGGGTCGTAATGGTGCCGCCCAAGTTCTTCTCGGTTTCTCCAATGTAATCAATACCATCCTTGGTGGTGACATGCTCCATGATCACCCGCAATTCCGGCAGACGCGCACGCAGTGGCGACAGAACCCGCTCGATAAAAACGGCCTCGCGATCAAAGATATCAATCTCCGGATCGGTCACCTCGCCATGGGCGCACAAGGGCAGCCCGATCTTGGCCATCCGCTCTAGAACGGGCATGACCTTATCCATATTGGTCACCCCGGAGGCCGAGTTGGTCGTGGCCCCCGCCGGATAAAGTTTCACCGCCTTCACCAGACCGGAGGCATGCGCCTTTTCCACATCATCAGGGTCCGTGGTTTCGGTCAGATAAAGGGTCATCAAAGGCTCAAAACTCGCGCCCTTCGGCAAAGCCTCCATAATCCGCGCCCGATAGGCCTCAGCATCAGCGCCAGTCACAACAGGGGGGACCAGATTGGGCATGATAATCGCTCGCGCAAAATCGCGGGCCGTCTCAGGCAAAACCGCCTTAAGCATATCTCCATCGCGAAGATGCAAATGCCAGTCATCAGGCTGTGTGAGTGTGAGCTTCATATGATCCTCCGCCATTTCTTGCGCCTTATCCGAAGCGCGGCAAAACATTGCAAGAGGCGGAGTGACATTCTAACGTTTCTTCCGTGGTCCTCTGAAAGCCGCCAGCTGCCGCTACCAAAAGGAAAGCCGATGATCCGCACTCTTGTCTGGGGCGAAAACGTCCATGAGAAAACCAATCAATCCGTGTCCGACATCTACCCGAGCGGCATGCACGGCTGCATCGCGGGCTTCCTGAACAAGGACAGCGGCATTGAAGCCAGCACCGCGACCTTGCAGGAGCCGGAACACGGGCTGACCGAAGAGCGCCTCTCTCAAACCGACGTGCTCACATGGTGGGGCCATGCGGCCCACGGCGAGGTTGAGGATAAAATCGTCGAGCGCGTGGCCGAGCATGTCTGGTCCGGTATGGGCCTGATCTGCCTCCACTCCGCCCATTTCTCGAAAATCTTCAAACGCCTCATGGGCACGCCTTGCAATCTCTCATGGCGCGAAGCCGGAGAGCGTGAACGCCTTTGGGTCACCTCCCGCAATCACCCCATCGTGGCCGGACTACCGGATCATTTCGACTTGGAACATGAGGAGATGTACGGCGAGCCATTTGGCATCCCGGAGCCCATGGAAACCGTGATGCTCGGCTGGTTTCAAGGCGGCGAAGTCTTCCGCTCCGGTGTGACCTATAAAAAGGGGGCGGGGAACGTGTTTTACTTCCAACCGGGCCATGAAACCTACCCGACCTACCATGATCCCAACATCCAGACAGTTCTCACCAACGCCGTGAAATGGGCCTACAATCCCGCCAAGCGCGTCACCGCCGTAACAGATGCACCAAATCGCCCCGTAGAAGACGCCCTAGAGGCCATCACCGCACGCGGCCCCAAACTCCACCAAGAGGGCGAGGAAGGGTTCAAATGAGGCTCCTCATTCTGGGCACAGGCAGCATGGCCAGCGAGCATGTGCGCGAATTCAAAGCCGCCAAAGACGTGGAAATCGTCGCCTGCGCTGATCTCAACGGGGAGGCCGCCAGCGCCTTCGCCCATGAGCACGGCATTCCCACCCATTACGCGGGTCTTGATGCTGCGCTCACCGCAGGGGGCTTTGATGCGGCCGCCAATGTGACGCCCGACGCGGTCCACTACCCAACGACCATGCAGCTTCTTCAAGAGCGTATCCATGTGTTCTGCGAAAAGCCTCTGGCCACCAACTTCGGCCATGCAGCCGCTATGACCGATGCGGCCAATGGGGCAGGGCGGGTGAACGGCGTGAACCTGACCTACCGCAATGTCTCCGCCATCCAAAAGGCCCATCAGATGGTGGCTGAGGGCGCAATCGGCGCGGTGCGTCATCTGGAGGCCTCCTACCTGCA
>CAZXRG010000024.1:0-21184 GCA_964642935.1 uncultured Rhodobacterales bacterium | reverse complement strand
AGATCGGCGCATTGGGGTGTGAGCAGGAAGTGGTCAATGCGGATGCCGTCGTTCTTGTTCCATGCGCCCGCCTGATAATCCCAGAATGTGTAGGTTTCAGGGGCAATGTTGCGGGAGCGCAAAGCCTCGGTGAAGCCCAAGTTCAGGATTTTCCGGTAGGCGGTTCGGCTTTCCAGCATGAAAAGCGCATCATCGCGCCATGCATCGGGGCGTTTGGCGTCCTCGGCTTGGGGGATGATGTTGTAATCCCCTGCCATGAGGGCGGGTTCTTCCATGGAAAGAAGCTCTTGGGCGCGGGTGTAAAGACGCTCCATCCATGCCAGTTTATAGTCGTATTTGGGTCCCGGAGCGGGGTTGCCGTTTGGCAGGTAGAGCCCGCAAATGCGCACGGCTTGCTCACCAATGACAGTTGCTTCGATCCAGCGGGCCTGCTCGTCACTATCATCCCCGGGCAACCCTCGGGTCACGTCCTCAAGGGGGAGTTTCGAGAGGATAGCCACGCCATTGAAGCTTTTCTGGCCGTGTGTTTCGACGGTATAGCCCAGATCCTCGATCGCCTCGCGGGGGAAATTCTCGTCCACGGATTTGATTTCTTGAAGGAGCGCCACATCGGGTTCCGCCTCTTTCAGCCAGTCCAAAAGGGCGGGGAGGCGGGCTTTAATGCCGTTGATATTGAATGATGCGATTTTCATGGGATATCTTCATGTCTTTTACAGGCGTTTGTTTAACCTTAAGGTTGGGTGTGTTGGAACGAAAGAGCGAATTGAGAAGCGGAGACAGGTTTGGGTAAAGACCTCGCACTGATTAAGGTTTTTGGGGAGCGGCACACGGCGACCCGCGCGATCATTCGCATGATTGATGGCGCTGAGGGTGTGGACGGTGTCGGGCATCCCGGTGTGAAGGGGCGGGAGTTGCAGCCTTATCGCGAGATGTTTGATCATGTGCTTGAGGAGATGCGGGGGCCTTGGAAAAAGGTTTACCGCGAGGCTGTGCGGGATGCTCAGGACGATAAGGTTGGTCCTGTGGGGGCATGGAAACATGCGGCCCCGCGCTATGGCGAAGACTTCGGGCAATATGACGTGCGGGTGCTGTTTTCCGTGCGTAATCCTTATTCATGGGCGGTGTCCATGCACAAGCGGCCCTATCATTATTTGGGCGCACCCAAGGCAGATTTTCTGGAGTTTTTGGAGTTTCCTTGGGTGTCCATGGGGCGGGATCGTGTGGAGCGGATTTTGCATTCGCCCATGGACATGTGGTCGCGAAAACTTGAGGCTTATCAATCGTTTGAGGCGGAGGCTCTGGCGGCGGGCACGCCTGTTCAGACCTTGAAGTTCGAGGATTTTGTGCAGGATCCAAGCGGCTCTTTGGGGGGTGCTTTGAGCGCTTTGGCGGGGAATCCGATTGTGGTTGAAGAGTTGGAAGCGCCCACCAAGCGGGATGGTCTCGCGGCGGAGGCTAGGCGGGTTCGTTATCGCGATGAGCTGTGGCGCAACGCTCTGACAGCGCCTTGTGTGGAGTTTATCAACGGTCGGGTGAATTGGGATATTGCGGCGCGTTATGGCTATGGGCGATTGTCCCCGTCGGATTTCCCCGACACGCTTTAGAGCGGCTCTTTAGATGGAGAAAGATGTCCCGCAGCCGCAGCTTGCGGTGGCGTTCGGGTTTTCGATGACAAAGCGTGCCCCGATCAACTCGTTAGAAAAGTCGATGACCGCGTTGGAGAGGAATGGCAGGGAGACCGGATCGATGAGAACCTTTGCCCCGTCTTTTTCTAGGACCAAATCATCGTCCTCAGCCGTTTCGGTAAGAGCAATCTCGTATTGAAAGCCGGAACAGCCTCCACCCTCGACCGCGACGCGCAGCGGTTTGGTGTCTCCACTGGCCTCTGCAATCTCCAAAAGGCGCGCAAAGGCGCGGTCGGTCACTGTGGGAGGAAGAGCGAGGTCCATCTATCGTCCGGTCTTTGCATGAGTTATAAGGCGTTTAGGCAAATCTAAGCAGTTCGGAGCGATCCGACAAGAGGGCAGAGCACATGGAAATTTATGCCAGTGATCCCGCGGTGTCGCGTGGGCGTCTTTTTGAGGAGCCGTCCTCCGCACATCGCAGCGCGTTTCATCGGGATCGGGACCGGATTTTGCATGCGCAGGCCTTTCGCCGTCTCAAGCATAAGACGCAAGTTTTTGTGGAGCATGAGGGGGATTATTATCGCACGCGATTGACCCATTCTTTGGAGGTGGCTCAGGTGGCGCGGACCATTGCGCATTCTTTGGGGCTCAATCAGGAGCTGACCGAGGCTGTGGCTTTGGCCCATGATCTTGGTCACACGCCCTTTGGGCATACGGGGGAGGATGCGCTTCATGCGGCCATGGCGCCTTATGGCGGGTTTGATCACAATGCGCAGGCCATTCGGATTGTGACGCGGTTGGAGGCGAAATATGCGGAATTTGATGGGCTGAACCTGACCTGGGAGTGTCTTGAGGCGATTGCCAAGCACAATGGCCCTGAGGTGGCGCCGCTGCATTATGCTTTGGCGGAGTTTAATGAGCTGTTTGATTTGGAGTTGTCGACCCATGCCAGCGGGGAGGCGCAGGTGGCGGCGATTTCGGATGACATAGCTTACAATCATCACGATCTGGATGACGGGCTTCGGGCTGGTTTGTTCGGGGTTGAGGACCTTTTGGGCTTGCCGATTGTCGGGGATGCGATTGCGTCGGTGGATACTTTATATCCTGGGTTGGAGCCTTCGCGGCGTCAACATGAAAGCCTTCGACGGGTGTTCGGGGCGATGGTTGAGGATGTGATTTCCGAGAGCCAGCGGTTGTTGGGTTTGGCAGGGGCCGGATCAGTGCAGGATATCCGTGATTTCGGTGCGCCTGTTGTTCGATTTTCGGACGGGATGTTTGCGCAATTGAAGGAGGTCAGGGCGTTTTTGTTTGAGCGCATGTATCGCCATTCGAGCGTGATGGAGATGCGCGAGGTCACGGCTCAGGTGGTTGAGGATTTGTTCGTTGCTTGCATGAATGATCCCGCCCTGATGCCGGAAGATTGGGCGGAAGAAGCCTCTGGGGATGAGACGGCACGGGCACGGGTGGTTTCGGATTATATCTCGGGCATGACGGATCGCTATGCATTGTTGAAATATGAGGCGATTACGGGCAAGCCGCAGCCTCTTGAGGGTGTGGCTTAGGGTTTTAGTTTTGCACTGAACTGGTTTTGGGGTCTGAGATGGGTGTCTTGGGGCGTGGAATTCGCGCATTTCCGGTTTTACTCAACTAGTTGAGTCGAATTGTAGTGGTTGGGAAAACCGCATGTAAACGAGTGGCTTAGCTGGAATTTTCTACTCAAATTCTTGGATTTTAACCCAAATTTACCAGTGTTAACCGCTAGTGAATTCCCATGCTTCATAACCCAATTGAGCCTCAGCGCGATTTCGGTTATGCGGAGGCCAGTTTCTGAAATGGACGGATCTCATGGATTTATTTGCCGATATTAAAGGTGTGGTGCTGGCTGGCTTGAAGGCCATGGAAGCGCGTGGTGCGCTGCCAAGCGGGCTCGATTTTGGCAATGTAACCGTGGAGCCGCCCCGTGATCCGTCCCATGGCGATATGGCCACAAATGCGGCCATGGTTTTGGCGAAACCTGCAGGTCTCAAGCCCCGTGATATTGCGGAGGTGCTTGCGAGCGAGCTGACGTCTGATGCGCGTGTGCAAAGTGCCGAGGTGGCAGGCCCTGGTTTCTTGAACCTCCGCCTTGATCCATCCGCCTGGTTCGGATTGGTGTCCGATATCCTGAAATCCGGTGACGCTTTTGGTCAGTCCGACATGGGGGATGGTTTAAGTGTGAACGTTGAATATGTGTCCGTGAACCCGACGGGTCCTCTTCATGTGGGCCATGTGCGGGGGGCCGTCTTCGGTGATGCTCTGGCCAGTTTGCTCAGCTATTCCGGTTACGATGTGACGCGGGAGTATTACATTAACGACGGGGGCGGGCAGATTGATGTGCTCGGTCGCTCCGCCTATTTGCGCTACCTTGAGGCCAATGGCGAGACTGTTGAGTTCCCCGATGGCACCTATCCGGGCGATTATTTGGTGCCCGTTGGAGAGGCGCTTAAGGACAAGTATGGAGATGAACTGGTCGGGTCCAACCATGAGGATTGGTTGCCAGACTTCCGCACATTTGCCACGGATGCGATGATGGATATGATCCGCTCGGATCTGGCATCGTTGAACGTTGAAATGGATGTTTTCTTCTCTGAGAAGTCTCTTTACGGCACGGGCCAAATTGAAGCGGCGATCAAAACTCTGGATGATAAAGGGTTGATTTATAACGGTAAGCTGGAGCCCCCTAAGGGGAAAACCCCTGAGGATTGGGAGCCTCGCGAGCAGACCCTCTTCAAGTCCACCGAACACGGCGATGATGTGGATCGGCCTATCAAAAAGTCCGATGGTTCATGGACTTACTTTGCGCCGGACATTGCCTATCATTACGACAAGATCGAACGTGGGTTTGATCAGCTTATCGATGTCTTCGGAGCCGATCACGGCGGCTATGTGAAGCGCATGAAAGCGGCTGTTTCTGCTCTCTCGGACGGGAAAGTGCCTGTTGATATCAAGCTTTGTCAGCTGGTGAAGCTCTCCAAGAACGGCGAGCCGGTGAAAATGTCCAAACGGGCCGGTAATTTTGTGACCCTCAAAGACGTGGTCGATCAGGTTGGCCCCGACGTCACGCGGTTTCATATGTTGACGCGCAAAAACGATGCGCCTCTGGATTTTGATCTGGCGAAAGTCACCGAGCAGTCCAAAGAAAACCCCGTTTTCTACGTGCAATACGCCCATGCGCGGATTTGTTCGGTGCTCACCAAGGCTGTGGATGAGGGCATCAAAACCGACGATATCAGCCTCTCAACTGCTGACGTTACGCCACTTGGGCACCCCTCAGAGGTTGCTTTGGTGCAAAAACTGGGGGAATGGCCGCGGATTGTTTCGGCGGCGGCCACCTCTCACGAACCGCACCGGATTGCCTTCTATCTATATGATTTAGCATCAGAATTTCATGCGCTCTGGAATAAGGGCAATGAGGTTCCAGAGATCAGGTTCCTGCGCGATGATGACAAAAACGGCACAATTGCGCGAATCGCGCTGATTCGGGCCGTCGCGGTTGTCATTTCATCCGGTCTTGGTATTCTGGGCGTGACCCCGATGCGCGAAATGCGCTAATAATCATAAAAATGAGCAGGTTGGGGTCTTAAGTTAAAGAGCATGGAATAAATCCGTGCCACATTGAGGCGAGACCAAATGCAGGTGCTTGAGAACGCAGTTAAAAAACTGAAGATGCCTTCGCATGCCGAAGAGCCATCTACACGAATAGAACCACGATTTGAGACTTCTGAGCCGTCCAGCGCGGAACCAAGGATGACGTCTATGCCGGAGCGCGCCAAGACATCGGATCCCATCGAATTGTCCATTGCGCGTGCGGCAACGGAAGCGGCGGCAGCGCCAAAAGCGGCGCCATCGCGCGGACCGCTTTTTGCCGATCTTCCCGACCCCGAGTTCGACGATGAAGCGCCCATGACGACGGATACGGGCGGTTCTGGCGGCGGGGGTGCCGGGTCCAGATCCAAGGATGAGGAGCGTCGGTTTGGTCCATGGATCACCGGGCTTGGTGCGGTTGCATCCATTGCTCTGGTCGTTGGCGTTTCGGTTTGGACGTTTAAGTTGGGCCAGCGCGATGCGCGTGAGGTTCCCATCGTGGCGGCTTTGGAAGGGCCCGCTCGGGTTGCGCCTGAAAATGCAGGTGGTTTGCAGGTGGCTCATCAGGGTCACTCGGTGAACACTGTTTTGGAAGGGCGCGGCGTTGAAGAGGTTGCTTCCGCTGTAACAGTTGCGCCATCGGATAATGATTTGACGTCCGAGGATGCGGCATTGGCCGAGCTGAGCGCTTTGGTGGCAAGCCGTGTTCCGGAAAGTCGCCCAACCGTGATTGTACCCGGTTCCACGTCGATTTCAACGGAAGGCGTTCAAAAGCCGCTGATGCCAAATGGCACGGTGGTGGCCACGGCTCCGGTTACGAATGAGACGGTTGACGAGAGTGTTGGTGAGGTGGCTGGCGCGACGGTTGAGGTGGTTGAGCCTCAAACCCAAGTTGCGACCGTAGATATTCCGCTCGCTCCTGGCGCGACGATTGCGCGGCCAAGCGCTCCAACGGAAGAAACTGCGGCGGTTCAGCCGGGTGTTGAAAGCCCGTCCGAGCCTGTAGTTGCTGATCCGGTTGTTGCCGAGACCGCCCCGACAGAGCCTGCACAGGTGACTGTTCAGCCTGCGGAATTGGAAGTTGCAGCCCTAGGGCCTCTTCCTCCCCTTGGTCAGGGTTCGATTTATGCGCCTGCGGTTATGAAGATGCCTCAGGCGCGTCCTGCTGATTTGAATGTTGCCATGTCAAATGCGGTCAATGCCGCTTTGCAGGCGGTTCTGTCAGAAAGTGCTGCCTCTCCACAAGTTGAAGCGGCGCCGGTAGAGGTGGCCTCAGCAGCTTCGCCTTTGGATACTATTCCGCTGCCCAACGGGACGCGGATGATCCAGCTTGGGGCCTATGGCTCTGAAGCGGTGGCGCGTCAGCAGTGGGATCGTTTGTCCAGTCAGCATGATGATCTTTTGGGCGCTAAAGCCCATTACGTGCAGCGGACCAGCAATTCGGGCAAAGTGTTCTATCGCCTTCGGGTTGCGGGATATAACAGTCAGACTGATACGCAGGCGGCTTGTGCTGCGCTCACAGCGCGTGGCTTGCCCTGTATTCCTGTTACGCTTCGCTAAACAATGTCGCGTGCCGTTATCTTCGGATGCCACGGCACGCGTTTAACGCCTTCTGAAATTTCGTTCTTCAAAGAGGCGGACCCTTGGGGGTTCATCCTGTTTGCCCGCAATGTGGAGAGCCCGGATCAACTGCGGGCTTTAACGGGCGAATTGCGCGAGGCTATTGGGCGCGATTGTCTGGTTATGGTCGATCAGGAGGGTGGTCGGGTCGCGCGGCTTCGAGCGCCCCATTGGCAGGAATGGCCCGATGTTTTGGAACAAATTGCGATCAATCCCTCAATGGACGCGATTCAATTGCGCTATTGTATCATTGGGGCTGAGCTTCTTGCGGTTGGAATTGATACAAATTGTATCCCTGTTTTGGACGTGGCGCGGAACAATACGCATCCTTTCCTGAAGTCTCGCTGCTTCGGGTTTGATGCTGAAACTGTTACCGTTGCAGGTCGTGCGGGTGCGGCTGGCTTGATGTCTGCGGGTGTTCTCCCTGTGATCAAACATATCCCCGGGCATGGCTTGGGTGTTGTCGACAGTCACGAGGGATTGCCGGTGGTGGATGCTTCTTTGGAGGCTCTTCGGGAGACTGACTTCAAACCGTTCCAAGCGCTCAATCATCTGCCCATGGGGATGACCTCCCATGTGGTTTATTCTCAGATTGACGAGGTGGCGGGAACCTTGTCGGCCCCCGTGATTGATCTGATCCGCACAGAGATCGGCTTTGATGGGCTGTTGATGACCGATGATCTCTCCATGGGTGCTTTGGAAGGCTCCCATGGGTCGCGGGCTGAACGGGCATTGGGGGCGGGATGCGATATGATCCTTCATTGCTCTGGCGACATGGCGCATATGGTTGAGATCGCGCAAGCCGTGCCTATCCTTGCAGGGGAGCGAGAACGTCGCGCGAACATGGCCGTAAATTCACGCCAAACACAAGATATTGTGGACATCGAGGCTGCCATTGCTGAATATGGGAGGATGTTAAAGGTAGATTCGTAATATGCCCGAGGATGGTGCTTTGGACGTCCAAGAGGAAGACGCTGCGCTCAATGTATCCGAGCGAGTGGCCTCTGAGGCTTTGCTTGTTGATGTTGAGGGTTTTGAGGGGCCTTTGGACCTCTTGCTGGTGCTTGCCAGAACTCAAAAAGTGGACCTTCGCAAGGTCTCGATCCTGCAATTGGCGGAGCAATATCTGGCTTTTGTCGAGGCGGCGAAAAAGCTGCGCCTAGAGCTGGCGGCGGATTATCTGGTGATGGCCGCTTGGTTGGCGTTCTTGAAATCCCGCCTGTTGCTCCCTGCTGATCCCACAGAAGAAGGCCCGTCGGGCGAAGACCTCGCGGCACATCTGGCGTTCCAGTTGGAGCGGTTGGAGGCCATGCGCGGGGCTGCGGCCAAACTGATGGCGCGGGATCAGAAAATGCGCGAGTTTTTCCCGCGTGGACAATCGACAGATGTGGGCGAGAAGCGGGTTGTGGAATGGGGGGCGAACCTGTCGGACCTGCTCAAAGCCTATGCGCGGATCAAGACCAAAGAGGACTTCACGCCGCTGCATCTTGGCAAGCGGGATAAGGTGCTGACCCTCGAACAGGCCCTTGAGGGGATGCGGTCGCTCATTGGCGAGACCATCGAGTGGGCCAGTATTTCGAGTTTCCTTCCCGAAGGTTGGCAGGTGGACCCCAAGCGGAGACGCTCGGCCATGGCCTCGTCTTTTGCGGCAAGTCTGGAGCTGGCCAAACGCGGTGAGATTGAATTGAAGCAGGAGCGGGTCTTTGCGCCGGTTCTTGTGCGTAAGAAAGCGAGTGCGCATGTCTGACATAGCCGACGAGATTATGGATCAGGCGTCCGCTGTGGCCGATAAGGTTGTGGGCGATCCGGTGCTGTTTGAAGCGCCTCCCATGGCCGAGCAGGAGCGTATGGTTGAGGCGATGTTGTTCGCTTCCTCCGAGCCGCTTTCATCAGAAGAGATGGGCGCGCGCATGCCCCATGGCACGGATGTGGCCGAGGCCATTGCGCGACTTCGCAAGCGTTATGACGGGCGGGGCGTTAATCTGGTGAAGGTTGGCAATGCCTGGGCGATCCGCACGGCGGGGGATTTGAGTTTTCTCATGAGCCGGGAACGCAAGGAGACGCGCAAGCTGTCTCGCGCCGCCATCGAGACTTTGGCGATTGTGGCCTATCATCAGCCCGTCACCCGCGCTGAGATCGAGGAAATTCGCGGGGTCTCTGTGTCTCGTGGAACAGTGGATTTGCTGATCGAACTTGACTGGATCAAGCTTGGGCGTCGTCGCATGACACCCGGTCGGCCTGTAACTTTTGTAACCTCGCAAGAGTTTCTTGACCATTTCGGGTTAGAAACGGCGCGGGATCTTCCGGGTCTTAAAGAGCTTCGCGCCTCCGGTCTGTTGGACAATCGTCCCATGGGTGGTTTGGTGCCCGGTGTGGAGCCGAGTGATATTGACGAGTTGGACGATGATGAGGTTCTTGACGAGGATGATCAGGACGAGATGTTCTAGAGCGCTTTTTGTGCTATGTCATCGCAGGTGGGCGGCGGGACGCTTTAGAGAAGGTTTCAAATGAACCAAATCATCAGAATGGTCATGCGCTTTGCCATGCGTGAGGGCGTTAATCGCGGTGTGGATTATATGGCGCGGCGGCGTGAGGAGAAGATTGATCCTAATGCGCCGGGTGCTCAGGAAATGAAAACCGCCTCCAAGAAGCAGTCGCAAACCATGAAAAGAAGCCTGCGGATGATGCGCAGGCTTTTCCGGTTTTAAGGTCTTCGCTGGCTTGTGCTTAGGCGTCAGGCTTTTGAAATCATCACGATCAGATCATCCTCAGTGACATGTAGCTTAACGCGGCGCTCTCCTTGATCCGCGGTCATTCGGGCCAGCAGAAAATGCACATCAGAGGCGGTGGTGTCTTGAGCGCCTGTCTTGCTGGTGACCATGTCCCAAAGCTCTTGGCGGATATTGAATTTACGGCCCGTGGCTTTGAAACTCCACACACCGCTCTCAGCGGAAATCGCACAAGAGCCGCCCAAGGGCAGGCTGCTTTCAATGCAAAACAACACCAGCAGGGCCAGTTTAACATCGAGCCGTTGGTAGGCGGCATCTCCGGCCTGCCAGTCGATCTCAAGCCGGCTGTTGTCGTACATATCCGCGATCAGTTTGGCGACGCTCTCGCCTTTGACCTCGGCGGAGGTTTTGGCGTCCCCGAAGGCCAGTCGGAAGACATTCAGCTTAGCCGTGGCCGCAGATGCGCTGTCGTTCACGAGGCTAAGTTCAGGGCCCGGTGCGGTCCCCACCGCGTCCAGCAGTTCTAGTCCGTTGTTAATCGCGCCAATGGGGTTTATCAGATCGTGGCATATGCGGGTGGAAATAAGTGCGGGAAGATCCACATCGTGTAGGGTCATCAGGGGCTCCGTCAGTGGGGGTAAGAGGTAATATGAACGCATTTTTGGAACCCGGCCAATTGGTCCGCCATCCCCAAAAGCCTGAATGGGGGCTGGGGCAAGTGCAATCTGTCATTGGCGACAAGATTACGGTCAATTTTGAAGAGGCAGGCAAGGTGGTCATCAACGGGTCCGTCGTAGAGCTTTCGCACGAATGAGCAGGCTCATAACGCACATCAGCAGTGGTCCCCTCGACCAATCCCTCACCCAGCTTAATACAACGTTAAGTTGTGGAAAAGAGGGATTTTGGATTTTTTTGTCCGCCTGATTGTGGCTTGCGGGTCAGACCTCTTGTGCTTCTTCTCAGCTTTGGTTGCGGCAGTGGATCGGGCGGCATATTGTGACGTCTACGTCAGCCCTTAAGGATCATTTTGTGTTCAAAGAACCTACCCGATGACCCAAGATCAACCCCGATTTGAAGTCCGTCTCGCGCGAGACGCCAGCGAGATCGCATCAGCCCAACGGCTGCGCTATCGGGTGTTTGTGGAAGAAATGGGCGCCTCGGCGGCGGATGCGGATCATTGCCTTCGGTTGGAAGTGGACAGTTTTGACGCGCATTTCGATCATCTGATCCTGATCGATCACGCGCGGGTCGTGGATGATCCACTGGATCGCGTGATCGGGGTGTATCGTTTGATGCGCAAAGAGGTGGCCATGGCGGGCCCCGGTTATTACAGCGCGGATGAGTATGATTTGGGGCTGTTGGTTCGCTCTCCGCGCAAGATTGTCGAGTTGGGGCGGTCTTGTCTGCATGTGGATTATCGACGCGGTGCGGCCCTTCATTTGATGTGGAACGGGTTGGCGGACTATGTGCTCAGCCGGGATATCGAGATCATGTTCGGGGTGGCCTCCTTTCATGGGACCGAGGCGGCTGAGTTTGCGCAGGCTCTGTCGTTTCTCCACCATAATCATCTGGCGCCTGAGGATATTCGCGTCAAAGCGCTGTCTTCTGGGTTTCAAGCAATGGACCTGTTGGACCCTTCAGAGATTGATGCGGCGACCGCGCGAAAGCAGATACCGGCTTTGATCAAGGCCTATCTCCGCTTGGGGGGATCCGTCGGGGAAGGCGCGTTTATTGATCATAATTTCAATACGATTGATATTTGTCTTCTGATTGATACCGCCCGTATGTCCGAGCGTCATCGCGCTTTTTATGCGCGAAATCAGGGTGGCGACTGAGATGGCCACTTGGATGGGACCGCCTGAGCCAGTCATGGAGCGGCTGAGTTTTCTGGAGTGGGTGGTTGTTGTTCTGCGCGGCTCCGGTTTTGTGGTCGGCTTGATGGTTTTGATGCTGTGCTTTTGGCTGATGCGGCTTTTGGAGCTGCCTTTTCGGACACGTAGGGCGTCGAATTTTATCATTTGGATGACTTGCGTGATGTCCTGTTGGCTGTTGGGCATTAAGGTCGAGACGGTTGGTAAGCCCATGTCACAAGGTGGAGCGCGGGTGTGCAATCATTCCTCCTGGATGGATATTTTTGTGCTGCGCGCGGCCAGTCAGATTTTCTTTGTGGCCAAATCCGAGGTGCGCGGCTGGCCGGTGCTGGGCTTTGTGGCCGATCAGACCGGAACGATGTTTATCGAGCGCAAACGCACCGAGGCCAAGCGGCAGGAAGAGATGTTTGCCCAGAGGCTGCGCAAAGGGGATCGCTTGTGTTTTTTCCCTGAGGGGACGTCCTCGGATGGGATGCGGGTGCTGCCGTTCAAATCGACGCTGTTCAATGTGTTTTTGAGTGAGGCTTTGCGCGAGGAAATGTGGGTGCAGCCGGTGACGGTGGTGTATCGATCTGCGGATCATCTGAGCGATAGTTTTTATGGGTGGTGGGGCACCATCGGGTTTGGAGAGCATTTCATCAATACTCTGGCCAAGTCACATGGGGGGCGTGTTCAGGTGGTGTTTCATGAGGCTGTCAGAGCTGCTGATTTTGAGGATCGTAAGGCGCTTTCGCGGTACTGCGAGGCAAAGGTGCGATCAGCGCATGACGCGGCGGTGGAGCGTTTGGGTCTGGATGTTCCGGAGGTCTGAGCAGCTGTTTTAGGCGGTGCTTTGGCGGGGTTGCTGTGGTTTGGGTTCAGAACCTCTTGGGGGCAAATAGGAAATGGTTAAAAAGAGTTAATTGTCACGGACTTACGGCGTTAAGTCATTGTTTTTATTCGTTAAAGCCATTCGACTCAACTAGTTGAGTAAAGCTCGATTTAAGACTTTTTTAACGCGGAAATCAATCCACGCCAAAGCCTGCTTCACGTCGGATTAATCGACCGGAAGCATCTTCTCAGGATTCAGGATGTTCAGTGTTAGGTCTTGAGAGCGACGCTTTTGGAGAATGCTTGTAGTGCCTCAAGCGGTTGCGTCTCACCACTCCAAATCTCGGAGCCGAGGGCGATGAAATCGGTGAAGGGTGCTAACTCAAGAGCCTTTTCTGGCGTCAGTCCACCCTCAGCCACATTCGGGACTTCGATCATCTGGTGCCACCAGTCAAAATCACCCGTTTGAGCCATCTCGCCCGAGCCAAGGCTATCCTCGCTCACGGGCCCAAAACTCACGTAATCCGCACCAATCTCTCCAGCGGTCATACCCGCATGTCGGGAGGTTCCGCAAAATGTGCCCACGATGGCCTTATCGCCAAGTTCAGCGCGGGCATCCCGCACATCGCGTGTGCCTTTCAGATGCACCCCGTCAAGCCCCAAGCGGCGCACAACGCGGTAATGATCGGCAATAAGCAAGGGCACTTCGCGTGCGTGGCAAATGCCGCGAAGCGCGTCCGCGGCATTGCTGATCACCTCTTCGTCTCGTGTCTCCAACTCCAAGCGCACAGCCGCCACGGGCACCGCATCCAAAAGATCGGATAGCAGTCCCGGAAAGCTGGCTTCAGCAATCCGGGGGGGCGTGATCAGATAAATCTGACAGCTGTGTGGCGTCTCGTCACTCATCGAGGTTTAGCGCGGCAACATGGAACGGCCAGCGTAAACCGCTTGCGGACCAAGAGCTTCTTCGATGCGGATCAGCTGGTTGTATTTGGCCAACCGGTCAGAACGGGCGAGCGAGCCTGTTTTGATCTGACCGCAATTGGTGGCCACCGCCAGATCAGCGATGGTCGCATCTTCCGTCTCACCGGAGCGGTGGGACATCACGGCCGTGAAGCCTGCGCGGTGAGCCATATCAACGGCCTTAAGTGTCTCTGTGAGCGTCCCGATCTGGTTTACTTTCACCAATAGCGAGTTGCCGCAGCCCTGCGCGATACCGTCCTTAAGACGGGCCGGATTGGTCACGAATAGATCATCGCCCACAAGCTGACAGCGGTTGCCCAGCATATCTGTGAGGATTTTCCAGCCCTCCCAATCGTCCTCGTCCATACCATCCTCAATGGAGATGATCGGATAGTCCGTGGCCAATGAAGTGAGGTAAGCTGCGTTCTGCTCGGAGGTCAGAACCTTGCCTTCACCCTTCATGTTGTAAGCGCCGTTCTCATAGTACTCGGAGGCCGCACAATCGAGCGCCAGATAGACTTCCTCGCCCGGCTTGTAGCCAGCCTCGGAAATGGACTCCATGATGAAATCAAGGGCTTCACGGGTGGAAGAGAGGTTTGGCGCAAAGCCGCCCTCATCTCCGATACCTGTGTTGTGGCCCGCTTTGGTGAGGCCCTTTTTGAGCGTGTGGAAAATCTCCGAGCCCATGCGCACGGCGTCTGCAATGCTTTCTGCCGCCACGGGCATGATCATGAATTCCTGAATGTCGATGGGGTTGTCCGCATGCTCGCCACCATTGATGATGTTCATCATTGGAACCGGCAGTATATGAGCGGAGGTGCCACCCACATAGCGGTAAAGATCAAGGCCGGAGCTTTGCGCGGCGGCTTTGGCAACAGCCAGAGAGACACCAAGGATGCCATTGGCGCCCAATGCGGATTTGTTTGGCGTGCCGTCAAGTTCGATCATGGCGTTGTCGATGGCTTGCTGGTTGGTGGCATCGCGTCCGATCAAGGCTTCCGCGATGGTGGTGTTAACCGCTTCCACCGCTTTCAAAACACCCTTACCAGAGAAGCGCGACCGGTCCTCGTCCCGCAGCTCGACCGCCTCATGGGCACCAGTTGAAGCACCAGATGGAACCGCCGCGCGACCCATTGCACCGTCTTCAAGAGTGACGTCCACCTCAACGGTGGGATTGCCGCGGCTGTCGATGATCTGACGCGCATGGATGTCGATAATAGCACTCATTTGATAACTACCTTTTGCTTTACTGAGATTTTTTCGGAACGCCGTAGAGCTCCAATTTGTGGCCACGCAGATCAAAGCCGAGCTTTGCTGCGATCTTTTCTTGTAATTCTTCGATCTCCGGATCGACGAACTCGATAACTTCGCCGGTCTGGAGGTTGATCAGGTGATCATGATGTTCGCGCTCGGCGTCTTCATAGCGGGCGCGCCCATCACCAAACTCAAGGCGTTCCAGAATACCGGCCTCATCAAACAGTTTGACGGTGCGATAGACTGTGGCGATGGAGATTTTGGGATCAACCTTTGACGCGCGGGCGTAAAGTTCTTCCACATCCGGATGATCGTCAGAGACTTCCAGAACACGCGCAATCACACGCCTTTGTTCTGTCATTCGAAGGCCTTTGGCTTCGCATCTGTCAATGATTGTATCTGTGGTCATGAGACTTGTCCGCTGCTCACGGGCCTCCTAGCCCAACTGGTCGCAAAGGGGAAGGCGCAATATATGCAAAATTGGGGGTATGTGGCTTGCGGGTCTAGGGCTGGATCGGGGCGAAATGCTCCAGAAATTCGCGTTCCGCCAGCACATCTTCCACATCCCCTTTGCTCAACGCGGGCCATGGCGTGGGGGCGTTCAGGAAGCCCGCTTGCGTGAGCGATTGGGAGAGGGCGGGCATGTCCAGCTCACCAAAGCGGATATATTTGTGCTGGTCGGGGGCTTTTGGCAGCCATTCTTGGCGCAAATGGGTGAGCGTTGTGATGGGTTTTGCGCGAAAGCTCTCGATCTGGTTGATGGGGCCTTCGCTCCAGTCGGAACGGCGCACCATATAGGCGATGTTTTGATCGGGTCGGCAAACCAAAGCCACCAAATGCCCCGCAGAGCCATCGGCGATGATGATGTTTTGAGCGGATTTATAATGGGCGATCTGGCTTTTGACGGAATGCTCTTGGGGGTGGAAGATCGTGTAGCCCGCGCCCATCAGATGCGCTTCAAGTCTGGGCTCGCCCAGGATGCCGCTGGTCTCAACGGGCAGTTTGGAGCGGGAGACATAGAGGTTTTTGGGGAGCATGTCCGGCGCATCTGTCGCGACTGCCTTGCTAAGACGCGCTCGAAAGCTCGCTTTCAACTCGGGCGTGCCTGCGGAGATTTCCCCCAAGCCGAGCCCTTGTCCGGCCACCACCAGATTCTCAAAAGTTGCTGCCGGTTTGACCACATGGATTGGGATATGGGGCACGAGAAGGTCGATGAAGTCGCGCCGATAGCCCTCGACCACTTGCGGGGCTCTGGGGCGTTTGTTGACGAACACAATCCCGCTGATGGGCTTGTCAAAATGATCAAACGCCCAAAGGCGCGAGGTGCTTTCCACCAGAAAATGCCCGAAGTGATTGAACAAAACGCCACCCCATAACCAGCGGCCCGGAATGGGAGTTCCGGTCTCGGGGATATCTTTGGGGTGCACGGTCATCCGGTTGCCAAAGCGCCATGTGGTCGCGTGTTGGCAGAGCCGTCCTGTCGCGTCAAACACCCCGCACTGCTGGCGGAAATGGGCGGTATTGGGCGCGACCACTTTGGCGTTTGTCAATTCGACAATTTCGCGGGACCAACCGGAGTTGGGGTCAGGAGGCCCCTCTGCGGTTTGGATGGAGGCTTCGGTGTGAATGTGTGGGGGCAATTCGCGTGCTTTTTCGTTGGGGTGTGTTGGCGCAATATACCCCGCTCCATGCGTTTCAACAACAGTCTGGGACAAGTCTTAACAGGTGTGGCTTTAAGTTTTGCTATCCACAAATCCGGCTGTTAAATCGAGACAACAAGCCGACCCGATAACGGGCGACCCCAAACAGGAGGCAGCATGTTCAAAGTCCCCCAAGACATGCGATATATTCGTTTTCTCAAAGCCATACACAGCCAGATGGTGTTTGATTGGTACATGGAAGTTGGCTGTCGCAACGGGCGCAGCTTGGAGCATGTGCGCGGGAAAACCGTCGCGGTTGATCCGTTTTTTCTCATCACCGCCAATGTGATCCGCGAGAAGCCGGCCTTGCTGGTGCTGCAACAAACCAGCGATGATTTCTTTGAGAGCGGTTTTCTGAAGTCACTGGGCGTTGAGCTGAGTTTCAGTTTTCTTGATGGCATGCACCTCATGGAGTTTCTGCTTCGTGATTTCATCCACACCGAGCGGAATTCAAAACGCGGAGGCGTGATTGCGCTCCATGATTGTTGTCCGTTCAATCACGAAATGACCACGCGCAATGTGGATGATGCGCCCTCGGATGCTTGGACGGGCGATGTTTGGAAGTTGATCCCGATCCTCCAGAAGTATCGGCCTGATCTCAAGATTGATATTCTGGGGTGCCGCCCGACCGGATTGGTGATGGTGCATAATCTCTCACCTGAGTCCGATGTGCTGGCGGAGCATTATGACGAGATCCTAGCGGACTGGCAGCATCTTACGCTTGAGGAATACGGTGTCGATACCTTCTATAATGCGTTTGATTATGTGCCTGTCGGGGATGTGGTTGATGGCGATTATCAGATGTTCAAGGACGTGCGATTGTCCCCCGAAACTGTGCCAAAGCCGGAGTTCAGGTCTCCGTAAACCCGCCCGCGAAACTTAGGCTGACATCTCCCGGCGGCGCTGTTGGCGGTAGTCTTTCAGCCATGCCTCCCGCTCCGCATCCGGTATCAGCTTTTCGCCTTTGTCCAAGCCTGCACGAAGCGATTGGGTCAACTCGGCTTGGGTGGGCGCACGCCAGGGGCTTTGGGGCGTTAATAGTCCCGCCTCGATCAGACTTGCTTGAATGATGTTGAAATCGAGCACTGCGATGGAGGAATGCACGGCGCGTTTCTCTGGCCAGTAAATCTCCGAGATTGCGTTGATCGAGGTGACTTTGGCGCTGTTTTGGGTGGTCAATTGGGTCTGGATCAGGCTTGGCAGCTCTTCGCGTCTTTGGATGACGGCAGCGGTTTGGCCCTCTCGCCCCACAAGCGCAAACATGTGCAGGGCGGAGCTTTCTGCGAAGATCAGCTGGCTTGCGGTTTGATAGGTTTCGATCTGTTCTTGCAGGCTGTGGAATTCTGGCGAAAAGACCTCAAAGCCATTGTCCACGAGGAGATGTTGGAGCACATGCTCGTTGCAAAACCGGCCTACATCATGCCCGAGCCCTACGCGGCTGACGTAGACTTTTTTACCCTGATCAATTGGCCCTGAGGGGGGCAGACGGCTGGCGAGCCAGTCTATGAACTCTGGATGGGAAGCCCCGTCCCAGCGTTCGCTAAAGAGGTCGGAGGCCGTGTAGATGTTGTGATAGCGCGTGGTGGCACTGTGCATGATCGGCTCGGCCTCCACCCCCAACATGCGCAAAATCGGAATGAGATGGGGGCTTTGGGACATGCGCGGACGGCGGTGGGGCAGGTAGAGCAGTTTGATGTTTTTGGGCAGTTGATCCAGCGCCCAGAGCCGACCCAGACTATTGGTGATCACATGCCCGAATTGGGGCGGGGAGAGGCCTGCAAATAAGACAGGCTCTTCCACGACGGGAAGCTCCTCCGGCGGCGCGATCAAGGGGAGCGGGTTGGAGGTGAAATAGGCGCCTTTGACGTCGCAATCGGGCAGCGGTGCGCCTGTTTGGTCGTAAAGGCCAAAGACATTGTTGCGCCGGACCCGCTCACCGCGCTCGGCGATGGCGTGAAACGGGCCATGGAGGGTGGGGTTTGGAAACAATTATTCGCTCTAGCCGATTGGATGCAGAGCCTTGATGTTAATAATCCGTTAACCCAAGCACAAGGTGCTCTGATGGATCAGAGCAGCTCTTGTTCGCGGTCCAGTTTGCGGGCCAGTGGCGCAATGGTCAGGCCCTGCACGATGATCGAGAAGATCACCACTGTGTAGGTGGCGGTCAGGATCAGCGGTTTATATTCGCTGTCCGGTAGTGACAGGGCAAGGGCGACAGAGATGCCGCCTTTGATGCCGCCCCATGTCATGATCGGGACCACGTCGGTTTTATATTGTTTGAACGGGCGCAGGATCAGGATCGGGATGGCAACCGCGCCTAAACGGGCGACGAGGGCGAGCAGGATCGAGATGAGGCCCGCTTTAAGGTAGTCCATCTGGAAGGCGACGGCAAAGACCTCGACCCCGATCAGAAGGAACAGGACGGCGTTGAGGATTTCGTCCACCAGTTCCCAAAACCCGTTGAGGTATTGGCGGGTGGTTTCGGACATGCCGTGTTTCATGCCCACATCCCCGATAAAGAGGCCTGCGACCACGGCCATGATCGGGCCGGAGACATGGAGATAGACGGCCAGCTCGTAGCCTCCGAATGCGAGGCCGAGGGAGAGGAGGACTTCGAGCGGGTAGTCGTCGATGCGTTTCATGATCTGGAAGGTGAGCCAGCCGAGCACGCCGCCAAGGAGCGCGCCGCCGAAGGCTTCTTTTCCAAAGAGTTCAATTGCGGCCATGACCGAGGCGTCCCCGTGGCTGTCGCCATGGGGGAAGGCGAGGCCGACAAGAAGCAGGAAGACCACATAGCCAACACCGTCATTGAACAGGCTTTCGCCAGCGATCTGGGTTTCGAGCGATTTGCGCAGGTTGGCTTCGCGCAACACACCTAGAACGGCGACCGGATCGGTGGGGGAAATGAGGGCGCCAAACACCAGCGCGATCAGGATCGGGATGCCGGTGATGAAGGCGAAGCCAAAGCCTGCGATGGCCGTGGAGATAGCGACGCCCAAAGTGGCCATGAGGGCCACGGTCCATGCCTGTTCGCGCAATTGGGAAAGGTTGACATGGAGAGCGCCTGCAAAGAGCAGAAGGCCAAGCATCCAGCCAAGGAGCGTGTCGGAAAACTCGATGTCCTCTACGACCACTCGGATTTGCTCGACGATACCATAGCCCGGGATCACGTAGTCAAAGCCGAGTACCGCGAGGGAGGCCAGAAGCGCGACGACCAGAATACCGATGGCGGCAGGGAGGCGTAGGAAGAAGTAATTCACCGCGCCAAACAGGCCTGCCAGCACAATTAGGATAGATGCAATTTGCAGAACGGTCATGGTTGGCTCCCCTTTTTCTTCAAGGTGTATCGGTGGGGTCTTGGAAGGGCAAGGCGGCTCTTAGCGGGTGCGCTTTAATGTCTTACACGTGGTTTTGGTGATGATACTGCTTAAGAGCAGGCCGAGGGCGGACATGAAGGCGCTGATCAGGGCGGTGATGGCCCCGATGGCCTCGTCCGTGTAACGCAGGGTCGCGCGTAGGAGGCGGGATTTTCCGACCACCTCGAAGGCGGCGATGGTGCGCGGGCCGAGGCGGGAAGAGACGCGAGCGGTTCGGGTCGCGTCTTGAGCGCTCTCCAGGTATTTCATCAGGTAAAGGGTCTCGATGGCGCCGGTATTGTTGCGGATATCGCCTGCGGCTTTGAGCGTGTCGGTGATCGGGGCAATTGCGTCTGGATCGACGGCCTCTTTGAGTATTTTGGGGAAATCGAAGGGGGTGGCTTGGGAGACTTTCTTCCAGTCGATGGCGTCTTTTGCGGCTGTGTTGAGCATGCGGGCGAGGCCGGGGCTGAGGTTGCCCAGTTTCTTGGTGGTTTTGAGGGTGGAGGCGCCCAGTTTGACGGCGAGGCTTGAGCCGCCTGTGGCGGGTGCCAGAACGGTGGCCCCAAGACCGACGGCGGAGAGGGTCAGATCGAGGTGGTCCACGTCATTGCCGAGCACATAGTTGCCGCTTTCGCGAATGACGCCTGTGATGTCGCCCACGGGGGTGAGGTCGACGGGGGCACGGCAGAGCAGGATTGCGGAGAGTTCGCAAGTGCTCGCGTCCCAACCGCAAGACAGGCATTTGCCGGAGGTTTGAAGGAGGCCGTGTTCGGCGTCGTATCTTGTGCGGATTTCTGTGGTGAGCGCAGGGGGGATTTGGATTTCTCGGAACTTGGCCACATCCTGAACCGCTTGGACGGCCAGCCATTGGGTGGGCTTCTCGCTCAAGAGTGTTTCCAATCGGGCGTTGATCTGCTCTTGGGAGGCGGATTGGATCAGGGCGCGGTTTAGGGCGGCGGTCAGCTCGGCACCTGTGCGTTCTGTGAGCGCACCTAAGGCCGGGTTTTGCGTCATCTTGATCATGTTCCAACCGCTCATGGCCAGTGAGCCCAGGAAGATGAGGGTGAGAAGAGCGCGCAGCATCTAGAGGGGCAGGGCGGTGGTTTTGAAGACGGTGCGCAGGGCGAAGCTTGATTGCATTTGCGCCACTCCAGGAAGGCGGGCCAGATGGGCGCGGTGGATGCTGGCGAAATCATCGCTGTCGATGGCCACCACTTTCAGCAGGTAATCGGCGGTTCCGGCCATCAGGTGACATTCGAGCACATTGGGGATGCGGGCGACTGCTTTTTCGAACGTATCGAGGATCTCGTCCGATTGGCCCGAAAGGGTGATCTCGACAAAAACCGTGGTGCGCCGATCGACCTTGCGCGGGTCCAGAAGGGCCACGTAGTCGCGCACGAAACCCTCGCGATCAAGGCGTTGCACGCGGCGGTGGCAGGCGGAGGCGGAGAGGTTCACTTTCTCGGCCAGATCGGAATTGGAGATGCGGCCCTGTTTCTGGAGGACCTCCAGTATCTTGATGTCGAGCCAGTCTATATCAGCCATCTGCGTTGTTTCTTTCGTCTATAGCGCTTTTGTTCGAAGGATATTCGTTAGGATCGGGGCCAGCCAGCGGAATTTTGTCTAGCA
>CAZXRG010000023.1:0-22088 GCA_964642935.1 uncultured Rhodobacterales bacterium | reverse complement strand
TTACTGCTCCTTGGTCTTGGATTGGCCGGATGGGCGTCGCGAAAGCGCGTGCAAAGCGCCTAAGAGTTGGCCCGCAGTTTGCTCCGGCTTACGGGTCAATGGTGGGGGGATGAGGAGCGTTCGCTGCGTTAACTGCGCAAATCGCCGGTTCGCGTCATATGCGTTTCACGCGGGAGTCATATGCAAATCATACGCCTCTTTTTGCGGATCGGAGCGGCGTTAACCATTTTTTCGTGAGGACTTAGGCGTCCAGCTCTGCGCTTGGAATGATCGGGAAAAACGCCCCTGAGGACCATAATCCGAACCAGTTTTCACCGTCCACGGCGTGATGCGCCCCAATATCCACAAGCCTGTAAAAACTCTTGCGATCAATCAAAGCCTCAAGATTTGCGCGGATCAAAATATAAGGGGAGGGCTCGCCTGTTTCAGGGTCTCGCTCCACCCGAATTGGATTGTCAGGGCCTGCAATCGCAAAGTCTCCCACATTGGTTTCAAACGTGAGAAACTGATCTAAGCCGTTGTTTTTAATTTCAAAATCAATGGCCACAAAGGGGGCGTCATCCACCGTGATCCCGACCTTCTCCACCGGAGTGACAAGGAAATAATCGTCACCGTCGCGCCGAAGAATGGTCGAAAACAGCCGCACCAAAGGGGCACGACCAATGGGGGTTCCCAAATAAAACCAAGTTCCATCCCGCGCAATCCGCATGTCCAGATCACCACAAAACGGAGGATTCCACAGGTGCACCGGAGGCAAACCCTTCTCCCCCGCCTTCTGTGCTGCCTGAGCCAGAGTTTCCGCTGTCGGCTTCACAATATTCTGATCAGACTTTTCCACCAAATACCTTATCTCTTTACTAACCCCTAAATGCCTTGCGACAATGGCATTTCGAACTACATTAATCGAGTATGATTTAGACGAAGGACATACCCATGAGCCAATCTCCTGATGCCTTGCTAAAAGATGTAGAGGGTTTGGCCCCAAAGTTAAGGGAGGCGCGCGAAATGATTGCGCGGCGTGTCATTGGGCAAGACAAGGTCGTCGAACTGTCTTTGATTGCCCTTTTATGCGGTGGGCATGGGCTTTTGGTCGGTGTGCCTGGGCTGGCGAAAACGCTTCTTGTTGAGACGCTCGGGACGGTTATGGGTTTGAATTCAAACAGAATTCAGTTCACGCCTGATCTTATGCCGTCGGACATTCTAGGGGCCGAGGTGCTGGAAACAAGTGCGGATGGCGCGAGGGCGTTCAAGTTCATCGAAGGGCCCATTTTTTGCCAGCTGTTAATGGCTGACGAGATCAACCGCGCCTCACCGCGAACCCAGTCAGCCCTCCTTCAAGCGATGCAGGAAAAGATGGTGACGATCGCGGGACAAGAGCGCAAACTGGCCGCTCCTTTCCATGTTCTGGCCACACAAAACCCGATTGAGCAGGAGGGAACCTATCCGCTTCCTGAGGCCCAGTTGGACCGTTTCTTGCTCCAGATCGACGTGGAATACCCGTCTCGCGATGTCGAGCGACAGATTATTCTGGCCACCACGGGCGTGGATGAGACGGCGACAGAAGCGGTGTTTGATACCGAGTCACTTCTGGCCGCGCAAAATGTCATTCGCCGTATTCCGGTCGGTGATGCGGTTGTTGAGGCCATTCTCGATCTGGTCCGCTCCGCCCGTCCTGATGAACCCGAAGCCCATCCGATGGTCAAAGAATCTGTTAGCTGGGGCCCCGGTCCGCGTGCGGCTCAATCCTTGATGCTGGCCGTTCGTGCTCGCGCCCTCCTGTCAGGCCGTCTGGCTCCGACAGGCGAGGATGTGGCGGCCTTGGCCGAACCGGTCCTGAAGCACCGTATGGCGCTGGGCTTTGCGGCTCGCGCGGAAGGGCGCAGCCTGTCGGACGTGATTTCAGCGCTCGTTTCTGATCTTACCGCGCAAAAAGCGGCCTGATTTTGGAGCACCCCAAATCCCCCCAAGATGTTGATGCGGCTCTAAATATCAGAAGCTCCGCGGAGACATTGGCATCGTCTTTGCCGCATCTCCTCGCGGAGGCCGAGCAATTGGCGGCGACCGTTATCCTTGGGGATCATGGCCGCAGGCGGGCCGGACATGGGGAGAGTTTTTGGCAATATCGCCGCGCTGTTCCGGGCGATGAGTATTCGGCCATCGACTGGCGCCGTTCTGCGCGTTCGGATCATCATTACATACGCCAGACCGAGTGGGAGGCGGCGCAAACCGTCTCGCTCTGGGTCGATCCGGGTCAGGCGATGAATTATCGCGGTCACAAAAACCACCCGAGCAAAGGCGAACGTGCCGCCGTTTTGGCCTTGGCCTTGTCTGTGTTGTTGAACCGCGGAGGCGAACGCATTGCGTTGATGGGGACCGATGCAGCCCAGCCAAAGCGCGGCCAACGCCAGCTTGAGCGGGTGGCCTCAGAGCTTGTTCGAGACCGAGACCGGCCCGATTATGGTGCACCGCCCTTGGCACCCATGCCTTATGGGAGCCGCGCTGTCTTTGTCTCGGACTTTATGGGATCGCGTGATCAGCTTCTCACCCAAGTGGGCGAGGCTGCGGATCAGGGGGTGCGTGGATGTCTCGTTCAGGTGCTGGATGAGACCGAGGAAAGTTTCCCGTTTGATGGTCGCACCATCTTTGAATCCATGTCCGGTGCAATCAAGTTTGAGTCCGATCGCGCAAGAACGCTCAAAGGGGCTTATCTGGAGCGGTTGGCGCAGCGAAAGCAGGAACTGGAAGATTTGGCCCGTCGGACAGGGTGGCTCTATCTCCATCATTTGACCTCGACACCACCGCGTGCTGCACTCTTGTGGCTCTTTGCAGCGGTTGAGGGGTTCCGGCGATGACGCTGTTTGGAGCCCTTGGTTTCTTAAGCCCATGGCTGCTCTTGGCCCTCTTGGTCTTGCCGATCCTGTGGTGGTTGCTCCGCGCCGTGCCACCCGCGCCCATTCGCAGGCTCTTCCCTGCTGTGCGCATTTTGCTGGGGCTGGATGATCTTGAAAAGACACCTGATAAAACGCCCTTGTGGCTGCTTCTGTTAAGGCTGACGGCGATTGCGGCGGCAATTTTGGCCTTTGCGCGGCCCGTTTTGAACCCGGATGTCCGCGATGTAGGCTCCGGCCCTTTGCTGGTGTTGATGGATGGCGGTTGGGCTTCGGCGCCTGATTGGCGAAAACGCCAAGTTTGGCTGGAAAGCGCTTTGGGTTCGGCGTCTCGCAATGGTCGCCCTGTTGCCCTGATATCCATGACCCAACCCGCTCCAAGTGAAGGGGCGCTCACGTTCCAAGATCCTGATGCCGCCGCTGAGCGCTTGGCGTTGATGGAGCCGCGTGCTTATGCGCCTGATCGGGGTGGGTATGCGGATTGGCTGTCGTCTCAGGAGGCGGATGAATTTGACACGATCTGGTTGCACGACGGGCTGGAGGTTGCGGGCACGCAAAGGCTTGCCGATGTTCTGAGAGAGCGCGGAAAGGTCACGATGATGGGCGGAACCGGCGCTCCAGAAGCGCTACGACCTGCCGTCTTGGAGGAGGGTGTCCTTAAGGTGACCGCGATCCGCGCGGGCGGCCTGTCTGGCCCCGTGACGGTGGATGTGTTCGGCCCTGATCCCGCTGGGATTGAACGGGTATTGGCCAGTTCTGAGGGGGTTTTCGAGGATCAAAGCAAAGAGGTCGAGCTGGTTCTGGACCTTCCCTTGGAGTTGCGCAATCGGGTCACACGCATTGAGCTGAGCCAAGGCCTGAGCGCGGGCGGAGTGGTGCTTGCCGATGATGGGTTGCGTCGTCGCAAGGTCGGTCTGATCCAAGGCGGTGGCGAGGATGAAGGCCAGCAGTTGGTGCGCCCTCTCCACTTCCTGCGCAAGGCTCTTGTGCCGACGGCTGAGGTCATTGAAGCGCCGCTCGATGATGTTCTGAACACCGCTCCTGACATTATCATTTTGGCCGATGTGGGCACGCTTGCCCCGACCGAGCAGGGCGCTCTGGTGGAGTGGGTTGAAGATGGTGGTCTGTTGCTGCGCTTTGCCGGACCAAGGCTCGCCCAATCGGGAGCGGGTCAGCTTGACGAGGATGTGCTCTTGCCGGTGCGCCTGCGTGCAGGTGGCCGTTCCGTCGGGGGTGCCATGAGCTGGGGCGATCCTAAAAGCCTGCGCCCCTTTAGCGAGGACAGCCCGTTTTTCGGCCTGCCTTTGCCCGGTGATGTGAATGTCACCTCCCAAGTGATGGCCCAGCCTGATCCGGATTTGCCGGACCGCGTGATGGCCACTTTGGAGGATGGAACGCCGCTGGTCACTGGCCGCGCATTGGGGCTTGGCCGAGTGATCCTCTTCCACGTGACCGCCAACGCGGAATGGTCGTCGCTGCCCTTATCGGGGCTATTTGTGCAGATGCTGGAGCGGATCGCCCTGCTGTCGGGGCAAACCATTGGCGATATGGCGGATATGGAGGGCACGCAATGGGTCTCCGAGCGGGTTCTGAACGGTTTTGGCCGCTTGGTGGAGGCCCAGCCCATGCCCGGAATTGATGGGGCGATTTTGGCGGGAGAAGTGCGTGACGCTGCCTCCCCTCCCGGTATTTACGTCTCTGGTGAGCGACGTGCGGCAGTGAATTTGATGACTCAAGAGAGCGTTTTGGAGCCGCTCACCCCGCCCTCTGGTGTGACACTTGCCGAGATGGGCATTTCCAATGAACGCGATCTGGCCCCGCCTTTACTGGCGCTTGCGCTGCTGCTGCTGGCTTTCGATGTGTTTGCGACATTGTGGCTGTCTGGTCGTTTGCGATCTGCGATTGTGACCGGGGCTTTGCTGGCTGGTTTTGCTCTACCTCAGACCTCCGAGGCGCAGGAAGACGGTGGGCTTTATGCGGCCAATAACACCGTTCTGGCCTATGTTAAGACCGGAGATGTGAGCCTTGATGCCATATCCGAGGCTGGCTTGACGGGGCTTAGTCTGGTCCTGAATGCCCGCACAGCGATTGAGCCTGTGGCGCCTGTTGCGCTGAATTTGGAGACGGACGAGCTGGCCTTTTACCCGTTCATCTACTGGCCGATCAGCGAGCGCCAGGCGCTTCCCTCTGACGCGGCCTATTCCAAACTGAACGCCTTTCTGCGCTCTGGCGGGATGATCCTGTTTGATACCCGCGACGCTCACTTGGGCGGGGGCGGTTTTGGCACGCCAAACGGGCGCGTGTTGCAAAAACTGGCCGCAAAACTGGATGTTCCCCCGCTAGAGCCGATCCCTGCGGATCACGTGCTCACGCGGACGTTCTACCTGCTTCAGGCCTTTCCGGGCCGATGGGCGTCCAATGATATCTGGGTCGAAGCGGCGCCTGATGCGGAGGAGGTTGAGGGCATGCCGTTTCGCAATCTCAACGACGGTGTGACGCCGATTGTCATTGGCGGGAACGATTGGGCCTCGGCTTGGGCGGTGAATGACGCGGGCCAGTATCGCTTTCCGGTGGGCTCGGGTGCAGGTGGGCAGAGGCAACGCGAGATTGCCTATCGCTTTGGCGTCAATCTGATCATGCATGTGATGACCGGAAACTATAAATCCGATCAGGTCCATGTGCCCGCTCTTCTGGAAAGGTTGGGCCAATAATGCAATCCGTTGTGTTCCAGCCAGACCTTCCGGTCCCATTCCTCATTGGTTTGGGCGTTTTGACCCTTGTGATGGTGATCCTCGCACTCTGGCGGCGGTTGCCGGGCTGGTGGTTGCGGGCTTTGGCGGCCTCAGTGCTGCTGCTGGCCCTTGCTAATCCGGCAATCAAGGAGGAAGAACGCGACCCTTTGGGCAATATCGTCTTGGTCCTTTATGATGAGACATCGAGCCAAACCATCGATGTGCGCCCCGAACAATTGACCCAAGCGGTCGCTGACATGGGGGAGACGCTGGGCGCTGAGGCCAATCTCGAAGTTGTCGAAATCCGCGTTGGCGATGGGGAAGGCACGGATGCCGAGCGGGGCACGCTGCTTGCAACTGCTCTGGCCAAAGCTGCCGCCGAACAAGCGCAGGATCGCTTGGCGGGTGCTATTATCGTGTCGGACGGGCGGGTTGATGATGTTGAACTGTTTCCTGACTTTCCCGCTCCGGTCCATCTCCTGTTGACCGGGAGAGAAGCAGAGTGGGATCGCCGCTTGGTGGTCGAAACGGCTCCTGCATTTGGCATTATCGGAGAGCCCGTTAGCCTCGCCCTGCGCATCGAGGCTTTTGGGAACCCGCCCGGAGGCCATCCGCCCGCTATGCCTTTGGCGGTGTCCATTGATGGTGAGGAACCCGAACTGCTGCGCGTGCCCGTTGGTGAGACTGTCACGGTTGAGATCGAGTTGACCCATGGCGGTATGAACCTTGTCCAGCTTGTGGTCCCTCCCCAAGAGGGCGAGCTGACAGAGCGCAACAATGCGGCCATCGTTCAAATCAACGGCGTTCGGGATCGTCTGCGCGTGCTTCTCGTCTCCGGTGAACCCCATGCGGGGGAGCGCACGTGGCGCAATCTTCTGAAGTCCGATCCGGCGGTTGATCTGGTGCATTTCACCATTCTCAGACCGCCCCATAAACAGGACGGCGTGCCCGTTTATGAGCTGTCCCTCATCGCATTTCCGACCCGTGAATTGTTCATGGATAAGATCGACGAGTTTGATTTGATTATCTTTGACCGCTACCGCAGACGCGGCGTTCTCCCGTCGCTCTATTTGGAGAATATCGTGCGTTATGTGCGTGACGGTGGTGCGCTTTTGGTCGCCTCCGGCGCGTCCTTTGCCGGTGCCGAGAGCCTTTATCGCACGCCTTTGGCGGATGTGTTGCCCGTGGCTCCGACCGCTCAGGTTATTGAGGAAGGCTATGTGCCGATGATCTCGGACATTGGCCAGCGCCACCCTGTGACGGAAGGTTTGGAGCAATTTGCCCCCCGTGAGCCCGTCGACGGTGTCCCCGGTTGGGGGCGTTGGTTCCGGCTCGTGGACACGGTTGCCACGTCCGGTCATGTGGTCATGGAAGGGCCTGATCAGCGCCCCTTGCTGGTCATGGATCGCCCCGGTGACGGGCGGATCGCGGCGCTTGCGTCTGATCATGCGTGGCTTTGGTCGCGCGGCTATGAGGGCGGTGGTCCGCAGTTGGAAATGCTCCGCCGCTTGGCCCATTGGCTGATGAAAGAGCCGGAGTTGGAGGAGGAGGTTCTCACGGCAACCTCTGATGGTTCTGATGTTGTGGTTACCCGCCGCACAATGGGCGAGACGGCTCAAGAATTGACAGTCGTTGCACCGGACGGTGAGGAGCAGATGCTGGCACTGAGCGAAGTGTCTCCGGGTCGGTTCGAAGCGCAATTTGAGGCGGGCGAGAACGGGCTTTATCGTTTGAGCGAAGGCGAAACGACGGCGGTTGTGGCGGTTGGCCCAAGTGCGCCCAAAGAGTTTGAAAACCCGAAATCCACAGACACAATTCTCGACCCGATGATCCAAGCGACCGGTGGCGGTATATTCCGTTTGGAAGACGGCTTTCCAGAACTGCGCATGGTGCGTGATGGTCGTGTTGCTTCGGGGCGCGGTTGGATGGGACTGTCACGGCGCGATGCCTATAACGTCATGGACATCAAGCTGACGCCTTTGGCACCAGGTTGGCTGTACCTGCTTTTCGCCGCCGGATTTGCGTTCTTGGCATGGCGGGTAGAGGGGCGCTAACGCTCAGGTTTCCGTCGTAAGGTCCAAAAGGGCAGTGCGCGATTGCGAGTTGAACTCACGCCCATAGAGCATCCAGACCGTCAGGATGGTGGCCATGATCAATGCAAAAGGCCCCAGCAAAGACGCCAGTGCTGCAAGCGCGAAATAGATCGCGCGAATGCCCCGATTGAAGCTGCGTGCGGCATAAATGTTGAGTTGCCCGGCCTGTCTGGCAGTCACGTAAGCTCTGGGGTCCTTGGCGTCATTGGGGGTGGCGGCCATTACAACCGCACAATAACCAAAAAGCCGGATCGACCAGATGAACTTCAACAGCGCATAGGCAAGAATGATCAGGATCAGCAGTATTTTAGCCTCCCAAACGATCAAAGGTGCGGAGAGATCGGAGCTGATGTCCGACGCCAGTCCTGCCACGCGCTCGGCCTGACCCAGCAACGCAACGCCACCTCCAATTGAAAGCATGCAGGCGGATGCAAAAAAGCTGCTGCCTTGCCTTAGATTGCCCAAAGCGTTGATGTCAAAGATACGCGGCGTGCGCGTCACCATTTGCTCCATCCATCTCAGGCGATAGTCCCGCATGAGAGAGTGGGTCGAGGGGCGCTTTGGGTTTTCTCTCTCGATAACCAGCCCCGTGGCCATCCAAGCGACCAAAAGCAGGATCATTGATCCGATATCGAGATAGCTAAAGTGACCGGTTGTCTGTGCGATATTTTCAAGCATATTTCCCTACTATAGAGCCGCTTTGAGTATTCCCACCACAATTTCGTCCATTTACGGGCGTAGCCTTGGTTTTGAAATCTTGTTCTATCCGCAAATAGAGACCCAAATGCGCGTTTTAATTGCCTTAAGCCTGATCCTGTTCTCGGTCATTCTCGCTGATTTTGCGCTTGCCCAAGGGCGCAGTGTGAAGCCCGGCAAGGAGGCGGAGGTTTGGGCAGGTGTGGGCATTTTGCAAGTTCGTGGTGGGGGATGGTGTTCAGCCGCTCTGATCGATCCAAAGACCGTTTTAACGGCGGCCCATTGTGTTTATCCTGCGGATACCAAACGTCTGGCGGACCCTGAAAACGTGCGTTTTCTCGCAGGGTGGCGGGATGGGATCACGGCGGCCGAGCGCAAAGTTGTGCGCATCGTCGCCCACCGTGGCTATGATCCGACGCGGCCCTATGACAACCGCAATATCGCCGCTGATCTGGCAATCGTGGAGCTTGAATTGCCGATCTACGCGGATGCGGCGCCCTCTTATCCGCGCATGGATAAAGTGCGCATCGGGGAGCCTGTTTCGGTAGTGTCTTTCTCCGGGCGTCGCTCCAACACGGCGTCGATCAACGACGGCTGCGAAGCGGGCACACGCAACGGGGATATCCTGCTTTTGTCTTGCGAAAGTTATGGCGGCATGTCGGGTGCTCCCATCTTTTCCTATAAGAATGGAAAGCCCCAGATCGTCGCCTTGATATCAGGCTCGCGCACGACGCACTCTGGAAAAGTGAACGGAATTGCGCTGGCAGTGGATGCGCCTTTGGGCCGTGTTTTGGTTGACGCCAAGGCGACACGATCCACGGGGCGCGCCTCTTTGCCGTTCTGGAGCGCGAGGGCCAAAGTGGCGGCAAGCTATGTGGCACCCGCGTCGCGCAAAACCATCTCTGTTGGAAGCGGGTTTGGCTCTAACACCCTCGGATTGGGCGGCGGTGACGCCTCGGGGCGAAAAGTCGTTCGCCCGCCATCATCGTCACAGTAATGCTGGTTTTCTGTCAACAATCAGCGTAGAGATAGAGCCATGGCGGTGCGTTTTTTAACCTTGTTTTTGATCCTATTTGTTTCGACCGCGCAGGCGGAAGACGATGCTCCTTTGCGCCGTCTTTTGGGAGCGGATGAGGCGAAGGCTTGGGAAGGTGTCGGGCGCATCAATATGGAAGGTGCGGGCTTTTGCACGGGCGCGTTAATTGCGCCTGATCTGGTGCTGACAGCCGCCCATTGCATGTTCTTCAAGCGCACCGGAAAGCCGATCCCTGCGGATAAAATTCACTTCCTTGCCGGATGGCGCAAAGGGTGGGCTGCGGCGCATCGGAAGGCCTCCCGCGTGGTGATCCATGAGGATTATGATTACGGAGATGCCAACCGGTTGGACCGTGTGGCTTCTGATCTGGCGCTCATCGAGTTGGACACGCCTATTCGCGCCAGCGTCGTGACCCCGTTTGAGGCCCATAAGCGTCCTAGTCCGGGTGACAGCGTGATGGTGGTCTCTTATGCGCAAGAGCGGGCCGAGGCGCCGTCTTTGCAGGAACGTTGCGAGATGCTGGGCCGTCAAAGTGCCGTTCTGGTCCTGTCGTGTGACGTGAATTACGGCGCATCTGGCGCGCCCATTTTTGTGGTTCAAGACGGGGAGCCGCGCATTGCATCCGTGGTCTCGGCCATGGCTGAATGGAACAGTCGCGATGTGGCTTTGGGCGTCTCTTTGGGGCAACCCTTGGAGCGTTTGCGCATCCAGCTTGATGAAACCGATCCGGTTTATCAGGCGGTTGCGCCAAAGCCTGGACCGTCTCGCCTGCCTCAGGTCGGGGTTGTTGAAGGTGAGGATGTAAGCGGGCCAGTTTTTCGAAAAGTGGTCACCCCACCAAAGAATTGACCGTCAGGTTTTTCGCCCGATCCTCTTGAAACCACTTCTCCTACTTCCCACATTTATCTCATCGGAGGCCTAGATAGGGTCCGATATCAAGTCCTCGATCCGTCCATTCCGGAGGGTCGATTTGGTTTTGTTCGCTCAATGGAGGTTCATCTCATGCGACACTATGATTTTTCACCACTTTACCGTTCTACAGTTGGTTTTGACCGCTTTGCGTCCCTTTTGGACCAGGTGACATCGGCGGATACGCCGTCCAACAATTACCCACCTTATAACATCGAAAAGACGGCCGAGGATGCTTATCGCATCACCCTTGCGGTTGCCGGATTTGGCGATGGTGATTTGAACATCGAAGCCAAGGACGGCCATTTGGTTGTGTCTGGTAAGAAAGTCCCGGCTGAGGGCGATGCCCAGTACCTCCATCGCGGTATTGCCGAGCGCGCATTCGAGCGCCGTTTCCAACTGGCTGACCATGTGCGAGCCACCGGAGCGATGACCGAAAACGGGCTGCTCCATGTTGATCTGGTACGCGAAGTGCCTGAGGCCTTGAAGCCGCGCACCATCGAGATCGCCAAGGCGCCGAAGGTGAGCAAGCAAAAGGCCAAGGCGGTCACTAAAGCCGCTTAAGCACTGCTTCATCTGAATAACGAAGGGCCCCAAATGCGGGGCCCTTTTTGTTATTGCGCTTCGATCAGTTTCAAGAGCCGGACAAATTCCGCGCGATGACCAAAGCGGTCCTCTCCGCGATTGGCCGCGGCAAGCGCTTGGGCATCCTTGATCGTGTAATCCCCCAAATCCTGACCGCGCATGATCTGGCCAGCAGCCGCCACGGAGGCTGCGAAATTTGCGTCCTCAGTCGGGATCACTTGCGTGTCGGCCATAACGGGCGTCTCAACCAGTTGACTGATGGCTTCACCGGGTTGCTTGTAGCGCAGCTTTACGAATGCCAGCTCGTTTGATGGATCCGTTGGGGACATTCTCATATTGCCAGCGGCATAGCGCAGGGGATCTGCCAATTCAGCAGGCGAGCCGACGGGGGTTATCTCGTAGATGGCCGTCACCGTATGACCGGCCCCGATCTCACCCGCATCCACTTTGTCATTGTTGAAGTCCTCGCGATTGAGTGCGCGGGTCTCATAGCCGATCAACCGGTACTCGGAAATCTGGGCGGGATTGAACTCCACCTGAATTTTCACGTCCGAAGCGATTGTTATTAGAGACCCTGTGACCTCTTCCACAAGCACCTTTTGCGCCTCGGCGAGACTGTCGATATAGGCCGCAACTCCGTTCCCGTTTTGCGCAATCGCTTGCATGATCGTGTCGGTGTAATTGCCCCGCCCAAAGCCGAGAACCGAGAGGAACACGCCAGTCTCCCGCTTTTCGGCCACATAATCGGTCAAGGCTTTGGGGTCCGAAATGCCCACATTAAAATCCCCATCCGTGGCCAGAATGATCCGCGCTTGCTGGCCGTTTTCCTGCATATCTTCGGCGATAGAGTAGGCCTGCTGAAGTCCAGCCTGACCTGCCGTCGATCCACCTGCGGAAAGGGTATCCAAGGCGCTCAAGATAGCCTCCTTCTCCGAGGCTTTGGTCGGTTCAAGCGCCATTCCCGCAGAGCCCGCATAGGTGACAATCGAAACCGTGTCCTCATCGCGCAGCGTATTAAGGAGAAGGCCGAACGACTTGCGCAAGAGCGGCAGCTTCATGGGATTTTCCATGGAACCGGAGGTGTCGATCAGAAACACCAGCCCCATAGGAGGGCGATCCGCGGGGTTCAGATCATAGCTTTCTATTCCGATCTGCATCAATTGCGTGTCAGGGTTCCAAGGGGTCTCCATCACGGAAACGGAGGTCGAAAATGGGATGTCCGTGCTGTCGGGCGTCGCATAATCATAGTCGAAATAATTGATCATCTCCTCCACCCGAATGGCCTCGGGCGGGAGCGGATAGCCGTCCAATGTCGCCATACGCATCAGCGCATAAGACGTCGTGTCCACATCCACCGAAAAGGTCGATACAGGCTCTTGGAGAGAGAGTTTTAGCCCCGACGGGGTGTTTTCAGGAAAGACATCCGCTGGCGCTGGCGTGGCGATGCGGGCTTGAGATAGATCAAGCTGGATTGCGCCCTCGGATACTTTGGAGCGGGTTTGGACAGACCTTTGCAAGGACTCACCTGCAAAAGACTCAACCATGGGAGCCGGGTCCATGGCCATGGGGGCAACAAGCCCCTCCATGGGAGCTGCCTGCACTGGCGAAGATGTTTCCGAGGCAAGCGTCTTGTCTTGGCGGCTCGCCACCATGTCATTGGAATCCACAAGCGTGTCGACCTCCGGCACGGCGAAATTGTCAGTCACACTGGTTTGTGTCGTCACCAGAACGGCAAGTGCTAAAACGGCGAAGCTGGAGCTGGCCAGTAAAATCGGTTTTGCGGTTAATCCATTCAACATCTCTTTGATCCTTGTCCAAATCCCACCCTCGTTTTGAGGCTGGTTGAACATAGGACGCGTGGCATCTTCCGATCCTTGGGACTGGGTGAAGATTTTCTTTGCAGCCTCGATATTTCGGGCGCGGTTTTGGACGTCCGGCGCGGGTAGATCGCCTTTTAGAGCGTCCCGTAATTTGTCGAGATCATCGGTCATCGTAACATCTCCTCACGTCGCGCCATCTCGGCCAAAGCCTTTTTCACTTCGGACATGCGCCAACTGACGGTGCCCTCGGATACGCCCAGAACGTCGCTTGCGTCCTTGTGGGTCATATCCTCGCCCAGAACCAATGTAACGGTCTCACGCAGATCAGCGCTGAGGCGGGACATGGCATCACTTAGCCAGGATCGCGCCTCCTTGGCCTCCTGGTTTGCCGCTTGCCTGTTCAGCTCCCAATCGCCCCAACCAGAGGCTTTCCTGGAGTGGGTCTCCATCCGTCTCAGCCGATCCCTTGACGCATTGATCACCACGCGGTGGAGCCATGTGGTAAACTTGGCCTCCCCTCGAAACTGAGAGAGCTTTTTGGGCAAAGACAGGCAGATATCCTGCGTGACATCCTCTGCCTCGGCCCTTGAGCCCAAAACACCTGCAGCGATCCGGAAGATCCGGTCATAATGGCGCTCAAGCAGGATCGAAAAGGCGGTTTCATCTCCGCCAATTGCTGCTTTTACCAAGTCTTCATCGCGTGTTTGCATCTCCATTACCTTGTCAGACGCGCACAAAAGCGCAATCCTTGGGTGAACCGTGAATTTATTTGGTGATTGGTGATGGAAGAGAGAATTGCCTGTCGGACCCCGACAAAAGGCCGAGATGGGGTCACCAATATCCCGAAATGGAAATTTGACGCCATTAGGCAGGCCATTCTTGCCGTTTTGAAGCGGGGCGAATTACCGTTTTCTGAATTGCGCGAAGCTGTACGCCAAGAGATGTCGCAGGGGGACTTGAGCAAACTTGGCAGTCTTGGCTGGCACGTCACTTCGGTGAAACTGGAGCTGGAAGTGCGCAGGGAGATCGAGCGCATTCCCGGAAAAGCGCCGCAACGTCTGAAACTCCCCCTGACATAAGTGGTCGTTTGCTCCTATTAGGTGTTAAGATCGATGCGAGGGCATAAGGGAGGGTCTAAAAATGAAACTATTAATGAGTGGCGTGTTGGCATGTGTAACTGCATTTGCGCCGATGAAAGCGCTGGCGGCAGATGTCGCTTTGTTGATGACCAACATAAGCAATGCGGGGTTTTCAAACCAGCGCGACATTAACAATGATCTTGGTCAGCTTGCCGAAAGCTATCGCCGCGATGGCTATAGTGTCATCATCGAGCGTGAGGCCAATTTGAGTGGCATGGAAAATGCTTTGCGTCGGTTTGAGAGTGAAAGCCGAGGTGCCGATCGTGCCGTGATACACTACGTGGGTTCGATGGTAGAGACGCAGCAGGGGCTCTATCTTAAACCGGCGGGCTATGGCTCCAACGGGATCGTGGACAGGCACACTCAAACAATCGGTTTGGATGTCTTGTATGATCTTCTGTCTCACCGCCCCGGTCGGAGCGCCTTGGTTCTGGCAACGCCAACCGATGCGGCAAATCAGAAGATTGAGGCTGGATTCCACATTCCCAACGGTCTTCTGGTTGTGTCCGGAAACGGGCTTTGGACCAATCGACTGATCCGAACCGGGATGCTTGATGGGGATGAAACCGGATTGCAGTTGAATGCGCATGACGGACTATCTGCGACTGGATTTGTGTCAGACTTCAATTTGACGCCACGCGTCGCCCTTCAGAAGAATCCCAGAGAACGCAACGCAAATTCGGCGCTGGGGGAAATGCGCGACTGGCGCGACGCGGCTCAGAACGGGTCAGAGGCCGCGCTGCAAGACTATCTTAATCGCTATCCAAACGGGCTCTTTCGTGGGGAAGCGCAAGCGCGTCTAAATGCGCTCTCACCTCCAAAATCCATCGAGCAGACCATTGAGGAGAACCTCAGGCTAAGCCGAAATGACCGGCGCAAGGTTCAAGAGAACCTGACCTTGCTCGGGTTTAATACGCGCGGGGTGGATGGTCTCTTTGGGCCGGGATCTCGTGCGGCGATTGAAAGATGGCAGCGCACCCAAGGGTTCAAGGCGTCCGGCTTTTTGGACGCGGCGCAAATTCGCGTCTTGAGCGAGGCTGCGGGGGTCAAGGCCGAAGCGGATCGGGTTGCCCGTGAGCAAGAGGATTTGGCCTATTGGCAGCAAACAGGGGCCGGCAGTAATGAGCGTGGCCTTCGGAACTATCTGGAGAAGTTTCCAGCCGGATTGTTTGCGGCCCAGGCCAAGCAGGCCCTGTCGCGTATTCAAGACAATGGAACCAATCAGCAAAACGAGGCTTTGGCCGCGCGCGAAAATGCTCTGAAAATGAACGCGCAGACGCGCCGACTTGTCGAGCAGCGGCTGGCTGGTTTGGGTTACGATACCGGACCGGTTGACGGGAATTTCACGCGAAAAACCCGCGTGTCCATTCATACGTTCCAGCAGAAATCCGGATTGACGCCGACAGGCTATCTGGACAATCAAACGGTGACCCGTCTGGTGGCTTCGATCTTCCGGTGATCTTGTAAAAATGCGAAGCGGGGCGACAAAAACAGTTGTGCCGCTCGCTATTTCTTAAGGCCAAAGCGCTGGCTTGCCTTGGAGCAAATATCCAAAAATCAACAGCACGCACGCAAAAGCCGCGCTCTCTTCAAAGCGCGGCTGCAAAGCGATTCGCAAGACGTCGAGGCTGTTTAGCCCTGACGCGCCTTAAAACGACGCTGCGTTTTGTTGATCACATATACGCGACCTTTACGGCGCACGACCCGGCAATCGCGGTGGCGCTTCTTAAGTGAACGCAATGAATTTCTGACCTTCATGGCCTCTCTCCTTCATGAAACGCTGAGTTTTAGGGCTCCGCGTCCTTTAAATCCTGTCCCGTAACTCTGGGAAATGGTGGGCGTAACTGGGATTGAACCAGTGACCCCTTCGATGTCAACGAAGTGCTCTCCCGCTGAGCTATACGCCCGCTCGATCGCCGGTCGATAAGTGACCAATGACGTTGCGAGCGGCTTCTATACGGTAGGTCCCTTTTTCATTCAAGGGGTTTCACAGAATGCCTGTCCGGTTTATGTTTATCTGTATGAGATCGGACATGCACACCTATTCGTCCGTGTTAGCTTTGAGCCAACCAACCGAGCAGACCAGCTCGGCGGTTTTTTCATCGCCTCACAGCGGTTCGGATTATCCGGCAGAAATGTTGGCACGTACCCATTTGAGCCAGACGGCTCTGCGGTCGTCCGAAGATGCATTCGTTGATGAACTTTTTGTATCCGCACCCAGCCATGGCGCCCCTTTGATCGCGGCGGTTCGCCCAAGGGCCTGGCTTGACCTTAACCGGGCGGCGGATGAGTTGGACCCGGCTTTGGTGGCCGGTGCGCCGAAGTCCAATCGCTCGCCAAGGATCAATGCCGGTTTGGGGGTCATTCCCCGCGTGGTATCCGAGAGCCGGATCATCATGAACGGGAAGATCACGCTTGATGAGGCGCAGACACGGATCGCGGCTTATCATCGTCCTTATCACAATGCTCTGTCGACCTTACTGCGCGACACCCGCGAGATGTTCGGTCATGCGATTTTGTTTGATTGCCACTCCATGCCCCATGACGCTTTGGCCGGTTCGACCATGATCAACGGGGCGCGTCCGGAGGTGGTTTTGGGCGATCGCTTTGGCGCCTCCTGTGAGCGCTGGGTGATGGATGCGGCGATGGATCTTTTTAGCGCATCCGGTTTTCGCGTCGTGCGTAATGCACCGTTTGCGGGTGGCTATATCACCCAGACTTACGGGCAGCCGTCAAAGGGCATCCATGCCTTGCAAATCGAGATAGATCGTTCGCTTTATATGAACGAGACAAGTGTGACCAAGACCGTGCGCTTTTCTTTTGTGCAGCGCCAGATCAATGACATTGTGCGCAAGCTCGCCAAAATCGGGCGCGAGCAGCTTTCAATAGCCGCAGAGTAATAAAATCTCTTTGAAAAGTAATGAGCCCAAAAAAAAGGGGCCACGCATTGCATGGCCCAAGTCTAGGGAGGAATACCCTGGAAAGGGTATACGTCATCTCTGACGCACTGCAACATTAGCTTTTGCGGTGCAGCATAGTCAAGAGTTTTTGTATGGTGCGCCTAAAATATGTGCACTTATAGAGACACCTTTTGCTTAAGGCATTGAAGTAGTTCACTTTTTCAAAGATCGCCCTTTGACGATAGCGGCTGATCCGAACTTCGCACGGATCGCATCCGTCGCGCGCTCGGCCTGTTCGCGGGTGGTTTGATCGGGATCAAGCAGGTTGCCCATCTGCCGGACCTCGGCCTCGTTTACGATATGGCTCAGCCCCACGCCAATGAGTCGGAACGGGCCTTGGGAGAGTTCTTTGTCCAAGAGCGGCTTGGCGGAGTTGTAAATCGTATCGGCCAGTTGGGTCGGGTCGAGCAGGCTGACCTGTCTTGAAATGGTTTTGAAATTGGCGCGCTTGAGTTTGAGATTGACGGTCTTTCCGGTTTTCTCTGTGGCCTTGGCGCGGTCTGCAACCTTCTCTGACATGCGCCAGAGGTATCCGTCCAGAAGTTCGGGATCGCTCACGTCCTCAAAGAAAGTGGTTTCATTCGAGATTGATTTGACCGGCGCGCGGGCGGAGACACTCCGATGGTCCAACCCTCTGGCCAGATGCCACAACCGCTCGCCCATGCCTCCGAACTGCTCTGAGAGGTCTTTTCGGTCCCGCGACAGGATGTCGGAGATTTTTCGGATGCCTTTGTTCTCCAAAGTTTGACGCGCAACAGGGCCAATGCCCCAGATCACCCCCACCTTCTGTTTGGACAAGAAATCCTGCGTCTCCGCCTCCCCGATCACAGAGAAGCCGCGCGGCTTGTCGAGGTCGGAGGCGATTTTTGCGAGAAACTTATTGTGTGACAGTCCCACTGAGGCGGAGACCCCGATCTCATCTTCAATCCGTTTGATCAGGCGGGCCAATTGCAGGGCGGGCGGCTCTTTGTGGAGCCGTTCTGTTCCGGTCAGGTCCAAAAAAGCCTCGTCCAGCGACAGCGGCTCGACCACGGGGGTCAGATCTTTCATCATGCTTTTGATCTGGCGGGAGACCTCCACATAAACGTCCATGCGGGGATAGACGACGACCGCGTCCGGGCAGGCTTTGAGGGCCTTGAACATGGGCATGGCCGAGCGCACGCCTTTGATTCTAGCGTTATAACAACAGGTCGACACAACGCCGCGCTTTCCGCCACCCACGATGAGGGCTTTGTCGCGCAGCTCCGGATTGTCGCGTTTTTCCACGGAAGCATAGAAGGCATCGCAGTCGATATGAGCGATCGAGAGATCGAAAAGCTCGGAGTGGCGCAATAAGCGCGGGCTAGCGCAAGCCGGACAACGGCGCGCGCCAGAGCAGGTCGTTAAGCAGTCACGGCAAAAAGCGGGTGTGGTCATTTCCGGTTTTTAGCGGCTTGGGGCTGGCAATAAAAGAGGCGCCCCTGTCAGGTCGTTGCAGGAAAGACTCATTTTCAATCCCCTCTAAAACCAAGATTATGTGGATAAATTGAAATACACACTAATTGTTGTGTGCAGATCGCCCACGGTACTTTTGATAGGCGGAAAACCGTCACTTTTTAGGGGGGAAACTCTTTAGGCATTTCTCATTTCGGGTTTGTCGCTATCGTTTTATACAACGAGCGCCCAAGTCTCGTTCCTTAATACCCGGGGTTTACATGTCTTTCAGTGATCAACGCCTCTTCTCAAGACCGAGCCTGCTCTCGGGTCAGTCGAGCTTGGCGACTGCTTATGTGTCCCGTGGTTTGACCAAGCGCGGTTTGGATATTTTTCTGGCAATCGTGGCTATTTTCGCCTTCTGGCCGTTAATGCTTACATTGTCGCTTATTCTCTATCTTCGCAAAGACGGCCCGATTCTAAAGCGAAGCGCGGTTATTGGCCGAGACGGTGTAGAGTTTGAGATGGTTCAGTTTCAATCCAACGCTGATGATCAATTTGCACGCTGGCTAGAGACGAGCCCTTTGAGCGGGCTTCCCCAGCTTTGGGCCGTTCTTAAGGGAGATATGAGTTTTGTCGGTCCAAGACCGCTGCAACTCCATGAGTTTGGACGTTTTCAGAGAATGGCCGGTCTCTACATGAAGGCCCGTCCGGGCGTTAGTGGCCCTTGGCGGGTGGCACAAGAGCGTACTCTTGGCACAATAGCGCAGGCGCGGTTGGACCGCACCTATGTAAAAAATGCGACATTTATTAGGGATATTGGAATCGTTTTAAGAACACCTTTTGTTCTCCTGCGACTCTCCTGAATCAAGTTGTCGCCACCTTTGGTTGTCGCTAAGTCAAGTCGCTTTCAACCGCTGCGATATTACTTGATTATAAGTAAAAAAGTGTGATCACTCAGTAAAAAACCGCAGTTTTCCCAATTCCCGCTCATTGACAATGACACTTCTTATCGGCAAGGTTCCGCCTTAGGGGGTCGTGGTGTCGAAGCGTGTGCTGAGATGTCGCGCGAATATGTTGTAGCTTTTGCGTAGCCTTGTTTGGGCTCATGTCAGATGTTTAGTGCGCTCGATGCTGTGTTGACCCTCATACATTTTGTTTAATGATGCCAAGGGGGGCACATAAATGACGTTCTGGAATAATACAGCCTGGATTAAGGGCCGTCTCACGACTGACGTGGATGGCGACAACACCGAGAACGCTAGCGGTGGTGGATACGACGCAGGAATTGCGGGTCAAACTATCGGTCTGATGAACCAATGGGGCACGATCGTCAAAACGACTACGACGGATGCCAACGGTAATTATCAGTTTGATGTGAGCGCTGGAAACTACTGCGTGGTTTTCCCCAATGGCCTAACTTACGCCGTGAAAGATGTTGGTGACGCTAAGGAAGACTCAGACGCGAATGCCGATGGCATTACCGACGAGTTTTATATTGGTGCGGGTCAAACATTCAATAACGTAGACGCGAGTGTCGCTCCTTCAGCTCCAGGTCCCGTTACGCCTCCCGGCCAGATCTGCATCGAAGCTGAGGATATGCATTCATGGGGCTTTAATGCGTTCCACGGTGCTCAGGCTTCAGGCGCTCAGGGCGTTAAGCTCAAGTATGGCGGTGGCCAAGGCGACCTTTGGACAGATTTCTCCGGTCAGTCTGGCACATACGACCTGACCATCGCTGCTCAGGATGAGAATGATGGTCAATCTGTCATCATGGTCAAGATTAACGACGTCGTTGTATCGACTGTTACTCTTGACCGCGACTCAGATGGCAGCGGAAGCAACAACGGTGCTTTCTCAGACTTCGTTGTCACTGGTTTGGATATCAACCACGGCGACAAAGTAACGCTTTGGGTTGATGGCGATCACGGCGAGTATGTTCGTCTCGACAAGCTCACATTCGATCCTGCTGGACCGGGTACGGGCGATGTCTCTGGTAACGTATTCTGCGATCTGGATTGTGATGGCATTAATGATGCCACAACGACAGTCACAAACGGCAACAACATCCTCGTTGATGGCGACTTTGAAGCTGGACAGACACATTATAACTCTGATGGCTACGGAGCTTGGTTTGACGCAGGTCACAACACCGGCGACGTCATTCAGGGCGCGCATGAAGGCCATTCAGGCAACGCTGCTGACAACGAGATTTTCGAGCTGGATAAAGATTCGGTTCTTTGCCAGCACTTCGACGTTGTAGATGCAGGTACGTATAACCTCACTCTCGATGTTTACAAAAACGATTGGATCCACGCGTCCAGCAATGACTTTACGATCAAAATTAATGGTCAGTCTGTTAAGGTTGTTGATGTTGCGGCTGACGGCCAAGTCACTGTTGCAGTGGATCTGGTTGCTGGTGCAAACCGTATCGACTTTGTTTCAGGCAGTACCCACAGCGGTAAAGGCCCTGGCATTGACAATATCGAGTTGCGTCAGGAAGTCACAACAACAACGTTCGAGCCTGGTAAGGTTGGCGTAACAGTTAATCTGGTTGACGCAGCTGGTGTGGTTGTTGACACGACAACAACAGACGCAAATGGCGACTACCACTTCGCAAGCGTTGTTGAGGGCGACTACAAAGTAACCGTTGTTGCTCCAAGCGGTCAGGTGTTCACGCTTCAGGACTTTGGCGGTGACGACACTGTTGACAGCGACGTCGACACAGGCGGCATGTCCGGCACATTCACAGTAACTGCCGGAAGCAACACTGTTATCGATGCGGGTCTTAAAGACGCGCCTCAGCCAGTAAACGGCGTGATTTCAGGTACTTACTTCACTGACGCAGACGGCAATGGCATCGACGACGATGGCGTTGATGTTGCTGGTAAGCAGGTTGACCTTGTTGATGCAACTGGTGCGATTGTTGCGACAACAACGACAGATGCGAATGGCGACTATATCTTCCCTGACGTAGCTCCTGGCGATTATGTGGTTATGTTCGAGGCGCCAGATGGCGGCTTTGGCTTCACGGCTCCAGACGTTGGTCCAGGTGCAACAGACTCCGATGTTACGGATGCTGCAAACGGTAAGACCGACACAATCACTCTTGCTGACGGTCAGACAATCGACACGATTGATGCGGGTCAGGTGGCCCTTCCAGGGTCTATCTCTGGTACGTACTTCACCGACACAGACGGCAATGGCACTAACGACGATGGTGTTGATGTTGCTGGCAAGCAGGTTGATCTGGTTGACGCAACTGGCGCGATCATTGCGACAACAACAACGGATGCCAACGGCGACTATACATTCCCGAACGTAGCGCCTGGCGACTACACGGTGATGTTTGAAGCTCCGGACACGGGCTTTGCCTTCACAGCTGCCGATCAGGGCTCTAACGCGACTGACTCGGATGTTGTTGACGCAACAGGCGGCAAAACCGCTCCGATCACAGTTGCTCCGGGTGCTGATGTTGCAAATGTCGATGCTGGTCAGACATTGATCCCGATTGTTCCAGGTTCTGTGTCCGGTACGTACTTCATGGACAACAACGACAACGATGTTGAAGATGCCGGAGATATGGGCATTGCAGGCGTTGTGGTCACGTTGGTCGAGACGGGTGCGACAACGACAACAGATGCAAATGGCGACTACTCCTTCGCGGGTCTCGCACCGGGTACGTACTCGGTCGAGTTCAGCGATCCAAACGGAGTTCTTGCTGGTAAGCAGCTGGTTGCTCAGGATGATCCAAACGGCAATGGAGACGACACAAACGACTCTGACGCTGCTGGTGACACATCCTTGTCTACAATCA
>CAZXRG010000022.1:0-23121 GCA_964642935.1 uncultured Rhodobacterales bacterium | reverse complement strand
GCACTTCATAAGTCGGTGCGCGGATCGGACCCTGATGCGGCTCTATACTGGTTGGCGCGTATGTTGGTGTCAGGCGAGGATCCTCGATATCTGATGCGTCGTATCACTCGGATGGCCGTGGAGGATATCGGGTTGGCTGATCCTCAGGCGCAGGCGGTTTGTTTGGGGTCTTGGGAGACCTATGAGCGTCTCGGTTCGCCTGAAGGGGAGTTGGCACTGGGGCAGGCTGTTTTGTATCTGGCGCTCGCGCCCAAATCGAATGCCTCTTACGTGGCCTATAAGGGGGCCCTCCGTGCAGCCAAAGAGCACGGGTCTGAGCCGCCGCCCAAGCACATTCTGAATGCGCCCACCTCTTTGATGAAGGATGAGGGCTATGGGGCTGGCTATGCCTATGATCACGATTCCGAGGAAGGGTTTTCGGGGCAAAACTATTTCCCCGACGAAATGAAGCGGGGCACCTATTATTTTCCGGTCGAGCGTGGCAATGAGCGGGAATTAAAGAAACGGATCGAATTTTTCGCGCGCCTGCGGTCTCAGCGGCAAAAGGATGAAGGTTGAAATGAACCTATTGATGATTGCCCTTGGCGGAGCATTGGGGAGCGTGGCGCGTTTCCTGACGGTCAGCGGAGCCACCCGTCTGTTGGGTGCTGGATTTCCATATGGGACGATGCTTGTGAATGTGCTCGGGTCGGTTCTTATGGGCGTGGCTGTGGCTGTGTTGATTGATCGGGTCGATGGGGGCGTGCCGTCTCGTTGGGCGCCTTTTGTCATGACTGGTTTTTTGGGTGGTTTTACGACGTTTTCGGCCTTCTCGCTTGATGGGTATCTTCTTTTGGAGAATGGACGATTGGGGGCGATGATGACCTATGCGGTTGCTTCGGTTGTTTTGTCGCTGATTGGTTTGGCCATAGGTGTAACTATCGCAAGGATGTGGTTCTGATGGCTGGTGTTCAAACACTCACGATGGGCGATGATGCGGACGGGTTGCGGCTTGATCGTTGGCTCAAGCGTACCTTTCCGCAATTGACCCAAGGGCGCATTGAGAAGATGTGCCGAAAGGGAGAGTTGAGGCTTGATGGGGGTCGGGTTAAGGCCTCGGCCCGGCTTGCGGAGGGGCAGACTTTGCGTGTGCCTCCCATTCCTGATGCGGCTGCGGAACATGCGAGCCAGCGTGCGGTTGCTCTGTCCAAGATTTCGGCTGAGGACGCTCAGATGATCCGCTCTTGTGTGATTTACAAGGATGATGATCTGATTGCGATCAACAAGCCGCCGGGGTTGGCGTCCCAAGGTGGGACAGGGACAACGCGGCATGTGGATATGCTCTCAGAAGCGTTGAAGTTTGATCGCGAGGATAAGCCCAAGCTGGTGCATCGTCTTGATCGGGATACCTCGGGTATTTTGGTGCTGGCGCGTCACGGGAAAGCGGCGGCGGGTATTTCGAAGGTGTTTCAAGACAAGAGTACGCGGAAGATTTATTGGGCGGCTGTTGCAGGTTCCCCAAGCCCGCGCATGGGGACCATTCGCTATGGTCTTGTAAAAGCGGGTGGTTACGGTGTGGAGAAGATGATCTGCATCCATCCCCGAGATATTGACGGGCATGAGGGGGCAAAGCGGGCCACGTCCGATTATACAATTTTGGAGGCGGCTGGGAAGCGCGTGTCTTGGGTTGGTTTGGTGCCTATCACGGGGCGGACCCATCAGTTGCGGGCTCATATGGCCGAGATTGGTCATCCGGTGATTGGGGACGGGAAGTACGGGGGCAATTCGACCACCAATGACGGGGATGGTTGGGGCGCTCAATTGGGCGGCGAGATGTCCAAGAAGCTACATCTTCATGCGCGGTCTTTGATGTTTGATCATCCCATAAACGGGGCACGGATTGAGCTGACCGCCGAGCTACCCGAACATATGGCACGCACATGGGATACCATGGGGTGGAGCCCGCGGGATCATGTGGGTGATCCGTTTGAGGACGATGATCTGTGAGTAAACCACGTTTGATCGTGTTTGATGTCGATGGGACTTTGATCGACAGCCAAGTGGTCATCATTAAAGCCATGAAGGCCGCGTACCGCGAGGTTGGTTTGCCGTCCCCCAGTGACGCTCAGGTTCTCTCGATTGTCGGGCTGTCTTTACCTGAGGCCATGCGCGGGATTAGTCCTGAGATTGATGAGGATGCGGTCGCGGCTCTGGTGGATGCCTATCGTGCGGGTTTTGTGAAAAATAGGGCTCAAGGGCAGGGGGAGGCCTCGGTTCCGCTATATGAGGGAGCTCGGGAGTGTTTGAAGCGGCTCAATGCCGATCCATCCTCGGTTTTGGGAGCGGCGACCGGAAAGGCGCGTCGTGGGCTTGATGTTGTGATTGAGGGGCATGATCTGCACGGGTTGTTTGTGACCCTGCAAACGGCAGACATTCACCCGTCAAAACCTCATCCCGCCATGCTTGAGGCTGCGTGTTCAGAAACCGGAATCGGGTCGGAACGGGCGGTGATGATTGGTGATACCAGTTATGACATGGAGATGGGCAAGGCGGCCGGATTTGCCACGATTGGCGTGTCTTGGGGCTACCATGATCTTGATCGGCTGGGGGCTTGTGCCGATTTGATTGTGAATGAATTTAGCGAAATTGATGCAGCGATTGATACGTTGCTTGGGACTGATTGAAGAGCGACGCGATTATGAAGATTTTTTGGGAGACTGTGTCTGTTGTTTCGGATGGAGAGGGCTTTTCGGTTCGTCTGGATGACAAGCCTTTAAAAACGCCCGCTAAGGTTACCTTAACGGTGCCCAGTCGCGCTTTGGCGCAGGCTATTGCGGATGAGTGGTCGGCTTTGGAGGATAAGATTGATCCCACGCGGCTTCCGTTCACAAAACTATGCAATGCGGCCATCGATAATATGTCGGAAAAAGCGGGCGGTGTTGTCGAGGCTTTGAGCGAATACGCTGAAACTGATTTGCTGTGTTACCGCGCCGAATCGCCTGCTGGTCTGGTGGAGCGGCAATCGGAGGTTTGGGAGCCTCTTTTGGACTGGGTTCGCGATACCCACGGCTTATTTTTTGTGCAAACGACGGGGATTTTGCCTGTTCCCCAACCGGAGGCGTCCATATCTGCATTCCGGTCCTGGCTAGAAACAATGGACAATTTCGAGCTAATGGCCTGCCATGATCTGGTGATGCTATCGGGCTCGATTGTGATCGCGCGGGCGGTGGTTGAGGGGCATATCACTCCTGAGTTTGGTTGGAATGCGTCCATTATCGACGATATTTGGCAGGCTGAAAAATGGGGTGAGGATGAGGAAGCTCTTGCTTTGCGCGCTGTTAAATCGCGTGATTTCGTCACGGCTGCGCAGTTGATGACCCTCCTTCGGGACTGAATTTCGAAGAAAGCCAACTAAATGAGACTGCGGGTTCTGAATTCAAGCTGTTGAAGTTATTCGATTAAATAACGCTCAACTAAAAGGCGTTGAGCCGCAGTTTCCTTTATTCTTCAGTTGATTTGGTGCGGGTCGTTCTTGGGACCTTATCGAAGGCATTGGCTTTTGCGCCGATTAGTGCGCCAGAGATAAGCGGTGGCGTTCGTTCATGCCACATCAGTGTCGTTGAATTTCAAGACCCGTTGGACTTGGGCTGGGATCCGTTGCGTAATAATGTGCGGATGGAAACGGGTATGCTCTGCGTTTTCGTCCGGCTTAGGCGTAGGACTCCATTCGAATATTGGACGTAAAACCATTGCCTTACGCTAGGGTATTGTCATCATTCTTCCTTGACGCCACCAACCTCGAGCGTACATTCTTTTCGAAGCGGAAAATCCGCTCGATCAGACATTTTGTAATTAATAAGTTGGATCATGTGCGATCCGACAAGACCATCGGGAAGAGGATAAAATGAAAGCAACTCCATTTTTGAGCACGCTTGCAGCTGCCACCCTGGCTGCAGGTTTCGCGTCAGCTGGTACGCTAGAAGATGTACAGGCGAATGGCGAACTGAAATGCGGCGTGTCTACGGGCCTCGTCGGATTTGCAGCACCGGACGCAAATGGCCGCTGGGAAGGCTTTGACGTTTCTGTATGTCGTGCGGTTGCCGCAGCCGTGCTTGGCGATCCTGAGAAGGTTCAGTTCACGCCTACAACTGGTAAGACACGCTTCACTGCACTTGCTTCTGGCGAAGTTGACGTGTTGGCGCGTAACACCACTTGGACATTCTCACGCGACGTTGACCTAAAGTTCACCTTTGTTGGTGTGAACTATTATGACGGTCAGGGCTTCATGGTTCCTAAAGAGCTGGGCGTTGCCTCTGCTAAGGACCTTGATGGCGCGACTGTATGTATCCAGACAGGTACAACTACAGAGCTGAACTTGGCCGATTTCTTCCGGTCCAACAACATCTCTTACGAGCCTGTGCCAATCGAGACAAACGCAGAAGCGCAGCAGCAGTACCTTGCCGGTGCTTGCGACGTTTACACAACGGACGCTTCCGGTTTGGCCGCGACACGTGCGTCTTTTGAAGACGGCGATGCGCATGTTCTCCTTCCAGAGATCGTATCCAAAGAGCCTCTCGGTCCACTTGTGCGTCACGGCGACGACCAGTGGGGTGACATCGTGCGTTGGACACTCAATGCTCTGATCACAGCTGAAGAGCTTGGTGTGACATCAGCTAACTTGGCAGAGATGGCCAAAGGCACAAACAACCCAGAGATCAACCGTCTCTTGGGCACTGAGGGTGATCTTGGCGCGATGCTTGGTCTTGAAGCTGATTGGGCGATGAAAGCGATCGCTGCTGCTGGTAACTACGGCGAGATCTTCGAGAAAAACATCGGTGAGGCAACGCCTATCGGTTTGGCTCGTGGCTTGAACGCACAGTGGACACAGGGTGGTCTGATCTACTCTCCTCCATTCCGTTGATATAGAATTAGGCAGGGCGTCACGAAAGTGGCGCCCTTTCTATATCTGATGGTTGAATTTGTTTGATCATCACACTGGGCCTCTTACGCTCAACTTACTTATAAAAATTGATCTCGGCTTAAGCTGGGGCGTTTATCCAACAACAGGGATATCGGTATGGCTTTCACAAGCGATCCACCATCAGAGGGTTTCCGCATCGGGATGCTCTTTAATGATACGCGCTATCGCTCTTTGACCTTTCAGGCCATTGCGGCGATCCTGCTTGCACTGGCGCTTTGGTATCTGGTGAGCAATCTTCTGGCGAACCTTGAGACAGCGGGCCTGGATATTTCCTTCGCCTTCTTTGGTGATCCTGCGAATTACGACATCAACCAGCGGCTTGTGGAATATACCAGCCAATCAAGTCATGGTCGCGCGGCTCTTGTGGGTGTGCTCAACACGTTGTTGGTGGCTGTTTTGGCCTGTATTACCGCGACCATCTTTGGTGTGATTGCCGGTGTCTTGCGCCTTTCTAAAAACTGGCTCGTCTCCAAGATCATGGCCATCTATGTGGAAATCTTCCGCAATATTCCAGTTCTGATCTGGATCATCATTATTTTCACAATCATGACAGCTGTTCTGCCGGGGCCGCGCGCTTTTAGGGGCGATGAGCCAACCGCGAGCATGTTTCTAGGGTCGGCGGCGTTTACAAATCGTGGTGTCTATATCCCGGGGCCTGTGCTGTCTAATCCGCTTTTCGCGGCAACCTTTATGAATTGGGTGTTGGTGCTGGCGGCACTTGTGGGCTCCTTCTTTGGTGCGCGCGCTCTGAGTGGCTGGGCCACGGCTAAGCAACATGCGACCGGTCTGCGCCCTACGACTTGGTATTACACGGCGGCCATATGGATCCTGCCCGTTGCCATCCTGCTGTTTGTTATGGGGCTCACTTGGGTCATTCCCGAGCTGAAGGGCTTTAACTTCAAGGGCGGCATCAAGATTGGTGGGCCGTTGATCGCTTTGTGGTTTGCGCTTTCGATCTACACGGGTGCCTTCATCGCCGAGAATGTGCGGGCTGGTATTCAGGCGGTGAGCAAAGGTCAGACCGAGGCCGCTGGTGCGTTGGGCCTTCGACCCGGTCGGATTATGAACTTGGTGATTTTGCCCCAAGCGCTTCGGGTGATTATCCCGCCGCTGATCTCTCAATATCTAAACATTACCAAGAACTCGTCGCTGGCGATTGCGGTTGGTTATGCGGATATCACAGCGACGCTTGGCGGGATTACGTTGAACCAGACGGGGCGTGCCATTGAGTGTGTTCTGCTGTTGATGCTGTTTTATCTCACGATATCGCTGCTGATTTCCTTCTTCATCAACATCTACAACAACGCCATCAAGTTGAAGGAGCGCTGAGATGCCAAACGATACATCCATAGCATTTGTGCGCACTTCCGAGATACCTGCGGCACCGCCTCCACCCTCTGAGGCGGGGGTTGTTAAATGGCTCAGGGAGAACCTGTTTTCCTCGCCTGCTAACTCCATTCTCACGCTGATCTCGCTTTACATCATTTACGTGATCCTGAGCGGGGCCTTGCCTTGGTTCTTGAACGGGGTTTGGAATACGTCGAGCCTTGCTGAGTGTCGCGACGTTCTCTCTGGCAAGCTGGGAGCCTGTTTTTCGGTTCTAAGCGAGCGTTGGCATCAGTTGCTTTACGGGTTCCAGTATCCCAATGATGAGTATTGGCGGCCAAATCTGGCGTTTCTCTTGCTGTTTTTTGCAGCCGCTCCGGTTTTGTTCTTTGATCTGCCACGCAAGCTTCTGATCTTCACGGCGCTCTATCCGTTTCTGGCCTATTGGCTGATCTGGGGAGGTACGATTTTTGGGCCGATCGTGGCTTTGCTTGGTTTCGTCGCGGGTTATTTCGTCTTCAATACCTACGGCAAGCAGAGCTTTGCGCTCGGCTTTTTCGGCGCAATCATTGTCGCTTTTATCGTCTGGAGCATTGGTGGCGCGTTGATCCCCGATGGCGCGTCCGACAACGCCCTTCTTCCGGCGGTTCAGTCGCGCGACTTGGGTGGCTTTATGCTCAACCTTATGCTGGGTGCGACCTGTGTGAGCCTTTCCTTGCCGCTTGGTATTGTTCTGGCGCTTGGCCGGCAGTCAGACATGGCGTTGATCAAGTTTATCTGCGTGATCTTCATCGAGTTTATTCGCGGTGTGCCGCTCATTACGCTTCTGTTTGTGGCCTCGGTGATGCTGGCGTATTTCTTCCCGCCTGATAGCACTGTTGATCTGTTTTTGCGGGTGGTGATCATGATCACCATGTTCTCCGCGGCCTATATTGCCGAGGTGATCCGTGGTGGTCTGGCTGCTTTGCCCCGTGGGCAATACGAGGCGGCTGATAGTTTGGGGTTGGATTACCCGCAGTCGATGCGGTTGATCATTCTGCCTCAGGCGCTGAAGATTTCCATTCCGGGCATCGTTAACGTGGCTGTTGGTCTGTTCAAGGATACCACGCTTGTCTCTGTCATTTCGATGTTTGATCTGGTGGGCATGGTGCGGGGGCCGATTTTGGCTTCGGCCGAATGGAACGGCGTTTATTGGGAGCTGTTCGGGTTTGCAGCCCTGCTCTTCTTCGTCGTCTGCTACGGAATTTCGCAATACTCACAGTGGTTAGAGCGTCGCCTTGCGACCGATCATAGATAATAATTGGAAAGGGCTATCATGGCTGAAGCTGCAAAAATGATCGTCTCTGACGAGATCGCAATCCAGATTACGGATATGAACAAATGGTACGGCACGTTCCATGTTCTGCGCGACATTAACCTGACCGTGAACCGGGGCGAGCGGATTGTTGTCTGTGGGCCGTCAGGGTCCGGTAAATCGACGCTGATCCGCTGCATTAATGCTTTGGAAGAGCATCAGAAGGGGCAGATCATTGTGGACGGGACGGAGCTGAGCTCTGACTTGAAGAACATCGACAAGATCCGGTCTGAGGTTGGGATGTGCTTCCAGCACTTCAATCTGTTCCCACATCTCTCGATCCTTGAGAACTGCACATTGGCTCCGATTTGGGTGCGTAAGACGCCTAAGAAGGAGGCGGAAGAGACGGCCATGCACTTCTTGGAGAAGGTGAAAATCCCCGAGCAGGCGGATAAGTATCCGGGTCAGCTGTCCGGTGGACAGCAGCAGCGGGTGGCGATCGCAAGGTCCTTGTGTATGCAGCCTCGGATCATGCTGTTTGACGAGCCGACCTCTGCCCTTGATCCTGAGATGATCAAAGAGGTGCTCGACACGATGATCGAACTGGCGGAAGAGGGTATGACGATGATTTGTGTGACCCATGAGATGGGCTTTGCCCGTCAGGTCGCCAATCGGGTTATCTTCATGGATGCCGGTCAGATTGTTGAGCAGAACGAGCCGGAAGAATTCTTCAACAATCCGCAATCCGAGCGCACCCAGTTGTTCCTTAGCCAGATTTTGGGCCATTGAAACCGCTCGGTATTCGCTTTGCGAAAGTGGCGCCTGCACCGGAAAGTGCAGGGCTTGCGGAGATGTTGCGGCTTTTGGGTATGGAAGAGCAGGACATGGGGGAAACGGAAGGTTTTGCCGGTGCTATTTTTCCAGCCAAAGGTGACAGTTGGGTAGAGATTTGGCCGGAGGCGGAGGGTATCCCCAACGGTTACATGCTGCAAATTGTGGTTGAAGATGCGGACGCTGTGGCACAGGAGGCCAAGTCTAATGGCCTTGCGCCCCATGGTCCTATTGATGCTCATGGTGAGCGGATTTACTATCTTACCGCGCCCGGTGGTTTGCCGGTTTCGTTTCAGTCGAAATTATAGGCGTTTGAGGTTGGTTTAGGCGTTTGCCAGTTCTTTGGGGCTGGAGAAGCGGCTGAACACGCCTTTCCCGAAATCCACATCGGCCCAGCTTTCAACGGGCATATCGATGAGCGCCGTGGCGGCGGTTGGGAAATGTTGGAATGCGCGGTTTCTGTTGGCGGGTTCCGAGCCGTCCGATAGTCGCTCGACCAAGACCGACATGCCTGGCTGGTGGCCGATAACGATGATCGTCTCGGCGGTGTCGGGTGCTTCCTTGATTGTGTTGAGCATGGTCAAAGGTGGGGCCAAGTAGAAGCTTCTGGTGATGTTTGTGGTGATGTCGAGTGACAAGTCCTGAGCCACCAAGTTCCACGTCTCCGTCGTTCGCACCGCATCGGAAATGATCGCATGATCGGGAATGGCACCCATGGTTTTGAGCCATCCCGCCATGGCCGTGGCTCCGGCCACTCCGCGTGGATTGAGCGGTCGTTCGTGGTCTTCCAAGTCCGGATGGTCCCAGGAAGATTTCGCGTGTCGCATAAGGATGAGTTGTTTCATCCTCCTAGCTGACACGATTTTGGGGTTCGAAATCAAGGAAAAGCTGTCAGGATTTGTGAAAGACGCTCATGTGGTAGGCCGATTGGGCTGGTGATCTGAGGGTGTTTCCGATCGGGCAAGCGCGTCTGACGGCGCATCCTGAGGTCATGCAATCGGCTCCCTCTTTGGTGTCTAGGAAGCTATGGCACGGGTCGAGATCGTATCCTTCGCCTGTGAGAGCGTTTATGGGACATGCGGTGAGGCAGGGCTTTTCGCAGGTGTCGCAGGGCGCTTGTTTGGGCGGTTCTGGGAGGTCGATTTTATAGGGCAGTAACAGAGCGCCGCGAAACGAGACGAACAACCCGTGTGTGTTGTGGACTGCGAGCATGACCGGAGAGGACCAAATTTGGCCGGTTCTGAGTGCCCATGAATAGAAGGGTTGGTAGGGCGGGCCTCCGAATGGGAAGACTGCTGTGGCGTCGAGTCCGTCGGCGATGGCCGTTATTGTTCGAATGGACCAGCGATCAATCGGGTCCTTCTGCTCGTCTTTTGCTTCTGGAGCGTTTTTGAAGTGAGGCCAAAAGTTTTTGGCTGGGCCTAGAAGTAGAAGTGTTTTGCATGTGTCGGGGGTTTTATCATCTTCGTTGGGATGAAACCCGCCCAGCACGTCGAGCGCATGGGCTGATGATAGCTTTTGAATGTCGGAGAGTTGATAGGGGGTGACGGTCATGTGGCTTGCTTGCTTTTTACGCGCGGGGCAATGTGGCGGGATGAAGTATCTGATGGTCCTATTGCTCTTTTGGGCAAGTCTCCCTGCATATTCAAACGGTTTTCGTGTCTGTGGCTGGCAGATGGATGGGGCGGCTGTAATTGAGGATCGGTTTGATCTGACGGGCTCTGAGCGGATGCCTTATGCGGTTCATTTGAGTTGGCGGAAGCTGGAGGACACGGGCTCTGGCCGTTTGCGACACTGCGGTGGGGCGATTGTTGATCGGAATTGGGTTCTGACAGCGCGGCACTGTGTGGGGGATACCCGTTGGAATTATCTGGGTGTTGATGTGCCTGCGCTTGGGGTGAGCGTGGCGGCTGATCTTGCTGTCTGTCCGGAAAATCCATCTGCCTTCCCGAACGAGGATTTGGCACTTTTGCGACTTTCGGAGCCTTTGCCTGAGGGCGCGGAGTTTGCTGAGATTGTCGCTGATGAGGTTGGTATTCCCTTTGACGGTCACATCGGGAGCTGGCCTATTCGTCGGGGTGATGCGCAACGTCAGATGGAGGTTTCACCCATAAGGGTTAACTCGCTTTCCCGTCTGCCCATGTTGCGCGGGAAGATGGTGTTCACCCATGAGCGTGTGCCTTGTGGGGGCGAAAGCGGGTCGATGCTGATTGGGGCGGAAGGTGAGCTTGTGGGGGTCTTGTCTGCCATTTCGTCGCCGTCCGGCGGTCGGCCTAATTGCAACGATCCTGAAACCGAGATTTTTGCCACACCTTTGGCGGGGTGGCGCGATTGGGTGGCTGGGACGATTGCGGGGTGCGAGGCGGATTTGGAGACCTGCTCTAGGCCCGAATAAGCGTGCCGGCTCCATGCTCGGTGAAGAGTTCTAAAAGAACAGCATGGGGGGAGCGGCCATCAAGGATCACAACGGCTTTCACACCTGCGTCGATTGTATCAAGCGCGGTTTCGGTCTTCGGGATCATACCGCCTGCAATGGTCCCATCATCCGTTAGGGATTTCACTTGCGGGGCCGAGATTTCCGTGAGGACCTCTCCGCTTGCATCTTTGACGCCCTCAACATCCGTGAGCAGAAGGAGGCGATCCGCTTTGAGGGCTCCGGCAATCGCGCCTGCGGCTGTGTCGCCGTTGATGTTGTAGGTATTCCCGTCATGGTCCATGCCGATGGGGGCTACGACCGGGATCAGGTCGGAGTTGATGAAGGTCGTTAGCACTTCGGGGTTCAATTCGACCGGTTTGCCCACAAGGCCCAGCGACGGATCGGCGGTTTCGCAGATGATCAGATTTGCGTCCTTGCCAGTAAGGCCAACGGCTTTGCCGCCTTCCATATTGATCGCATGGGCCAGCTTTTTGTTGATTTGCCCGGCCAGAACCATTTCGACCACTTCCATGGTCGCCGCATCCGTCACCCGTTTGCCGCGAATGAACTCGGATTTGATCTCGAGTTTGTCGAGCATTGCGTTGATCGCGGGGCCGCCTCCGTGCACGACGACTGGATGCACGTTACATTGTTTCATCAATACGATGTCGCGTGCGAAGTCTGCGAGGGCGGCGTCATCGCCCATTGCGTGACCGCCGAATTTGATCACCACGGTCGCTCCGTCATAGCGCTGTAGGAAGGGGAGCGCTTCGGACAGAGTGTGGGCAGTGGCGAGGCTGTCGCGTTTCATCGGGCTAATCCTAAGCTAGCGGTTTTTTGCTTTTGGGAGTGATATCGCGGGCAGGAGGAGCGCTCAAGGCAAGACTTTGGCGCGTGTTCAGGCGATTCCGGCTATGATGGCGCGCAGCTTGTCGATGCCGTCGCCTTTTTCCGAGGAGGTTATGATCAGCTCGGGATAGGCTGCTGGGGCTGACTGTAAGGCGTCTCTTACCTGTGCCAGATTTTTGTCGAGGTCGGACTTTGAGGGTTTGTCGGCCTTTGTGAGCACCACTTGGAAGGTGACCGCTGAGGAGTTGAGGAGCGCGATGATCTCAAGGTCAGGCGCTTTCACGCCGTGGCGTGCGTCGATCAGAACAAACGCGCGGCGTAGGCTGGCGCGGCCTGACAGATAGGATTTCAGTAGCCGCTGCCATTTCTCGACCACTGGCAGGGGGGCTTTCGCATAACCGTAGCCCGGGAGGTCGACGAGGTAGCGTTCCTCTCCAAGGGTGAAATAGTTGATTTCCTGCGTGCGACCGGGTGTGCTTGACGTCCGTGCAAGCGCTTTGCGCCCCGTCAGAGCGTTAATGAGGCTGGATTTTCCGACGTTAGAGCGGCCTGCAAAGCAGACTTCGCGCCGGTCATCGGGTGGTAGGCCATCGATCGCGACCACACCTTTTAGGAAATCGACTGGGCCTGCGAATAGTTTGCGGCCCACTTCCAGTTCCGGAGTGGTCAAATCGTCGACGATTGGGAAGGGGAGCGTGCTCATAGTGATACCGTGTCGCCGATTTTGACGTCGCCGCTTTTCACCACAATGGCGCGAACGCCGAAGTCCAAGTGGCCCCAGTTGTCTTTTAGAACGTTTAGTGCGTCTAAATCGATTTTACCTGTGTCTGGGTTTGATGTGGTAGCGCGGCACCGCTCGGTGCGTTCTATCACTTTGAGCGTTGCGCTTCCGATTTGAATGTCTTGGTCGACCCAGTCTAGCTCTGCCCATGGAGGTGCGCCTTCGATCCAGATGTTGCCTCTGAATCTCAGAGGAGAGACATCGGTCCCGGCCTTTTCGCTTAGGGCCTCCAGTGAGCTGAAAGAGTTGATGGAGACGGACGGGAAGTCGCTGTCTGTCATTCCGCGACCCGGCACCTTGTAGAGACGTTCTGGGAGCGCGCGATCCGTCGGGCAGATCGGTTTGACCCATTCGATGAGTCTTATGGCATCGGCCTCGATATCCGGGTTGATCGTCAGGGTTTCCAGCATGGGGTGCGTTAGCGTGATCTGGTTGGCGGTCTCATCCACTGCGGCATTGATCGCCATGAGGGACGGCGCTTTTGATCCTCTGGAGAAGTTGGCGCATTGGGCCCACGTGGGCTCTGGCAGGTTCCAATCGATTTTTGCCGCATCATGTGCGACGGCCCATGCGCGATCAAACGGCATGGTTTTGCCCTCGGTGAGAGTGACTTGGTCTAGTCGCTCGCGTCCATGGCTCTTGATGGGATGGCGCCAGAGGTCCGCGACTTTCATCCGTCGGCTTCCGGTTTGTCTTTCTTAAAGCCCGATAGGATGTTTCCAAAGACATCGGGTTTGATCCCTTGGCTGCGCATGATCAGGTACTGTTGGGCGAAGGTGATCGTGTTGTTCGCCACCCAGTAAATCACGAGGCCCGATGCAAAACCGCCCAGCATGAACATGAAGACCCATGGCAACCAAGCGAAGATCATTGCTTGTGTCGGGTCTGTTGGGGCTGGGTTCAGTTTTTGCTGCATATACATGGTGATGCCCATCAAGATTGGGAAAACACCGATGGACAGCAGGCCGAGGAACGCGGGAATCTCATAGGGTAGAAGGCCAAAGAGGTTCATCCAGCTGGATGGATCTGGTGCGGAAAGGTCTTGAATCCAACCAAAGAATGGGGCGTGGCGCAGTTCTAGTGTTACGAAAATCACCTTATAGATCGCAAAGAAGATCGGGATTTGCACGAGGATCGGCAGGCAGCCTGCGGCTGGATTGGCTTTTTCTCGTTTGTAGAGGGCCATCATTTCCTGCTGCAGTTTTTGCTTGTCGTCGCCAACACGTTCTTTGATCTTTTCCATCTCGGGCTGAAGTTTTTTCATCTTCGCCATGGAGACGAATGATTTATAGGCCAGCGGGAGAAGGATGAGTTTGATAACAAACGTCAGTCCGATGATCGCCCAGCCCATGTTTCCGATCAGTGCATTTAGGTAGTGGAGCACTTGGAACATTGGTTTGGTAATGAAGAAGAACCAGCCCCAGTCGATGCTGTCGACGAATTGGTTAATGCCGTTGTCTCTCTCGTAGTTCCGGATCGTCTCCCACTCTTTGGCTCCGGCGAACAGGGAGGTGGTGATCTCGGCATTACCACCTGCAGGGATTTCCATGAGAGGCAAACGCATATCTGTTTGATAGGTGCTTGAGCCGTTAGTGAACTTTGCGGCCGCAGTGAAGGCCTGGCCTGGGTTCGGGATAAGCGTGGTCATCCAGTATTTGTCGGTGAAGCCAATCCAGCCGTTTTGCGCGACTGAGATTTTGTCGACGACACCGGCGCCTTCTTGGCTGGCGAAGTCGGGCATGTCGTTATAGTCGATCTCGCCGATTTCACCGTCCGTCGAGCGGACAACGCCTTCGTGTAGAATGTAAAACCCAATGGTTTCAGGCTCGCCGTGGCGGGCGATTATTCCGTAAGGCGCGAGTTTAACAGCAGCTCCGGTCGGGTTCTCGACGCTTTGTGTGATTGAGAAAAGGTAGTTTTCATCAATTGAGATAGCGCGACGGAATATTAATCCGGATGGGCTGGTCCATTTCAGGGTGACTGGCGTTTGGTCGGTTAATGTGTCGCCTGCCTCGATCTGCCATTGTGTTTTCGCTCCGGGCACTTCATCGACAGCACCGGCTGCGGATGACCAGCCGTATAGGGCATAATAGGCGTTTGGTCCTCCGGCGGGGGACAGCAACGTCACTGGGTCAGAGCTTTTGTCCAGCGTTTCAAGGTAGTCGACAAACTTAAGATCGTCGATCCGCCCACCGGTCAGAGACAGAGAGCCTATCACGCGTGGTGTAACAATTTCGACCCGGTCTGAAGTTGCCAAAGCATCCTCACGGGTTTCAATCAACTCGGGTGCGCCAACGGCTGTTTGACCGGTTGTCGCGCCTTCAACTGGAGGCGCAGCTGCTAGGTCTCCAGCGGTCGGGGCGGGAGCGCCGGTGTCGCCTGCAATTGTTTGGTCAAGCTGAGGATCAGGTGGGGTAGGGCTGAAAAATACAGTCCAGACCAAAATCACAAGAAAACTCAGCGCAGTGGCAAGAATTAGGTTCTTGTTCTGCTCGTCCATCGGTACGCTCCGCTCGTCAAATCTGCATTGCAGCGTTCAACAGTTGTAAGTGCAAAAGGTCAAGGAAAAAGGCGGAATAAACCGCATTTGATGAATGGATGACCGGCCTAATTTGTGAGGTGTCGTGCTCGAAGGCTTAGCGTTGGTTCGGTTTTCGGTCAAACCTGCCTGAGATTGGCCGAGCTGTCAGTTGCCGAGGTAAGCCACTGGGTCATCATTTCAGCGTCTAAAGGCTCGCAAATCAGGTAGCCTTGGAACGCATCGGCTTCCATCCTTGACAGGATGGCACGTTCTGCGGGGGTCTCAACGCCTTCGGCCACGACTGAAATTTTATTGTCCTGAGCCTGTTTGATCATTTCGAGAGTTGCGGCTTGTTGAAGTGTCTCACTGTCAAGATTGGTGATGAATGCGCGATCAATTTTGACGTGCTCCAAAGGGACAGTTGTTACGGATTCTATTTTCAGACCGAGTGAGCCGAAATCGTCCATGATTATACGAAACCCGTAGTCAGAGAGACGTTTTAGATTCTCTGAAATACCAGTACCGCTGCTGGGGACAAAAACCGCTTCGGGGAATTCGAACGCAATTGTTTCTGGCGGTTGGTCATAACTGTCCGCGATCCATTTCAGCTCATCAATGAAGGTCCTATCTTCCAATTGCTCCAAATTCAGGTTCACTGAAATATAGGGGATGAATATGTTTTGGGATTGCCATTCGCGGAATGCCTTGAGAGCATCGCCCAAGACTGCGCGGGTTAAGTCGTTGGACAGGTCGCGGTTCTTGACCGTTTCCATAAAGTGAATTGGTGACAATATGCCCCGATTGGGATGGTTCCATCTTACCAATGCTTCCAAGCCCAGCGTATCACCGGACTGCAGGTCGATAATTGGCTGGAAATGGGCGCAAAACTGAGCGTTCTTGAGCCCGTTTTCGATCTTTATAAACTCCTGCTCTCTTTGATTTGCTTTTGGCGCGAGACTGTCAGAGAAAAACTGGATGTCGTAATTGTCGGATGCTTTTGCGATTTTGAGAGCCGTAGCTGCTTGATTAAGAATGGTTGTCGGCACCCGGTCTTTCTTGTTAGCAATTTTTATCCCGATCTTTGTGGTCAGGCTAAATGACTGGGTCGCCAGAACAAAAGGTAAAGACAGCTTGGTGCGCAAAGCGTTGGTCATGTCGTTCAAGGCATTGTCATCCTCAAAGCTTGTAATGACCACTATGAATTCGCTCTCGTTCACGCGCGCGACGAAATCGCCGCTGCGGCACACGGATTCGATGCGCCTTGCAATCATGGACATCATTTCGTTGATATCTTGAGCTTCCAGAGCGGTCCTCACCGCTTCGATGTTGTTGACCTCGAGGTTGAGTATTGCGGATTTGAAATCGTGCTGCCTTGAAAACTTACAAAGGTCGCTCATGAAGGATAAAAGATAAGTCCTATTGGCCAAGCCGGTGACCTCATCAAAGCGCAACAAGTTGCGATCGGTATCTTTGAGGTCCCGTTGTACGATCAGAGCGATTTTTTTTGCCAAAGGGCGGTACAGGAAGTTTCCCAGAACAAGCATCAAAAGAATGGCGAGCGCGGAAAGAAAAGCTTGGGCCGTATAGATTTTGGTCACCGCGACCCGCGCGTCTTGGGAGAGGAGGGCTGTGACCTCCCTCAATCTTGGAGATAACTCCATTTGGATGTTTTCCTGAAGGGCTTGGGCCAGCCCATCTTCAACAGTTAAAGCGTCCCCCAAGAAGTCCCTGCGGACCCTGTCTTCAAAGTCGCGGGCAAATCGATCAAGACCTGAGGATGGATTAAGCATCAAGTCTTCCATTTCCGCGGAGGCGGGCGGGGTCAATCTGCGGCTTGCATCGCCAAGGACCATTCCACGATGAACTGCGATGAATTCGTTCAACTCGCCGGCCAATTGGGTGCGATATGTGTAAAGCAAGCCCGGTCTTTTGGCGTTGGCTAAGTTTGTTGCGAGATTGCTGATGGTTTGGGCGCGAATTGCCTGTTCGGAAACCGCGTGAATTTTTGTTGTGATCGGGGGGAGCGGAGAAATGAGCTGGCTGATCCCCAATTGCCCTCCAAATGTCAGCAGAGCGATCGCGGCCACAGATATCAATCCGGCTTTGGAAAACCAGTAGCGGATTTCGGTTGGGGTTGGTCGTGTGGGATCTGAAGCCATTCCGGCGGGATACGCCAAATTCCGGTATTTCACGTAAACAGACGCAGAACGACCGAGGTTTCCGGCGTACTAACTGTATAAAAATTTAATCTTTCCAGAGGGCCTCTAGAGGCTCACTCGCGCGGTGGAACATTGTCTATTCCCGAGCCGCCCCATGGGTGGCAGCGCAAGATGCGTCGGATCAAAAGGTACGTGCCTTTTATCCCGCCATGTTTTTCCAATGCTTCTAGCGCATATGCCGAGCACGTGGGATGGTAACGACAATTCATTCCGACCCAAGGCGAAAAGACCAAGCGGTATCCCCTGACGGGAATAGAGATGAGCCAAGCCAGCGGGCTCATTTTGGGTGGAGAATGTTGAGGGCTTTGCTGAGGTCATCGATCAGAACGGAAAAGGTTCGGGTCGATGTCTCCTGAGCGCGACCGATCAATACGTAATCGAAGCCTTGTTTGCCTTGAGTTGGGATGACTGTTCGTGCAATTTCGCGCAAGCGCCGTTTTGCGCGATTACGCGCGACTGCATTGCCGACCTTCTTGGAGCAGGTGTAGCCGATACGGATGGCGTCTTTTGCCTCCGTTTCGGATCGCTTGCGCGCTTGAATGACAAATCCGGGCGTGTGTTGGCGCTTGCCCTTGGCGGCCCTTAGAAAGTCGGACCGTTTGGTCAGCGTCTCAACGAGAAAAGCCGGACCTGCAGTTTGCATTTCCGGCTTAGTCATATCGATCCCCTATGAAAGGAGGGCCACTTAAACGTGGGCAGCTTATGCAGAGAGGCTTTTGCGGCCCTGTGCGCGGCGGCGATTAAGAATCTTGCGTCCGGCTTTGGTCGCCATACGTGCGCGAAATCCGTGACGGTTCTTACGAACGCGATTGGATGGTTGGAATGTGCGTTTCATGCTCTTGCTCCTATTGCATGCCTTGATTCCAAGGCTGCGGAATTCTCGAACCGTGCTTCTAAGCGCACCAGAATGCGAAGTCAATTCAACTTGGGCATGTTTTGGATGGAAAATTCCGAAACAAATTTGGGCCTATCTGGCGCAAGAGGCCTCTCAGATCAAGCAAAACTGAAACATTTCCGTGAGCGGGATCAATGACGCGTGAGGGGGGATATCTTTGTGGGCGTAAATTGAGCAGTTAGGGTTCAGAAAATTATTGGAGTTTAAAATGAGTATGGCTGAACAGTCGCCTTCCGGCATTTCTTTGCGTCGTCTACTACCCTTGATCGGGATCGGATCGGTTGCAATTCTTGGGTTCTTTTTCCTTAGAGACTATCTTTCATTTCAAGCGCTTAGCGACAATCGCGAGGCTTTGATTGCTTGGAGAGATAGCAATTACCTGTTCGCGGTGATTGCTTATATGGCGCTTTATGTGGCGGTTGTGGCCTTTTCCCTGCCCGGGGCATCGATAATGACCCTGGCGGGTGGATTTCTATTTGGCCTGTTTCCTGGCGTGTTCTTCATTGTTACTGCGGCGACTTTAGGTGCGATTGCCATCTTTATGGCGGCCAAGATGGGATTGGGTGACACTCTGTCCAAGAAGATTGATGCGGACACAGGTGTTGTTGGAAAGATATACGATGGTCTGCGGGACAACGAAGTGTCCTTCCTTTTCCTCATGCGTCTTGTTCCGGCCTTTCCCTTTTTCGCGGCCAATCTGGTGCCTGCCTTGATGGGGATTTCGCTGCGCAACTTTGCGTTTACGACGTTCTTCGGGATTATGCCGGGATCAGCCGTTTACACTTGGGTCGGCTCTGGTTTGGGCGAAGTGTTCGCACGCGGGGAGGCTCCGTCCTTGGGGATCATCTGGGAGCCTCAGATCTTGGGGCCAATCTTGGGGCTTTGCGCTTTGGCAGCTCTGCCAATTGTGCTGAAATATTTCCGTAAAGGTGATGTCTGATGGAGCGTATTAAGGTAGATTTATGCATTATCGGTGCAGGCTCTGGCGGGTTGTCCGTGGCAGCTGGTGCCGTTCAGATGGGCGCTTCAGTGGTTCTTTTGGAAGGCCACAAAATGGGGGGGGATTGTCTCAACTATGGCTGTGTACCCTCCAAGGCGCTGATTGCGGCTGGTAAGCATGCACATGCCATGACGACGGGGGCCCCGTTTGGGATTTCGCCTGTTGCGCCTCAGGTCGATTATGCGGCGGCTAAAGATCATGTGCGTTCCGTCATTGCGGGCATTGAACCTCACGACAGTGTGGAGCGGTTTGAAGGATTGGGCGTTCGGGTGATTTCCGAGTTTGGCCAGTTTATCTCCGAGACTGAAGTGCAAGCCGGCGCGCATGTTATCGAGGCACGGCGCTTTGTGATTGCAACGGGCTCGTCTCCGTTCGTGCCGCCCATTCCGGGGCTTGATAAGGTGAAGCATTACACCAATGAGGATATTTTCGATCTTCGTGAGCAGCCAGAGCATCTGATTGTCATTGGCGGTGGGCCGATTGGGATGGAGATGGCGCAGGCGCATCGGCGTCTTGGCTCTAAAGTGACTGTTCTTGAAGGCTTTAAGGCCTTTGGTAAGGATGATCCGGAGCTGGCGGCCATCGCATTGGAGCGTATTCGTTTTGAAGGCACAGAGGTCGTTGAGGGTGCTTTGGCTTCCGAGATTTCTGAGGCCGCTGGTGTGGTTTCGGTCAAGACCAAGGACGGGGCTGAGTATAAAGGGTCTCACTTGTTGATGGCTGTTGGTCGTAAGGCGAACCTTGAGAAGCTTGATCTCGATAAAGCCGGTATAAAACATGATCGCGCAATTGACGTTGATGCGTCCATGAAGACATCCAACAAGAAGGTCTATGCGATTGGGGATGTGGCCGGTGGCTTACAGTTCACCCATGTGGCTGGATATCATGCGGGTGTGATTATTCGCTCCGCACTCTTTGGTCTGCCGTCAAAGGCCACGGATCGGCATATTCCTTGGGCGACATATACGGACCCAGAGATGGCTCAGGTCGGGCTGACGGAGGCTCAGGCGCGTGAGGCTTATGGCGATAAGCTGGAAGTATCGCGTTTTGAATATGCTGAGAATGATCGTGCGCGGGCAGAGCTGAAAACGGACGGTCTGGTCAAAGTAATGATCGTGAAGGGCAGGCCTGTGGGTGCTTCGATAGTGGGTGCGCAAGCGGGTGAGTTGATCCAAGTCTGGGCTTTGGCCATCGCCAATAAGATGAAGATGGGGCAGGTGGCTGCAATGGTTGCGCCTTATCCGACGCTTGGAGAGGTGAATAAACGGGCGGCGGGGGCTTACTTTACGCCGCGTCTCTTTGAGAACCCGACTGTGAAAAAAGTGGTTGGGTTGGTGCAAAAGTACCTACCGTAATATTAGGGCAGGGCGGGTCTTCTCGCCTTGCCAGCTTGCGACCTTATGCAAGCCCGACACAGAGGCCGCGCACCGTACGCTGCCCTATAACATCCCGATATGTCGCATGCTAAGCTTCCAGAATTAACGGAGGCACATCAATGACACTTTTGGAGCGGCTTGGCGCGTTGATCCAAGCACTTGGCACGAGAGACGAGACGTACATCGCATTAAATAACCCCGTGCAGGGTGTCGGCTATCGACGCGTTGCCTGCTTTGTCGGGGTGATTGCAATGGGGTTGCCTCTTGGCATGCTGCTGGTCTCAGCCTTATCCAATGAGTGTTTCTATGATACCGTTAGCCATTACTTCTATGCCCGCTGGGCAGGTGCAATATTCGTAGCAGCCCTCGCATTTTTGGGATCCTTTCTTATCGGGTATTCGGGAGAGAATGCTCTGGAAGGGCGTTTGGCTCTGCTAACCGGACTTGCGATGATCATTGTCGCAATTGTCCCGGCTGGGGGGATCGGGTGTGAAGATGACTTTCAAGTGCGACAGATTTTTGCGCATGTCGCGATTGAAGGGAGTTCGGTTTCGATCTCACCTGTCGTAAAGGGCGAGGTCTTAAGTCATTTCCAAATTCTATGGGGTCGGGTCGGCGAAGCGCTGGAGCTGCTGCATTTCGTGGCTGCGGGTGTGGTCTTAATTCTCATGGCTGTCTTTGCGTTCTTCGTATTCACGCGGGTGGAACCGGCCATCCACCTTGATGATCAGACCGGTCAATTACGACCGAAGAAGCGTTTGCGAAACCTTATCTACATCGCCTCCGGTTTTCTGGTTTTATGCTGTATTGTCGTCTTGTTCTGCAGCAGTCTGCCATCCCCTGAGAGTGATCGGGCAATTCAATGGAATCTCTACAACCTGTCGTTTTGGTTCGAGACTGTCGCTTTCTTCGCTTTCGGGTTTTCGTGGCTTTTGCGCGGACGTTTCTTCGGAGACTGGCTGGTAGATGACCACGAGGCCGAGATGGTTCGCGGCGCTCATTACTGCTAGCTCAAGTTCGGTTTCAAGACCCCGCGCACTTGTGATCTATTCGCATGAATTGCATCAATTCTTGCTCTTGTGGCGTGATCCATTGAAACATATCTTGCCCGCAACCAATCGGGGAAGTTTGATGTTTCTCAAGTCGTTATCGGGCAGGTTCCTTTTGCTGACTATCATCTTTGTGATGATCGCAGAGGTTCTGATTTTTGTCCCGTCCATTGCCCGGTTCAGGTTTGACTATCTCAGCGAGCGTATGGAACGGGCCCAGATTGCCTCGCTCTCGGTGCTTGCGGCTTCTGATTCACTGGTGGACGATCGCTTGGAAAGCGAACTGTTACAGAATGCTGGCGTTTTGACGATTGCACTGCGCCGAGATGCGATCAGAGAATTGGTTCTGGCGCTCCCGATGCCCGCCACGGTCGATGAGACGTTTGACTTGCGCGATGCTTCTGCGATGACTTTGATGAAGGACGCAATCCGAACCATGTTGGTTCAGGAGCATCGCATCATTCGCGTTATCGGTGAGCCGTTTCAAGGCGGTGGGCTTGAAATTGAAGCAACCTTGATCGAGACCCCGTTAAAAGTGGCAATGTTGGATTACGGCCGGAATATCCTGTTTCTGTCCTTACTGATTTCCATCATCACAGCGGCCCTTTTATTTATGGCCGTTCAACGTTTCATCGTCCGGCCCATTAGCCGGGTGGTACAATCGATGGTCGCCTTTCAGGATAATCCAGAGGATGTACGAAGCGTGATCGTGCCTGATGCAGGCGTGTCTGAATTGCGTCAGGCAGAAAATGCGCTGAAGGATATGCAGAACCGCATTGCCGGGTCACTCAAGCAAAAAGAACGACTTGCTCAACTTGGTGGTGCGGTTGCAAAGATCTCGCATGACTTGCGCAACATGTTGACGACGGCTCAGTTGTTCACGGACCGGATTGAGGTCAGCACGGATCCGGCGGTTGCAAAAACGGCTCCTAAATTGGTGAACTCGCTTAATCGGGCGATCAATCTTTGTGAGCAAACCTTGACGTTCGGCAAGGCAGAAGAGGCCGCCCCCAGTTTGACCTCTTTTCGTCTTTCAAACGTTGTGGATGATATCGTGGAGGCTGAAGGGCTAAGGCAGACATCCGGCCTAAGCGAGTTGGTGGTTGATATTCCTGATGAATTGGAAGTGCATGCTGACGCCGAGCAGATTTATCGGGTCATCATTAATCTCGCACGTAACGCCCGACAGGCCATCGAGAACTCCGGTAGGGAAGGCGAAGTTTTGATTAAGGCTAAACGGGATGGCGCGAGCACCGTCATTACAGTCGCGGATACGGGACCTGGATTGCCGATTAAAGCGCAGGAAAATCTGTTTCGACCGTTTGAGGGCGGTACCAGGCGGGAGGGAACCGGTTTGGGTTTGACCATTGCGGCCGAACTAATTCGTGGTCACGGGGGGCGTCTGGAGCTGAAGAGCACCGGGCCAGAAGGAACAACCTTTTCGATTGTATTGCCCGGAGTTGGTTGAATTCCTTAAAACCCCTCTTGCATATGGTGGGATTGTGGCGATATACGCACCGCACGCGGACCGATAGCTCAGCTGGATAGAGTACCTGACTACGAATCAGGGGGTCGGGGGTTCGAATCCTCCTCGGTCCGCCAAC
>CAZXRG010000021.1:10910-23211 GCA_964642935.1 uncultured Rhodobacterales bacterium | reverse complement strand
TGTGTTGCGGCATCTCTCTAAGACGCCGCACACGGGAATTCAACAGAAATAGTTAACTGTCGTCGTCAGATTCTGCGGCAACATCAGCAATCTCTTCTAAAGGCACTGTGTCGTCGTCGTCGTCGTCCAGAAGTGTGTCATCCACCTCCAGATCAGCATCGTCATCGCTGTCGTCCAGAACCACATCCGCATCATCAACGGCATCGTCCTTCTCGGCCTTCTCCTTGTCCGCCGACTTGTCGATCGTCGGCTTGTCGGACATGAGCGAGGCCAATGTGAACTCGGCACCGCAATAAGGGCAGGTCATCTCTTCATTTTGCAGATCGTAGAAACGACCTTCGCAGCTTGGGCAGACGCGCTTAACGCCCCATTCATCTTTGGGCATGCATACCCCTTCTCAGAATCATGAGTGAATAATTCGGACCGATTGCCACAGCAAAGCAGAGCTGTCAAAGGCATATCGGCGGATATGGCATTTAATTAACACTGTTATGTTAGAAACTCCGAAATCCGTCGGGGAATTGGGTGTTTCTGGAGCCGGCTCTCTTTGGCGATATTGTTGACACAGGGTTATATTGCAGGTGCGAAAAGACTTGATGCGCTGCAAGTGACCCCCTAGTCTTAACCTTCTAGAGGGTTGGAGGTATCTACTGTGCTGTATCACGCTTACGAATTCACCCATGCGGCCATGGGCCCTGCCCGCGCAGCTGCGCGCCTGAGCCGAGAAATGATGTCCAATCCGCTCAATCCAACTGCAAGTTGGTATGGAAACCGCGCCACAACAGCGGCCATGGACATGTTCATCGATGCCACGCGACGCTATTCCAAGCCCGAATGGGACCTGAAACCTCTCAAAATTGACGGAAAAGCGGTCAAGGTCACGCCTGAAACCGTTTTCTCCCACCCGTTCTGCAATCTGGTGAATTTCAAACGCACCGGAAAGGTGATGGACGGGCGAAACGACCCCAAAGTGCTCATCATCGCGCCCATGTCGGGCCATTATGCGACGCTTTTGCGCGGCACAGTCCAGCAAATGATGATCGACCATGATGTCTACATCACCGATTGGAAGGATGCGCGTAACGTTCCAGTCTCCATCGGTCGTTTTGATCTAGACGATTATGTGGACTATTTGATCGATTTTTGTGAGGTTCTCGGGAAGGACGGTGACCGCCCAGCAGTTATGGCCGTCTGCCAGCCGGGCGTGCCGATGATGGTTGCAGCCACCTTAATGGCCGAGAATAACGACCCGTTCCGCCCCTCATCCGTGACCCTGATGGGCTCGCCCATTGACACATCGCGCAACCCCAAAACGCCCAATGAACTGGCCACATCCAAGCCGCTCAGCTGGTTTGAGAACAATGTGCTGGTCACAGTGCCCTTCCCCAATGCAGGCTGTATGCGCCGCGTTTACCCCGGCTTCCTGCAATTGTCGGGCTTTATGTCCATGAATATGGACCGCCATGTGGATGCCCATGCGCGTCAGTTCGGTCATCTGATCAAGGGAGACGGCGACAGCTCGGATGCCCATCGTAAGTTCTACGACGAGTATCTGGCGGTGATGGACCTCACGGCAGAGTTTTACATTCAAACCATCGACCGCGTGTTCCAAAAACGCGCCTTGGCCGAGGGTGAGTACATGTACCGCGAAGACCATCTCATTGATCCCTCAGCCGTCAAAGACATCGCCTTTTTCACCGTTGAGGGCGAGAAGGACGACATCACAGGCCTTGAGCAGACCAAAGCGGCTCATGATCTTCTGGCCAAACTGCCAAAGACCAAGAAACAGCACTTTGTTTGCCCGGGCGTGGGCCATTACGGCGTCTTCAACGGATCGCGCTGGCGCGAAGTGATCCAGCCGAAGATCAAAGATTTCATCGCCAAACACCGCTCCAAAACCAGCTAAATGGATGGGGTTCTCCAAATAGGGCACCCGGCCATCGAAATCACTCTGCGGCGAAAACGAAATGCCCGCAGGCTGACCTTAAGGCTGGCCGCGGACGGCATATTTTTAACCATTCCCAATCGCACCCCCATCAGGGAAGCCGAGGCCTTTGCACTAAAACAAGAGCCTTGGTTGCGCAGCAAACTGTCCGAGCGCCCCGAAAAACACCATGTGGGTCAAAACGGAACCGTACCGATCCACGGCGAGGCCCGCGACATCGTTGCCGGAACCGGGCGCGTGCCAATCCTAAACGGGGACACAATCGAAGTTCCGGGGCTCCAAGAGCGATACCCCACAAAGATCAAAGCCTATCTCAAAGAGGTGGCCCGCGCTCAACTCACGAAAGCATCGGATCATTACGCCGCCAAAATCGGGCGCTCTTACGGGAAAATCACCCTGCGCGACACACGCTCGCGTTGGGGCTCCTGCACCTCCAAAGGCGATCTGATGTATTCTTGGCGCCTCGCAATGGCCCCGCCAAAAGTGCTCGACTATGTTGCGGCCCATGAGGTGGCCCATCTTTTGGAAATGAACCATTCCCCCCGCTACTGGGCCAATGTCGCCGAGATTTGTCCCGATTACGCCATCCACCGCGCTTGGCTTCGGCGAAATGGGGCCGGTTTGCACCTGATTGATTTCACCGCTTGACCCCGAACAGCTTTGTGATCACAAAAGCCACCTATGAGCGTGATCACAGAACCAAATCCAGAACCAAAACTCCCGGCCAATGAAATGGTCTACCGCACCTTACGGACCAAAATCATGCACGGCGGCATGGCACCGGGCGAAGCGCTGACGCTGCGCGGGGTCGGCCAAGAGTACAAAGTCTCCATGACACCAGCACGCGAAGCCATCAGCCGATTGATCGCAGAAGGAGCGCTACAGTCCTCTGCAAGCGGGCGCGTTTCCACCCCTGAACTGACCAGCGAACGCCTTGAAGAACTCGCTTCCATCCGTGCCCTCTTAGAACCCGAACTGGCCGCCCGCGCCCTTCCCCGCGCCCATAACGCCTTGATTGAACGGCTTTTTATCTTCAACACAGGTGTGAACGAGATGATCGTGAAAGATGACGCCATGGGTTATGTGAAAGCCAATCTCGAGTTTCACCGCACGCTTTATCTTCGCGCCCAAGCCCCCGCCATGCTCGCCCTTTTAGAAACCGTCTGGCTACAAGCTGGCCCGACAATGCGCGCACTTTACCAGCGCCTGCAACGGGATCGCGCCTCTGACAATCACCTCAAAATCATTGGAGCATTAAAGGCAGGGGACGAACCCGGTCTGCGTCTGGCGATCCGCACAGATGTGACCCAAGGGCTCAGAATGCTTGCGACCTGACAATCGCCAGGCCGCAAATCATTCGTATTCAGTAATCTAGATCAGGTGTAAAGCTTGGGCACACCCAAGTGGTCATGCACCGCGTTTACCTGCTCCTTGCCAATCTTGAGAGCCGTGGCCAGATCGTGCAGATACTGCGCCTCTTTCTGATTGTCCAAGTTGATCGCCATGACCGACATCAGATAAACCTGCTGCTCCATGCCCGAAGGCACAAGGCTCGCCAAATGCGCCACATCAGACGGGCGGTTCAGCTCGTTTTGCACAAACGCCTTTTCTTCAGGAGACACATCGCCAAGGTTATCAAGCAACTTCTGACGCTCGGCCTCATCAACAACTCCATCAGCCTTGGCCGCTTGGATCATCGCACTCAGCATCACACCCGCCATAGCCTCTTGGGACTGGGACGGCTGAACCTCAGGCTCACCGCGACGCTGCATGGACTGGTTCAACAGATCACCAAAGGAGCCATTGTCCTTCTGTGCAGCACCCGCAACAAGACCGCCCAAAAGACCGCCAAGACCACCGGCCCCGCCACCTTGAGCACTTTTGGCCAAACCACCAAGCAGATCACCAAGACCGCCCCCGGCTCCACCTTGAGCACCACCAAGCTGCTCAAGAATACCGCCAAGACCGCCGCTGGCACCGCCACCTTGCGTGCTGCGCGAACCACCACCAAGGATGTCGCCCATCATGTCCTCAAGACCTGATCTGGACTGACCAGCTGATGGTGAATGCTCTCCACCAAACAATCCGCCGTTGCCCGCACTTCCCGTGCGTGGCCGCGCTTGACCGCCCGCACCTTTCATCATGCCGCCAACGCCCTTCGCAACCGCAACACCGATTGCAACCTTAGCAAGTGTACCCATAAGACTCATCAGAGTTCCCCTTTTGTAAATCTCGACTCAATTTACCATGTGGGGGGATGAAAGAAAGAAAGATGATGCACAAAACATGGTGCCTTAGGGGGAAATTTCTACAAGTTGAAGCACAGCAAAGAGCACAGTTCGAAAGCCCTCATAGAATCAATGACTTAATCAAACTCGCCCGTTAATCATCCTGAAGTTGCAGAAACAGTGCGCCGCACAAAAAACTTCTTGATTTGTTCTGCCATAGGCGGTATATTGCCTATAGTTGATTGAAGTAAGGTGCATTTATTAACGATCGACCGAGTGAGTACCTCGAAAATTTTAGGCGGATCTTCGGATCCGCCTTTTTTTGTGTGATCGCTGAACTTTATGTGGCCAGTTCAAACCTGTCGGCTCAAAAGTCCAAGTTTTCCACGGACAGAGCGTTTTCCTGAATAAACTCCCGACGCGGCTCAACCACATCGCCCATCAGCTTTGTGAAAATCTCATCCGCTGAGGACTGCTGATCCACCTTCACCTGCAACAATGTCCGCGCATTCGGATCAAGCGTGGTCTCCCAAAGCTGCTCGGGGTTCATCTCGCCAAGCCCCTTATAGCGGCTCAAGGACAGACCCTTTTCGCCCTCTTCCAGAATGGTCTCCAGAAGCTGGATCGGTCCGTGGATATCCACTTCCTTATCCTTGCGCACCAGCTTAGCCGTGCTCGAATAAACCTCTTGCAGCACCTCGGTTTGTGACCCCAGTTTACGGGCCTCACCGGAGCGCAACACATGCCCGTCCAATGTCCGTATCTCCTCAACACCGCGCACAGCACGCGCAAAGCGAAGACCGTGATCCTGTGTCGGGCGACCCGTCCAGCCACGCTCATATTCAGTTGAAACCTGATCCAGACGCGCAGCAATCCGATCCGCCGTCCCTTGCGCATCGCGATCAATCACACCGGGCAGAAGACCGCCTGCAATGGTCGCCTGTTCCAGAACCATCTTGGAATAATGGGTCGGGAAAGCATTAAGAACCGTGCGCACCTGCCGCGCCTCTTGCACAACCCGCGCCAAGTCAGCGCCGGTGATGGTCGAACCATCCCCAAGCTTAAGAGCCGCATCATTCAGCCCCTGCTCGATCAGATAATCCTCCAAAGCAGCCTGATCCTTGAGGTAAACCTCAGATTTTCCCCGCGCGACCTTAAAGAGAGGCGGCTGGGCAATATAAAGATACCCGCCCTCGATCAACTCAGGCATCTGGCGGAAGAAAAAGGTCAGCAGCAGCGTGCGAATATGCGCACCATCCACATCCGCATCGGTCATAATCACGACCTTATGATAACGCAGCTTGGTGATATCGAACTCATCGCGCCCAATCCCCGTGCCAAGCGCCGTGATCAGAGTGCCAATTTCCTGAGAGCCGAGCATCCGGTCAAACCGCGCCCGCTCCACGTTCAAAATCTTACCACGAAGGGGCAGAACCGCCTGATTAAAGCGCGAGCGCCCCTGTTTCGCCGATCCACCCGCTGAATCACCCTCCACCAGGAAGACTTCAGAATTGGCCGGGTCTTTTTCCTGACAATCCGCCAGCTTTCCGGGCAAGGAGGCCACGGACATGGCCGATTTCCGTGTCATTTCCCGCGCCTTACGCGCCGCTTCCCGCGCCAAAGCCGCCTCGACGATCTTGGTGGTGATCTGACGGGCTTCCTGAGGATGCTCCTCGAACCATTCCGCCAGCTTCTCGTTCATCAACCCCTCAACCGCAGGCCGCACCTCGGAAGACACCAGCTTGTCTTTGGTCTGGGAGGAGAATTTCGGGTCCGGCACTTTCACCGAAAGCACACAGGTCAAACCTTCCCGCGCATCATCGCCCGTAAAGGTCACCTTCTCCTTCTTGGCCACACCAGAGGAGATCGCATAATTGTTAATGGTCCGCGTCAACGCCCCACGAAAACCGGCCATATGCGTGCCGCCATCGCGCTGGGGAATGTTGTTGGTAAAGGGCAGCACATTCTCGTGGTAGCTGTCGTTCCACCACATGGCCACTTCGATGCCAATGTCATCGCGCTCGCCCTCAATGAAGATAGGCGTCTCTAAAATACCCGTTTTGGAGCGATCCAGATACTTCACAAACTCCCGAACACCGCCTTCATAGATCAGTTCCGTCTCCAAAGGCTCCACAGGACGCTCGTCACGCACAGTGATGCGCACACCGGAGTTCAGAAACGCCAACTCGCGCAGGCGATGCTCAAGAGTGGCAAAGACGTAATCACGGCTGGAAAAGGTATCCAGAGATGCCAAAAAGCGCACCTGCGTACCTGTCTGGCCATTGGCATCCCCCACAACTGTGAGGTGCTCAACCGTATCGCCATGCTCAAACCGCGCCTTATGCTCTTTGCCATCGCGGAAAATGGTCAGCTCCAGATAATCCGACAGGGCGTTCACCACGGAGACACCAACCCCATGCAGACCACCCGAGACCTTATAGGAATTGCTGTCAAACTTACCGCCCGCATGAAGCTGGGTCATGATGACCTCAGCCGCTGAAACGCCCTCTTCCTCATGGATACCCACCGGAATACCGCGCCCGTTATCGGTCACCGTCACCGAGCCGTCGTCGTGAATTGTCACCGAAACCGTGTCCGCATGACCGGCCAAAGCCTCGTCAATTCCGTTGTCCACAACCTCGTAAACCATGTGATGAAGACCAGAGCCATCATCCGTGTCGCCAATATACATTCCAGGGCGCTTGCGAACCGCCTCTAAGCCCTTGAGAACCTTAATGGAATCCGCGCCGTATTCTTCTGGCTGCTGCTCGGTGTCTGACATGTTGTCTGTCCTGTTTTTTGTTACCCCGAATATAGCCCAACGTCACAGGAATGTCACGCTTGGGACGTGTTTTTCTACACCACCAGAAGCATGGACAATTTGCCCGTTCAAGGGCGCGGACAGGCAGAAATAACCCACGGATCATCCCCCCTCCCAAGCCCAAAAACCAAACCGAAGAACTTAACTCAAATGACCGGAAAAAACTTGCCCTGAAGGTGAATAGAACCACATCCCATTAATGCGCAAAGCGTTAAAGTTACGGGTGAATAAGGAGCTGAGCGGGTGGTTGATACGGTCCTCATTTTGGGAAGCGGTCCAAACGTGCTGTCGTGTCGCGACTGGCCAAAAGCCCCCTTTGAAAAGATCATCGCGATCAACAACGCCTGGTCCGTGCGCCCTGACTGGGACGACCTGATATACCCCCATGATTTCGCGCCGGAGCGTCGCCCAAAGCAGCTTGAATCTACGCAAAGGTTCATCGCAGAAGACGCATTTGTCCCAGCCCAAAACGCCTTTGGCGGCTTTGTCTACGCGGGGGGCACAATGGCCTTCACAGCCGCCTATTGGGCGCTTTATGAATACCGCCCAAAGGTCATCGCATTTTTGGGCTGCGACATGATCTATTCCGGCGACAAAACCCATTTCTACGGCAAGGGAAAGCCCGACCCTTTGCGCCAAGACATCACCTTGCGATCCTTGGAGGCCAAATCCGCAAGGCTCCAAATCATCGCAGCCCTTGAGGACTGCGCAACAGTCAACCTCTCCCCCCATCAAAGCCGCCTTCTTTTGCCCCGCTCAACCCCTGAAGCACTTACCGCGTGCAAACCGGAGCCTTTCGACTTCAAGAACTACGAAAGCGCCATAACCAAGGAAGCGGCCATGGGCTATTTTGTGCCCTCAGGCCGCTATTGGGAGGAGCAGGATCGCTTTGACCCTAAGGAATTAGACGAGATCGACCAGATGTGGCTCGCCGCCTCAGGCGCCCCCCAAAAGCTTGAAAACATACGTAACGCTGGCTAACGCGCTTCTCGCCGATTACGCCGCCTAAGACTATTCATCTTGCGAGCCTTCCAACAATCATAAATTGTGCGCCGAACGCTTACAAAGGACACGCAGATGACCACAACCCATGTCACACTCGACCAGATCGAGACCGCCACCACCAAGGCCCTCACCCGCCACGGAGCCTCCTCCACAGTCGCCCAAAGCGTCGCCAAAGCGGTGCGCGTCGCCGAAGCCACAGGCAATCTGATCTGCGGGCTCTATTATCTCGATAGCTATTGCGTCCAACTCACCACAGGGCGCGTCTTGGGAGACGTCACCCCCAAAGTAACCCGCCCCAAACCGGCCACCATCCAAGTCGACGCAGGCTTCGGCTTTGCCCAACCGGCCTTTGATGCGGGCCTGCCCGACGCACTCAAAGCCGCCTCAGAACTAGGCCTGTCCGCCCTCTCCATCCACCATTCCCACACCTGCACCTCCATGGGCTTTTTCACCGAACAAATCGCCCGCGCCGGAATGATCGGCATCGGCATGACCAACGCGCCTGCCTGCGTGGCCCCACCGGGTGGCTCCAAACCGGTTCTAGGCACCAACCCGATCTCCATGGCCGTGCCCGATCAAAAAGGCGGCATCGGCTTTGCCTTTGATCAATCCACCAGTGCCACAGCCATCGGCAAAGTCCGCGTCGCCGCCTCCAAAGGCGAGCAAGTCCCCGAAGGCTGGATCATCGACGCCGATGGTAACCCGACGACCGAGCCCAAAGACATGGCCTCCCTCCTCTCCGCAGGCGGCTACAAAGGCTTCGGCTTTGGTCTAATGGCAGAAATTCTCGCCGCAGGGCTCACCGGATCGGTCCTCAGCACCGAGGCCAAGCCGCTCAAAACCCCCGAAGGCCCCCACCATGATCTGGGCCAATTCTACATGCTCATTGATCCAGACGCCTACGGGGTCGATCTCAACGCACGGCTCTCCACATTGGCAGAGGCCGTCGAAAACCAACCAGGCGCACGCTTGCCGGGGCGGGGAAAAACACTACCATCAGCCGTAGATATTGACGCAACCCTATGGGCCTCGGTCCTGACTTTGGCCGGAGACCCCGCATGATCATCACCGCAATTTACGCCAGCCTTATGACGATCCTGTTTATCACCCTATCTGCGCGCATAATCGTCGTTCGTCGCTCCAACAAAATCAGTCTAGGCGATGGCGAAGACGACACCCTTCTCCGCCGCACCCGCGCCCATGGCAATTGCGCCGAGTTTGCACCCTTTGGCCTCATCCTCTTGGGCATCGCCGAGACCCTTGGCACCAACGCAATCCTGCTCCATGTCATCGGTATTCTGCTTTTGGCAGGGCGCATTGGACACGCTTATGGTGTGGGTGGACCAAAGATGAACTTCACGTGGCGCACACGCGGAATGATCATGACCTTCACGTCACTAGCACTGGCCGCAGCCGTGAACCTCATCACTGCACTCTTGAGCGCCATCTAGCCTTCACTTCGAACGCTCCTCCAGCCGCGCCTCAATCCCTTTGAGGCGCTCCATCACCTCATCACGATAGGCATCCGTGGCGGCATTCTCTTCCGCCGCATGCGCATCCTGCATGGAGTTCACAATCAAACCCACCAACAAGTTCACCACCGCAAACGTCGTGACCATAATGAAAGGCACAAAGAAGGCCCACGCATAGGGGAAGACCTCCATCACAGGGCGCACGATCCCCATGGACCAGCTTTCCAAGGTCATCACCTGAAACAGCGAATAGCCAGAGCGCCCCAAAGTTCCGAACCATTCGGGGAAAGCCTCCCCGAAAATCTTCGTGGCCATAACCGCGCCAATGTAGAAAATCATCCCCATCAAAAGAAAGACCGAGCCCATTCCCGGAAGGGCCGTCACAAACCCCTCCACCACACGACGCAAAGCAGGCGCGACCGAGATCACCCGCAACAGGCGCAAAATCCGCAACGCCCGCAGCACCGAGACACCACCCCCGATGGGCATGAGCGCGATGCCAACAATCACAAAGTCAAAGATGTTCCATCCGCTTTTGAAAAACCGCGGCCCATGGGCGATCAGTTTGGCGGCAATCTCGACCACAAATATCGCAAGGCAGATGGTATCGATGGCCACAATCAGCGGCCCAAAACTGCCCATGACCGTCTTGGATGTTTCAAGCCCCAAGACCACCGCATTGAGTAAAATGACCACGAGGATGAAGTTGCGCACCGAAGCGCTCTCCAGCACCTGCCCGAGCTTTTGTGGAACATTCATGGGGCGCAACCTCCTTGTGCTTAACCTAAAGCAGGATATGCGCATCTGACTTCAAAGGAGCAAGAGGGGTTTTAGAAGGAAAGCTGATTTAGAGCGGCGCACGCTTGGTTAATCCGGTGAGCTGACCGAAATCGTCATATGCAAGTCACGTATGAATCATATGCAAATCATACCGCTTCAAACGGCACTTTTCAGAGCATTAACGATTTGATTCGGGAAACGTTACTCCGGCTTCTCCACCGGCCCACCCTGTTTCTCCCAAGTGGAAAACCCCTCTTTGATATGAGCCGCCTCAAATCCCATCCTGTTCAAAACCGCCACCGTCAAAGCCGAGCGCCATCCCGACGCGCAATGAAACACAAACCTCTTATTTTGCGCAAAAACATCCTTGAAATAAGGGCTCTCAGGATCCACCCAAAACTCGGCCATCCCACGCGGACAATGAAAACTGCCGGGAATAAACCCGTTCTTGCGCTCGCGCACATCGCGGATATCCACAATCACCACATCGGGATCACCGACCATCGCAATAGCATCAACGGTCTCGATCTCCTCGATCTTGGAGCGCGCCTCCGCCACCATCTCGGCCGCAGAAATTTTGAGTTTGGACATGTGCTTAAACCCCTCGTTTTCCCGCCAAAACGGGCCTTCAACATGAGGTTTAGAATGATCTTTCCCAAGGCCCCGTCAAGTCGCAACAGGCCCCTGCTCTCGCAAACGGGCTAGACGTCAGTGCTGTACGAAAACCAGCGTCTCCGATTGATCCTTTTCGCGCACCACCATAGCTGCGTGAAGAAGCTCTACATTCGGCTGGTAATTCTGGTCCGCATGCCCATGCATAATCGGATCATCCAACAGGTACATAACGTTCAACAAAACCCCACCCGTTGCCAGCAGAAGCATCATATACTCGGTCAGTTTCGAGTTCGAAGCGAACCCATTTGGCTGATTTCTATTTTGCTTTGACTTAAACATCGTTTCACGCGTCCTTAACAAAAACCAGAACATCCAAATCCCTCTGAACTCTGATCTGAGGCATACCTAATGGTTCAGGGGCGTTTTCATATAGGTAAGACTACGTAAAAAGCACATTAATTTCAGTGTTTTAGCCCAATTCCCGCCACATTTCCCATCATTACGTGTGAATATGGCTCACACGCAACCCGAGGGTGAGTTACGGAATTTCCCCGCCGGAACCCTTGCCGTAGCGTTAATAATAAAGGCTTACGGAATGCTCGGCCTCGGCAAAGAATAACCAACGCGAGGCGATGGTCCCGATAAACTGGCTCAGAACCGCCACAAGGATCAACCAGTGGCTAAAGGCCCCGAACAGCCAGAACAGAAGGATCAGAATGGGAATAGCAAAGCCCAGCACCAGCGTGATCATCCGCAAGGCCTGCGCACGGTTACGCCCGACCTTAAAGACCATTTCCTTCATCAGATAGTTGGGCCCTGAATGGGGCGCCTCCAGCAGTCTAACCTTGCCGATATGCCCCAAACCCGTGGCACTCTCCGCCGTATGACCTCGGTTTTTCAACCCATTATCCCCTTGGCGCCAATGAAGCACCTGCACGATCAACAGCACCAAAAGATAGCAGAGCGCCAGCTCCGGCAGGATCGCCACCATCGCCGGAAGCGCCAGCGCGTAAAGCATGAACTTGAGGGGCGTCAGAGCCGTATTCCAACGCGGCACCGTCTTAAGCTGCGTGTAAATCATCGCCGTGCAAAAGATGGTAAGGGCCGACAGGATCGCCGTGATCGCGCCCAACGCCCAAATCCGCAGATCGAAAAACACCCAAAGAAGCGCATAAAGCCCAAAGCACACAAGCGTGGCCACAGCCACAACGCCCTCGCGCGACAACCAAGAGGAACGCCATTGGCTGAACGCCTTTATGGCCCGCTCTGGATGCCCCAAATGAAAGGTCGAAGCCAATAGCCCCGCCACCGCGGGAACCCCCGCCATGGCGCAGAACCAAAAGGCCGTCCAGCCCGTCACCTCGGTCGCGCCAAAGCCAAGCCAGAACATCAGACCAAAGCCAAAGCCGGATAGGGTCGTAAAAGCTATTACTGA
>CAZXRG010000021.1:0-10810 GCA_964642935.1 uncultured Rhodobacterales bacterium | reverse complement strand
GCCAGAACATCAGACCAAAGCCAAAGCCGGATAGGGTCGTAAAAGCTATTACTGAATTTGCTGGATGCATATCAGAACCTGTTTTGAATAACTATGAATGAATCTGTTCGGCTAACGCACGAGGCAGCGTTTGCGACGCAAACAGCGTTCGTGCGGGAGGCGAACTCAATAAAACAAGACATGTTCAAAGCCTCGCTAGAGCATTGTCGAGCCAACCAAGGAGCCCCTTGCCCCCGCTCGGTTCCGCCAGATCGGCGAGATTGAAAGCCGGTTCATCCTTTGGTCGCGGCGGAAGATACTGGTTCACAGGCTTTGTCCCCTGCTCAGGCATCAGATCAAACCCGCCCCGCTCTGCCACCAATTGGGAGACATCAGACTCCGGATCACCCAGATCACCAAAATGCCGAGCCCCCGCAGGACAGGTCCGCACGCACGCAGGCACACGGTCTTCCTCAGGGATATTGTCATTGTAAATCCGGTCCACACAAAGGGTGCATTTCTTCATCACCCCCTCTTTGGCATCCATCTCCCGCGCCCCATAAGGACAGGCCCAGGCACAAAGACCACAGCCGATACAATCGCTCTCATTGACCAGAACAATCCCGTCCTCGACACGCTTGTAGGATGCGCCTGTGGGGCAAACAGTCACACAAGGCGCGTCCTCACAATGAAGACAGGACTTGGGGAAATGAACCACCTGCGCTGGCGCATCTTCCGGTTTCACCTCGAACATATGAATGCGGTTGAGCCATGACCCGGAGGCCTCCCCCGACGCATCCTGATCCGACAAAGGAGCCCCATAGCCCCCCGTGTTCCACTCCTTGCAATTCACCGCACAGGCATGACAGCCCACACAGGTATCAAGGTCGATGACAAGGCCGAGTTTACGCTCAGTCGATTGTGGAAGAGACGTCATGTCCACTCCTCCCCATATTCAAGGTCCTTAGGTCCGGTGCCCACAGGAGATTGCTGAGCCTCTATATTCGGCTTGGACACCCCATCAGGATTAGCGGTTTTTTCGATCTTCACCCGCAAATCAAACCAAGCCGCTTGGCCCGTCACTGGATCAGAATTGGCCCAGCGCATCCCGTCCCCTTTGGGCGGGAGCAGCTCGTGGATCAGATGGTTCAGCAAGAAGCCTTTGGTGACTTCCGGCGCATTCTCTTCCAGCGCCCAAGCGCCTTTACGCTTTCCAATGGCGTTCCACGTCCAGACGGTCTTGGGGTTCAACGCATCCATACGCGCAACAGGCACAGTGATCTCGCCGTTCACCGAGGTCACCTTCACCCAATCGCCGTCGCTCAAACCTTTTGCATCACAAATATCACCAGACACATACAAAGGGTTCTGCCCGTGGATTTGACGCAACCACGTATTTTGCGACCCCCAGGAGTGATACATGGCCATGGGCCTCTGGGTCAGCGCATGGAAGGGATATTCCTCCACATCCACCGCGCCATCCTCAAACGGAGCATACCAGATCGGCAATGGATCAAGGCACTCCTTAATCCGACCGCGAAGATGATCAGGAGGCTGTCGCTCCCCATGCCCGTCCGCGGCCAATTGGAACTTGGCCAAGCTCTCCATATAGATCGAAAACACATAGGGCTGGGGCGCATCGAACAGGCCGATCTCCACCGCCCAATCCTGATAGGCCTTATTCCAAGGCTTGTAGAACTTGGCTTCCTCAGGAATGTGATCAATCCAGAACCCGCCATTCTCGATGTATTTGTCGATCTGATCAGGGTTCGGCGCACCGCGTCCGCGCCCCTTTCCATCCTCACCGCGAAATCCGGCCAAAGGCCCAACGCCGGGGCGGCGCTCGTGGTTGGTGATGTAATCCGCATAATCCTTATAGACCGCCTCACCATCCTTGGTGAAACCGGGCAACCCGAGCTTCACGCCCAACTCGACCAAAGCCGACTGGAAGCCCTTCACATCCCGATCCGGCTCGAGAACCGGCCAGCGAATGGCATCCGCCGCCGCATCCGCCTCACAAATGGGGCGATCCAGAAGCGAGATACAATCATGGCGCTCCAGATAAGTGGTATCGGGGTAAATCAGGTCGGCGTAAGCCACCATCTCCGAGGAATACGCATCCGAATAGATGATATGCGGGATCACATACTCGCCATTCTCGTCCTTATCGGTGAGCATATCCATGACACCGCGCGTATTCATGGAGGAGTTCCACGACATATTCGCCATATACATAAACAGCGTATCAATCTTGTACGGATCACCCGCATGGGCATTGGAGATGACCATATGCATCATCCCGTGCGCCGAAATAGGGTTCTCCCAAGAGAACGCCTTATCAATGCGCCGCGCCGAATTATCCTCATTGATCTGCAGGTCTTCCGGCCCATGGGTCACACCGAGATGCGGCCCATCAAGGGGCGTATTGGGCGCATGTCCCGTATGGGGCTTGGGGTGCGCAGTGGCGGGTTTTGGATAAGGTGGCTTGAACCGGAACCCACCGGGAACCTCCACTGAACCGAGCAATATTTGCAGTAAGTGCAGAGCCCGACAGGTCTGATACCCGTTGGAATGCGCCGAAATCCCGCGCATGGCGTGGAACGACACAGGCCGCCCAATCATTTTCTCGTGCTTCTCGCCCTTCCAGTCGGTCCAAGGCTGATCAATGGTGATCTCTTCCTTAAACGCCACATGGGCCATCTCAGCCGCAAGCCGCCGGATGGTCTCAGCCTTGATCCCGCAACGCTCCGCCACCGCATCCGCCGAATAATCCTCACCGGAATACTTCTCCGCCAACATCTGGAACACAGGGCGCAAGGTCTGCCCCTTATGGCGATACTCGCCCGACAAAGCCGGCCTCTTGGTCGACTTCTCCGCAACTATTTTGCCACTGTCGCGATCAACAACCAGAACGTTGCCATCATCATCCCGCGCAAACAGCCCGTTGTTGCTCTCACCAGGCGCATCGACCACCAGATAAGGCGCATTGGTATAGCGGATCAGATAATCCAGATCGACATTGCCAGATTTGATCAGTTCCTGAACCATGGCCAGAATGAACAGACCGTCCGTACCGGGCGTAATCCCGACCCATTCATCCGCCACCGCATTATAGCCCGAGCGGATTGGATTAACGCCAACCACCCGCGCTCCGCGTTCCTTAAGCTTGCCAATACCGATTTTGATGGGGTTGCTGTCGTGATCCTCGGCCACTCCGAAAATCATGAAATACTTGGTGCGATCCCAGTCAGGCGAGCCAAACTCCCAAAAGGCCCCGCCAATGGTGCCAATGCCAGCCGCCGCCATATTAACCGAACAAAACCCGCCATGGGCCGCATAATTGGGCGTGCCAAACTGCTGGGCCCACCAACTGGTAAACGACTGCGATTGATCGCGACCGGTGAAAAAGGCGAGCTTGGAGGGATCTGTCTCACGAATGGGCTTGAGCCAACCCGCCGCAATCTCATGGGCCTCATCCCAAGAAATCTCCTCAAACGTGCCAGAGCCCCTTGGCCCCACCCGCTTCATCGGCGCTTTCAGACGTGCCGCCGAATAATGCTGCATGATGCCCGCAGAGCCTTTGGCACAAAGCACCCCCCGGTTCACCGGATGATCCTTATTGCCCTCGATATAGCGAATTTTCCGCCCCTCAACACCATCACGCAGATGCACATTGATCCCGCAACGACAGGCGCACATGTAGCAGGTGGTCTGGCGGATCTCGTCAGAGACTTTCGGGGAGAGGTCCAATTCATCTTTTGGCATAATCTCGGCTCTCCCTAGCTTTCAATCCGGCGTCTTTGTGCCGCTCTTGCCATACAATCGCGAATGAAACAGCCGAAAGCAATTAATTGCGCTGAATTACCGCATCTGGACCTACATATTTGCGAATTGGGTTAAGAAATAGGTCCAAAACGGATTGCGTTTCTCGGAATTTCACAAATTTTGAGACCCAATCTCTCATTAACACATCAATGCAATCAATATCTTGCAGTTCAAGAATCAAAAGACCTGCGCGCAGGAACGAAAATAATTCTGTCATTCTTGGTTTTGCAAAAGGGCCAGCACGAGACCCTTGACATAATACCTTATGGTTTTATATATAAAAGATACCAAACGGTATCATAAAAAGGAATTGCGATGGACCACACACTAAAAATTCCTGCCTTCAAACCCCAACCAGCCCACCCATGACCGAGCAGGAACAACTGGGCTTCCGCGCCCTGTCCGACCCGACCCGCCGCAATATTCTCCAGCTTCTGGCAACCAATGACATGACCATTGGCCAAGTTGCCGAGAATTTCGAGATGACCCGAGCCGCTGTGAAAAAGCATCTGACCATTCTGAATGAGGGCGACCTTATTTCAGTTCAGGTGGACGGGAGATCGCGCGTCAACAGGCTCAATCCTGATGGCCTCAAGCGCCTGTTTGACTGGTTCAGCTACTTCGACGCGTTCTGGGACAGCCGTCTGGACAAGCTCAAAACAGAAATTGAAAGGGACATGCAATGACCGAAACTATCTTGGAAAAATCAATCTATCTCAAAGCCAGCCCCGCGCAGGTCTGGGCCTATCTCACCGAACCGGAAAAACTGGCGATCTGGTTCCACAAACCGGAGGCCACCTTGAGCAAAGGCCCCTATGAAATGTTCGGCGCAGACAGCGGTGATAGGCTCATGTGGGGCGAGGTGCTGGTGGCAGAACCATTCACCCGCTTGGAATACACCTTCATCATCGCCCCAATGGGCGACGGGTCAAGCACCGTGAAATGGACATTGGAAGAGGTGGCAGGCGGAACAAAACTGTCATTACGCCATGAAGGCCTTGGACAAGGAGAAGAGGCATTCGGCCTCATCCTCGCTCTGGACAAAGGCTGGGAAGATCACATGGGCCGAATGCGCGCCTCCGCGCACGGCGAATAATCACGAATTCAGGAGGTCTCGACAATCATCGGTCGGGGCCTTCGCGACTTAAAAACAGTCAGAGGTTCTTGTTCAGAATAATCTCGTCGCGCACTTCAATCCCATAAAGCCCCAAGATGGGCTCATCATCGGGAATGCCTTTGAGCTTCTTATTGTCGGCAATCGCACCCGGGATCAATTGGCGCAAAGTATAGCCGCGCAGCTGGCAAAACCGGAGTGCTGGAAAGTTGTCATTGGTGGCAGACAGCCGCACCTGAGAGGCCCCAGCCGCTTTGGCCCGCGCCTCAACCTCGTCCAGAAGCACCGAGCCGATGCCGCGACGGCCAATTGTCGAGAGTATCCCTAAAATCTCCCAACGGACCGAGCGGGCGTTGAACACCGCAAACCCGACCTTCTCGCCGTTCTCTTCGGCAACAATCGCCGAATGGTCTTTGAGCCGATGAAGAAACCCGCCCGTGATCACCTGCGGCCCGCCAATGGGCTGGCTTTCCGCCAGAACCCACTCCCAGTCCGCATCGGTGACATCGCGGGTGGTAATCATGAAGACATGCTCACGCCCAAAGCCTCGGCCACCGTGAAGATGTCCTTATCGCCTCGCCCACACATGTTCATCACCATCAGATGATCCGACGGGAGCGTCGGCGCCAGTTTGACCACATGGGCCAAAGCATGGGACGGCTCAAGAGCTGGAATAATGCCTTCGGTCTGACAGCAAAGCTGGAACGCGTCTAATGCCTCTGTGTCCGTCACGCTCACATATTCCGCACGGCCCGTATCGTGGAGCCATGAATGCTCCGGCCCGATCCCGGGATAATCGAGCCCCGCAGAGATCGAATGCCCCTCCAAAATCTGCCCGTCCTCATCCTGCAAAAGATAGGTCCGATTGCCATGAAGCACACCGGGGCGACCGCCAGTCAAAGACGCGCAATGCTCCATCTTCTCATCCACGCCCTTACCACCGGCTTCAACACCGATGATCCGCACGTCCTTGTCGTCGAGAAACGGGTAGAACAGACCCATGGCATTAGAGCCTCCGCCGATGCAGGCAACGACACTATCGGGAAGACGCCCCTCGCGCTCCATCATCTGCTCTTTGGTCTCTTTGCCGATGATGCTCTGAAAATCACGCACCATGGCCGGATAAGGATGCGGCCCCGCAACCGTGCCAATGCAATAAAACGTCTCGTTCACATTGGTCACCCAATCGCGAAGCGCTTCGTTCATGGCGTCTTTTAGAGTGCCCCGACCCGCCGTCACAGGCACAACTTCCGCACCCAACAGCTTCATACGGAACACATTGGGCGCCTGACGCTCAACGTCATGGGCTCCCATAAACACAATGCACTTGAGCCCGAACCGCGCACATACAGTCGCCGTGGCAACCCCGTGCTGACCCGCACCGGTCTCTGCAATAATCCGCGTCTTCCCCATGCGCCGCGCCAGCAAAATCTGACCCAGAACATTGTTGATCTTATGAGCGCCCGTGTGGTTCAGCTCATCACGCTTGAGATAAACCTTACAGCCACCAAAATGCTCGGTCAGCCGCTCGGCGAAATACAAAGGCGAGGGCCGCCCCACATAATGCTTCCACAGATCATCCATCTCGGCCCAGAAAGTCTCATCGGTCTTGGCCCGCTCGTATTCGGCTTCCAGATCGAGGATCAAAGGCATCAGGGTTTCGGATACAAACCGCCCGCCAAAGTCGCCAAAACGACCCTTTTCATCGGGTCCGGTCTGATAGGAATTCAGCATCTCTGAGGCCATGGTTGCGACTCCCGTAAACTTCGCGTGAGTGTATGTTTTATATGGCCCATGAGGTCGCGTCGATGGGCCATTTTGACCACGACGGAAAAAAGCTGAACCCTATTCACCAGATATTAGCCACACCAAACTAAAGATGACCTCGGGTGTGGTGTGAGGTGTTATGTTTGGGTGGCTAAGGGAACCGGCAACGGACTCGATCACGGAATCAATTTCGGTGATCGCAGAACGGACGAATGCGTCACGGGCAACACGCAGAGGATCCTTTCTCTACGTTACCGGATGCTATGCGCTTGTGGGCCACACTGATGCAGCTCTGATATTCGCCACTGGGCTGGTCTTCATCGAAACAATGCTCATCCTCGCCTATTCGAAGAACTTTCCGGCCACACAGACCCTTCGCAACATTGACGCCCTCCGATTTGGGCTGGTGGAGCTGACATCAACCATATTCTACACCAGTCTCGGCATCTTTGCGGCCTTCTCAGATTCCATATCAATGGTACTGGTCGGCGTATTATGGGTCGTTGGCGTCTTGAACTATTGCAGTATCAATTTCGCCAAATGGCAATTTTTCAATGTCGTGAATGTTCTGCCATCCGGCATCGGGCTCGTTCTTTTTGCAGTGCTCGTAGGATCAAAACCGCTGGTCGTCTCCACCCCTCTGGAATGGGTGTTCGGCATCATTGCGACTTTGATATTGCTCAAAACAACCCAAGAATTGATCTTTGATCAACGCGGGATCGAACATGCGCTTGTGCTGGCAAGACAGGACGCCGCAGATCGTCTGGAGGCGCTTGAGTTCATAGCGGATCATGACGATCTCACGGGCCTTTTGAACCGAGCCGCATTCAACACGCGCCTCAACGCATGCCTTGACAGATTTCAAAACGAGCAAAAAAGTTTCAGTCTCCTCCTCCTCGATCTCAATGGGTTCAAACCGATCAATGACGGGTTTGGCCATCCCGCAGGGGACGCCATTCTCACGGAAGTGTCGGGTCGTCTGCGCAATACTGTGGGAAAGGACGGCTTTGTCGCACGGGTTGGTGGTGATGAATTTGCGGTCGTTCTGACCCACACAGATCAACCCGAGGTCATCGAGGATACAGCGCTTGATCTCATTCGCGTCATTGGCCTGCCCGTCAATTTCAACGAAGTGGTCCTATCCGTTGGTGTCAGCATCGGTGCGGTGATCTGCAACGAAGAGCTAAACACGCCTGAACGTATGATCGCAGCCTCCGACGAAGCGCTCTACCGCGCCAAGGAGAACAACAAATCAACCATGTTCCTTTATGACCCCTCGATTGCGCGAAAGCGGATCCCGGTGGAGGATCGCCATAAAATTGAATTGGCCATCAAAGACAAACTCATCAAACCCTACTACCAACCAAAATTCTGCCTCAAGACGCGAAAGGTCCTTGGCTTTGAGGCATTGGCACGCTGGCCATTGGATCCCTCCCAGCCCTCGGAATCCGCAAGCTTCGTGTCAACGATCGAGCAAATGGGCCTCTTGGGGGAATTCACCTACCACATGGCCCGACAGGTTTTGGCCGACGTCACCCGTCTGATCGAAGAGGGCTATAACCCCGGTCAAGTCTCGCTCAACCTGCCCGAAGTGACGCTCTCCACACTCAACGGCCTAGAAGATCTGGAATGGCTGCTGGCCGAACACCCGAGCGCCATTCCCCATATCACGCTCGAAATCACCGAAGATGTCTTCATCGCCCGCTCCGGAGAACGTATCCGCGAGAGCATTCGCATATTGCGCGATATCGGCGTGCGGATATCTCTGGACGATTTTGGAACCGGATTTGCCTCCTTCCAGCATCTGCGGCAATTGGAATTTGATGAACTCAAAATTGACACCGAATTTGTCCGTGGCCTAGGGATCGACCCGACCGCTAATGTCATCGTGGACGGTTTCCTGTCCATCGCACAAGGGCTCGGCGTCAGCGTGGTCGCCGAGGGTGTCGAAACAGAGGCACAACGGGAATACCTATTGGAGCGCGGCTGTCCAATGGCACAAGGCTTCCTGCATTCCAAGGCACAACCTTTGGACCAAATCCACAAATACCTCTCCCACCCAAGCCAAAAAGAAGCCGGTTAGCGATTGTTCGTCGATCCACTTTGATATCAGACGCGCCGCTTCATCGGTCCGATTCAACCCGCCTGACAAGCCTCAAGAAACGCACCAATCAAGCCCGCATCCTTCACACCCCGAGAACTCTCCAGGCTTGAAGACGCATCCACCTGCAAGGCCCCCGTCAATCGCGCCGCCTCAGCCACATTGCCCGCGTTCAAACCACCCGCCAGCATCCAAGGCACCGCCCAGCGCCGCCCCTCAAGCAGGGTCCAATCAAACGCAATCCCATTCCCGCCGGGAATATCCGCACCCTTGGGTGCTTTCGTGTCAACCAGCAATTGATCCGCAACTTGGGAATAAATCGCAATGGCCTCAAGGTCAGAGGCCTCGCCCACACCGATCACCTTCATCACCGGCAAACCATAACGCGCCTTAACCTCACGCACCCGCTCAGGGCTTTCCTCGCCGTGAAGCTGGAGCATATCGAGAGGCACGCGCTCGGTAATCCGGTCGATCTCCGCATTATCCGCATCAACCACCAAAGCCACTTTGCACACAGGCGGCGGGATCAAGAGCGCAAGCTCCCGCGCCTGATCCACAGTCACAAAACGGGGAGACTTCTCTACGAAGTTAAGCCCGATATAACGGGCCCCACCATCAACGGCTGCCTGAAGGCTCGACGCCTCACGCAGCCCACAAATCTTAGCGTCCATGAAATCCGCTTAGTTCAAAAGCGCGAGAACATCATCCTCGCCTTCGCCGGTCTTCTTGCGAAGATTGGCCACTTCACTCTCCAAACGGCTCACTTCGCGCTTGGTCTGGCCAACCGCACGGCGATGCTTACGCTCACGCAGCCACTCAAGAATATAGCCGATCAAAAGCCCGACCCCGACAGCCGCAAGCAGGATCACAAACAATGGCAAAGTGATTGCTGTTGGAAAAGTCACCATCTCAGCCAAAGGCGCTGGCAACAGCTGGACCGTTACAAAATCATTATTGGCCACTGCAACCAGTACGATACCGACCAGAATAACCGCCAGAATTAGTAGTTTGATGAAACGCATAAACTCTCTCCCACAAAAAGCTATAATCTAAGACACAGTATGCATTTAAACTTAGGGAGATTTAATGGGAAATTACCCCGATCTGCCTCAAAGTCTGTTTTTCATCAAATGCAGTCGCGTCAGCCCTTATTTAGGCGGTCGCGTAGAAGTTTTCCAGTTTTGAAGAACGGCACATATTTCGCGTCCACTGTCACGGATTCTCCGGTGCGCGGATTGCGTCCCACACGAGCCTCACGCTTTTTGACCGAGAACGCGCCAAATCCGCGCAGCTCTACTCTGTTTCCATTCGCCATAGCATCAATGATTTCGTCAAATACGGTAGACACAATTAATTCGACATCCCGCTGAAATAGATGCGGGTTTTCATCAGCAATTTTTTGGATCAATTCAGATTTGATCATAGGTTTAGTCCCCCCAACGTCCCTATGCCCTCATAAGAGGTGCAATTGTTGAGCAAATTCAATGGCTCACTCAGACGACATATTGGCAGGAATATAGCAGGCTGGGAATAGAGGCATCCCAGTTTTCCACAGTTTATCTCCTGATCTTTTGGGAGATTCCTGATATTTTTTAGGTATTTACCTAAAGTCAGCCCGCAAACTTCAGGCAGACCACATGAATCGCGCAAGTAACGGGCGGCTCTTGTTCAAGTGATTCGACCCGAACCTCTCAAAAGCAAAAGGGTGCCCCAATATGGGACACCCTCGTAACGTTTGACATCTGCTCAGCGAAAACCGAGAGATTAGCTGTCAGTCTCGTCGCCACCTTTAAGCGCGGCACCAAGAATATCACCCAAGAGCGCACCGGAGTCAGACGAACCGTACTGCTGTACCGCTTCTTTCTCTTCTGCAATCTCGCGCGCTTTGATCGACAGACCCAATTTGCGGGTCTTGGCGTCGATGTTGGTCACGCGTGCGTCGATGTGATCGCCCACAGAGAAACGCTCGGGGCGCTGCTCGGCACGGTCACGCGACAGATCGGAGCGACGGATGAAGGCTTTCA
>CAZXRG010000020.1:0-23396 GCA_964642935.1 uncultured Rhodobacterales bacterium | reverse complement strand
AAGCGGACGTTGTTCATGGAGGCCAGCTCTTGAACGGTGTTTGCAGCCCACTCCGAGCCGCTTGTTGCGCCTATTTCGAAGGTTTCTCCGTTTAGGCGGCCCCCCATGAGATAGTCTTCATCTGCCAGAATGACGCGCTTGCCTGCGCGGCCTGCGGTGAGGGCTGCGGCCAAGCCTGCGGGGCCGGAGCCTACAATCAGAAGGTCGCAATGGAGGAAGCCTTTGTCGTATTCATCCGCGTCCTCAACCATGGAGAGGGAGCCCAGACCCGCGGCGCGGCGGATAATCGGCTCATAGAGTTTTTCCCAGAATGCGGCGGGCCACATGAAGGTTTTGTAGTAGAAACCAGCGGACAGAAACGGGGAGATGTAGTCGTTGATCCCCAAGAGGTCGAACCCCAGTGAGGGCCAACGGTTTTGGGATTTGGCGACCATGCCTTCAAACAGCTCGGCGGTGGTGGCGCGGGTGTTTGGCTCTTGGCGTGCACCTGTGCGCAGTTCGACCAGAGCATTGGGCTCCTCAGAGCCTGCGGTCAGCACGCCGCGTGGGCGGTGATATTTGAAGGAGCGCCCCATAAGGCGCACGCCGTTGGCCAGAAGGGCGGAGGCGAGCGTGTCGCCCGGATGGCCCACATAGCTTTTCCCGTCAAAGGTGAAAGGAAGGCGGCGGGTCCGGTCGATCAGACCGCCCGCGAGGCGATTCACTTGGCTCACTTGGATCGCCCTTCTTTGCGGGCGACATCGCGGGCCAGTTCGACCTTTGATATCTCGTGGGTGATTGTATTGCGGGTGACCACAAGCCAGGAACGGTCGCCTTGTTCGTGGAACCACAATTCGCGGTGTTCGCCTGCGGGATTATCGCGAAGGTATTGATATTGATAGAACTTATCGGCTGCATCAGGAGCGTCTCCATCGGGGCGATGGATCAGGGACGCATCCCCCAGATAGGTGAATTCCTGTGCGTCGCGTGGGCCTAAGATGGGATGATTGATGATCATGAGAGGCGCCCTTTATATGGCAAAGTTGTGTGTATTGTCACTTCTAAGCCTTCCCGTATCTCGTAACCTTTGCCACGTTGCCGCGCCAAAGAAGGGTGCGGATTTGAATTGGAGAGGTGAGGAAGATGACAATTTTCAAGACGATAGGCGCGACAATTGCCGCGAGCTTTATTGCGTTTGGCGCGCAAGCAGTGACGCTTGATCCCGGCGGTGTGGTTTTCACGAACGGTGTGACCTTGGACAACAATGCCCAGGATCCCGTAGATCGGCCCTATTTGGCTGGCCCCGTACTCACGGACAATCTGATTGATTTCAAGCACAACCCGACACCGGCTACACAGTTTAGCATCGTGGGCGGGAAGGTTCAGAACCGGGTTATTCAAAACTCCGATGGAAATATGGTCTTCATGACCCGCATCCGGGACACGTTCAATATAGACGGGGGCACGCTCTCGATCCTTGGTTTCAGGTTGGTAGGGTACGGAGACGCGGCGGTTGATGTTGATTACAGGCTTGATGGTCTTGGCGACAAAGGCTTCACGTCGGTGTCGCGTTCCAATACCGGGGATATCATGACATTTCGCTATGATGACCGGCTCTTCGTGGATTCGATTACTCCGCCTGGGCGTCAGCAAACCAGCTATTTTCCTGCGATCGTCACGGATGCGACCCAATATGATTTCTCCGGTAGAATGACCATTTTTGGAGAGATTCTGCCGCTTGGTGCGATTGACGACACTGGGTCGAGTGCTGACAATGTCTTTTCGATTACTCTTGGTGGAATTGCTGTTCCGAAAGCCTCGGATGTAGGTGTGCCGCCAGCTGTGCCTCTGCCAGCGCCTGCGATCATGCTGTTGAGCGCATTGGGGCTGCTTGGCTTCAAGTTCGGACGTAAAAGCGCGTAATATCAATTGCATAGCCCGACCTCAGTGTAGGTTGGGCTGTGCGCCCACCCCTTTTTCGTCGATCATCAGACCCTTCTCGAAGCGATCAAACCGTAGCTTGGTGGCCTTGGGATGAGGCTCGTCTTTGGCCAGTAAATGCGCAAAGCAATAGCCTGAGGCAGGGGTCGCTTTGAAGCCGCCGTAACACCAGCCACCATTGAAATAGAGGCCCTCGATATGGGTTTTATCGATGATCGGGGAGCCGTCCATGGACATATCCATAATCCCGCCCCACATGCGAAGGAGGCGGGCGCGACCGATCATGGGCATGATGGCCATGCCGCCTTCACAGACATCCTCGACCACCGGCATATTCCCACGCTGGGCGTAGGAGTTGTAGCCGTCGATATCGCCTCCGAAGACCAGACCGCCTTTGTCCGACTGGGAGACGTAGAAATGACCTGCTCCGAAAGTGATGACGCCCGGGAGGACCGGCTTTAGACCCTCGGAGACGAAGGCTTGCAGAACGTGGCTTTCCATGGGCAGGCGCATGTCTGCATGGGCCATGAGGCGAGAGGAGGAGCCTGCGACTGCGCAGCCGACTTTATTTGCTCCGATGAAGCCTCTTGAGGTTTCAACGCCGAGGCATTTGCCGTTCTCGATCCGAAATCCGGTGACCTCGCAATTTTGGATGATATCAACGCCGCGACTGTCCGCACCCCGCGCATATCCCCAAGCGACCGCATCATGGCGCACTGTGCCGCCGCGCGGTTGGGCCAAACCGCCTTTGATGGGGAAGCGGGCGTTGTCGAAATCGAGGAAAGGGCACAGCTCGCGGATGCCATCTTGATCGAGCAGGACTGAATCCGCCCCGTTCAAGCGCATGGCATTTCCACGTCGCACAAACGCGTCGCGCTGGGCGTCTGTGTGGATCAGATTGACGATGCCCCGCTGGGAGACCATGGCATTATAGTTGAAATCCTGCTCCAGACCCTCCCAGAGCTTGAGAGACATTTCGTAAAACGGCTCGTTCCCGTCCAGCAGGTAATTCGAGCGGATGATGGTCGTGTTCCGCCCCACATTCCCGCCGCCAATCCAGCCTTTTTCAAGCACGGCGACATTCTTGATGCCGTAAACCTTGGAGATGTAATGGGCCGTGGCCAGACCGTGACCGCCTCCACCAATGATCACAACATCATAGGAGGGTTTGGGCTCAGGGTTGCGCCAGGCCATCTTCCAGCCTTTGTGACCCGTCAGGGCCTCTTTGATCACGCGAAATCCGGAATATTTCATCACGACAGCCTTGGTTTTTTTCAAGAATGGACCGGAACGCGGGATTTGTCCTGCCTATTTCGGACATTTGAGGGGCGAATTCGGACATTGACCCAAGCAATCGAAGCGGCCACATATTCGGATAAACGGAGGCCCTATGCGTATTTCTCAATCCCTTGTCGATGCTTATGCCCGCGATGGCGCGGTGCTGGTCAAAGGCTTGTTCGCCGATCAGGTTGATCTTTTGCGGGACGGGGTTGCTCAGAATATGGAGACGCCCGGGCCTTATGCGGCTGAAAATCTCAAGGAGGGCCAGACGGGGCGGTTCTTTGATGATTATTGCAATTGGACGCGCATTGCTGCTTTTGAGACTGCCATTAAAGCGCCAGCTGTGAGCGCGGTTGCAGCCCAATTGATGGGCTCTGATCGCGTTCAAATGTTCCATGATCATGTCTTGGTGAAGGAGCCCGGAACATCCAAAGCCACGCCTTGGCATCAGGATGCGCCTTATTATTTTGTGGACGGGCAGCAAACGGTCAGCTTCTGGGTGCCTCTTGATCCGGTGAAGGAGGCGTCGCTTCGATGTGTGAAAGGATCGCATCTTTGGCCCAAGCCGGTGCTTCCGACGCGCTGGCTGAATGAGGATAAGTTCTACCCCGATGAGGAGGCCTATATTCCGGTGCCCGATCCGGATGCAGAGGCCATGGATGTGTTGGAGTGGGAGATGGAGCCCGGTGACGCGGTTGCGTTTAATTTCAAGACCTTACATGGCGCTCGGGGGAATACGACCGCGCAACGTCGCCGTGCCTTTTCCTTGCGCCTTGTGGGGGATGATGCGCGGTATGTGGAGCGCCCCGGGCGCACGTCGCCGCCGTTTCCGGGCCATGAGATGAAGGCCGGGGATCGGTTGCGGGCGGATTGGTTTCCGGTGATTTACGGGGCTTAGGCGTCTTCGGACTTGATTAGGTCCGCACCTTCGCACCCGCCTCAATCGTCGGGGCGGCCTTGTTGAGCGCTTCAATGGCAAATCCGGCAGCGGCCTTGTAGTTGGCCATGAACTCGGTGCGTTCCTCCAAAGAAATCACGTCGTCGATCGTCTCGAACTCGCCGCCACAACGCTCGTCCACGATGTTGAGCAAGCCGAACGGGCCCGCGCCGCGATTTCGCAGGATCAGCTCGGAGATAGGGCCGCAAAGTTGGTCGTTGTAGGCGGCCAAGGCAGACGGGTTGGCGCCTTGTTCGATCATTTTTGCGCCTAATATGCGTGCGTCCATGATCGCCTGACTGGCCCCATTAGAGCCTGTTGGATACATGGCGTGCGCCGCATCGCCCAAGAGCACGACGTTGTCGTCCTGCCATGTGGGGATCGGATCGCGGTCAATCATCGGGTTCTCAAAGATCGCTTCCGCGTTTTTCAACAATTCAGGCACATCGAGCCAATCAAAGGACCAGCCGTCAAAATAATGGCTGAAATCCTCTAATTCGGCCGGATTAAACCAACCAGTTGGCTTGTCGTCATGATTTTCGAAGGTGACCTCCGCAATCCAGTTCACCGAAGCTATGCCGTCAGCATCTGCGGGCGAAATCGGATAGATGACCATGCGCTGATCTTGTGTGCCGAGGCCTAGAAACGACGCCTCGGTGCGCAAGACAGGGGCGCGGGTTGTGCCGCGCCACATGACCGCTCCCCCCCAATGAATGGGGGGCTGATCGGGATGCATCTGGGCGCGAATGGCGGAGTGGATCCCGTCAGATCCGACCAAAAGCGATCCCTTTTGTTCGATGATCTGACCGTCGCGCATCTCGACAATTGCGGTCACTCCGCCTGTCGGCTCATTGCGATATCCGGTGACACGGGCACCTGTTTTGACCACATCTTCGCCTGCGCGCTCCAGCAGTTTTTGATAGAGCATCATGTGGAATTTCCCGCGATGCATGGAGTATTGCGGCCAGTTATAGCCTGCATCCTTGCCACGCGGCTCTGCGTAAATGTCTTTTCCGTTGCGCCCCACGAGGGCCATTTCTTTGGTTTGAACGCCGATCTCGTTTAGATCATCTTCGGTAATCCCCATGTCGAACAGCTCGCGCACCGCATTGGGCTGGATGTTGATGCCAACGCCCAAGGGGCGCAATTCGCGGACGCTTTCAAACACGAGGAAGGGGACGCCGATCTGCTGGAGAGTGAGGGCAAGCGCAAGCCCGCCAATGCCACCACCGGCGATTATAACTGGAGCGTTTGGCATAGGGTCTCTCTCGTTGCAGCTATGAACAGGCAGCGTGTATAGCTTAGAGGTGGGGGCGGTTGAATAGCTGAATTGTTCTCAGGTGATCGGGCTGGCGATATTTTGGGGAACTTCCCCGTCGACGGTGGGTGTGGGATTTGATAGCGAGACCTATGTCAAAATATCCGCTCAAAACACATGCCCGGCTCTCGGTTGCTCCGATGATGGATTGGACCGACCGCCATTGTCGGTATTTTCATCGCCAGTTGAGCCGGAACACGCTGCTTTATACGGAGATGGTGACAGCGCGCGCGATTGTGCATGGGGATCGGGAGAGGCTGTTGGGCTATCATGCAGCCGAACATCCTGTGGCCGTGCAATTGGGCGGGTCCGAGCCTGAGTTTCTGGCACAAGCGGCCAAGATTTGCGTCGATTTTGGCTATGACGAGATCAATCTCAACTGCGGATGCCCTTCGGATCGGGTGCAATCGGGCACATTCGGGGCTGTGCTTATGGCGCATCCGGAGTTGGTCCGTGATTGTGTCGTGGCCATGAAAGAGGCCGCACCTGATGTTGATGTGACGCTCAAATGTAGGATCGGGATTGATGATCAGGACCCTCACGAGGTTTTGCCTAGGTTTTTGGAGATTGTCAGCCAGTCGGGCGCGGATCAGTTTACCATCCATGCGCGAAAGGCTTGGCTGCAAGGTCTCTCTCCGAAAGAGAATAGGGACGTCCCGCCGCTTGATTATCCTTTGGTTTTGAAGATGAAGGAAGAATTCCCCGAGCTTTGGATCGGGATTAATGGTGGGATTACTTCCCTGGATCAGGCGGAAGCGTTTCTGGAGGCTGGCCTTGATGGCGTGATGATCGGGCGGAGTGCTTATCAGAGCCCTGCCAGTGTCCTCTTGGAGGCGGACGCGCGGATTTGGGGGGATGCTTCGCCTTTGAGCGCGGCGACAGAGGCGGTTGATGCGATGATCCCCTATATTGAGGATGAGTTGGGGAAGGGCACGCGTCTCAATTCGATCACGCGACATATGCTCGGCCTGTTTCAAGGTCTACCCGGAGCGCGGCGCTGGCGTCGGATGCTCTCGGAAAATGCCCACAAAGACGGGGCGGGTGTCGAGGTTTTGCGATCTGCTCTGGATGCGATGGCGGATATTCAGACGGTGTCTTGATCCGGGAAGTCGCGAATTTTCTACTAAGTAACGCTGTAGTATAGAGATAGTATAGAAAAAAATTGCGCCGCTCGGAGTTGGGGTCCGAGCGGCGCTCCATGCCTGTGTAGGCTGGTCTTACTATTTGGGTCGAAAACTCCACGAAAGCGACCCAAATACCTGGAGGGTAGTAAGTAAGTTAATTCTTGAGGATGAGACGGTCCTTACGGATGACAGCTTCCTCGATGGCTCCTAGGAAGGACATTCCGAGAAGGGAGGCGTGAAGCTGGCCGCGCTCGGCAACTGCTGCCTCAACACCCTCGACAATGACGCCGTCGATGTCGATTTTTGCAAGTTCCAAAGTGGCCACATGGCTGCGACCGTTTGCGGTCAGGATTGGAACGTTGAAATTCAGAGCACCTGTGTCAACACCAGCCAGCAGAGCGTCCTCATAAGTCAGAAGAACGAGCGAGGCACCTGTGTCCACAAGCATATCAATTGTGCGGCCGTTTACATTGGCAGCGGCGCGGAAATGACCATCCCAGTGGCGCGGAACATCAGCGGTGCCAACTGGCGTCGCAACAGCAGCAGTAGGCGCAATGCGATACATAGCTTCGGAGAATTTCACCATGATATCAGAGCGTTGGTTGTATCCAAGGGCTGCGACGATCATCATAGTGGCGACTGCAGAAACGCGTGCTTTTTGTGGGAACGACTGTGCCCCTTTGATCAGGATGTAGCCAAGGAGCAAGGTAACTAGGAAGCCTGCTCCGCCATTCAACCAGAGAAGCTGTGTCGTGGTCCATACGTCACTTGTCGCGCTGAGGCGCATTGTAACAATGCCCAGCACATAGGTGACCAAAATTGCAGGAAAGAATTTCATTTTACGACACTCACACAGATACTCGTTAACACACAATTATCGTTTTAGGCCCGATTGCGGCCGCTGTCACCCCATCTTTGCCACAGTCTGCCACATTGTGTCCAGAATGCGTCTAAAAATACACTTTAGAGATGGGAGTTATTATTTAGCGAATGTCGCTGGAGACCAAAGAAGTTTTGAAAAGAAGCGAAATCGCAACCAATGCGAGTGCTGCGATAGCTGCATCTGCTGGAACGTCTGTACCGAAGTTTTGGAATACGAAGTGCTCGAAGCCGGTACGCGAAGTTGGCATTGAAGATACGAAGTTCATTGTTTTTGCCCCCAAGGAACTGGTTACTGAATAACTAACAAGACATTTTTTAGCCACAATTGGGCGAGCTGTCACGCAAAATGTGGCGAAATACGGCAAAAAATAATTACACTATACTTAACTGTATAAACTATATTTAAAATTATCCTTGTTTTTAAGGCCGAAAAAATCACGAGTTTTGTATGGGGATTTGTCCAATTTGGAAAATAATTTTGTTTCTAAGGCATATTTGTTGCCTCATTTGGGCTAAATTCGGTCGAATTGGACAGAATCAGGCGCCTTAAATGGGGTCAATTGTGTTGGGGAATCGACGATTTGGGCAGGATTCGTCTCAATTGGGACCAATTGTGTCAGCTTCTGGTCCGATTGCGGCCACCGCGCCGCTTTGGTTTGACCTGATCTGCGCGAGATGGCAGCTCTTCCATGAGCTGGCGGCGGTTTTCAGGGCTCATCCCTGACCAATCCCTGATTTCATCCAAGGACCGATAACAGCCCATGCAAAGACGGCTTTGCGGGTCCACCACGCATATCTGGATACAGGGGCTTTGAATTTCGTCTCTGGTCCATACGGGCGGGGTCATGGGTTGCGCTCCAAATAGGCCAGACGATCAAGCACGCCTTGAAGAATGTAGGCGGCGGCCACATGGTCGATGACCTCTGCGCGGCGTTTGCGGGAGGTGTCGGCTTCCAGAAGTGCTTTTTCGGCGGCCACTGTAGAGAGGCGCTCATCCCAAAAGGAAATCGGGACTTTGATGATATTTGCCAGATTGCGGGCGAAAGCGCGGGTGGATTGGGCGCGGGGGCCCTCAGAGCCGTCCATATTGCGCGGCAGACCCAAGACGATCCCGACGATGGCGCGATCTTTGATGATCGCTTCAAGCGCCTCTGCGTCCTTGGTGAATTTGGAGCGTTTGACGGTCTCTAAAGGGGTGGCGACGGTTTTATAGGTGTCTGTGACCGCGACCCCGATTGTTTTGGTGCCAAGATCGAGGCCCATGAGGGCGCCAAACTCAAGATCGGAGGCGAAGTCTATGATGTCTTCATGAATGCTCACTCCAGGCCCGCCTTTGTGGCGGCATCTTTTATCATGGAGAGCGCGTCGTCGTTTTGGGCAAATGTGTTTTGCGCCTCATCATAGATGGCTTGGGCTTGATCCCTGTCACCCAAGACACCAAGGGCTGTGATCAGGCGGGACCATTCTGCGGGGGAACCGCCTTCGGTTGCCAGTCGGTCGCTCAGACCATCGACCATGCCCCGGATCATGCTTTGGCGATCTTCATCGGACATGTCTGATGCGGCGTTGATGTCGCCTTGGGTGGGGCCTGACAAACTGGCTTGCGGCATAGAAAGACCTGTTGAGGCGGACAGCTGGCGCATTTGTTCGCGCACAGGCTCCTTCCAAGGGGCGTCGGCATCACCCTCGGACAGAAGGCTGGCCCATAGATTCATGGCCAGTTCCGGTTTCCCGATTTGGGCCATGGAGATGCCACTATAGTAGCGTGCGCGGGCATTGGTGGGGTCACGTTGCAAAGAGCCCGATAGCGCCTGTTCCGCCTCAGGGGAGACATAACCACCGGCGGCAAAGATCATCAGCTCTGCCTTATAGGCGTAATCATCGGACGTCGCAGTGTCGCCAAGGATGCGCAGGACGTCATCTTGGGCGGCACTTGCGCCTGCAAAATCCTCGATCGAGTTCAATGTCTGAACCAAAAGCTGGTGGCCCGTCAGATCGTCAGGGCGCTCCTTGAGCACGTCGCGCAGTTGTTCGAGCAATTCCACCTCGCGGGCATCGAGTTCGCGGGGTGCCTCTTTGCGGCTTTCAGCAAACAAGCGCTCTGCCTCGGCTTGAGGGACGGGCGTTAAGCGTTCGGCCAGCGGTTGGTCCGGTGTGCCCGGTGCGCCTATTTGACTATAGATAAGAAGTGCGCCCCCGATCAGAACCCCGCTGAGAGCGGCAATCGCGATCAGGTTGCTGTTTTTGGGCGCAGGGGCGGCTTGTGCGGATTGGCGTGCATCTGCAGCCAGCAATCTGCGAGAGATTTCGGTGCGGCTGCTTTCAGCCTCTTCCCCGCTTAAGATGCCACGGGCCACATCTGCGTCCAACTCACGCAATTGATCGCGGTAAACAGCCAGATCAGAGGCGGCACTTAAGGTGGTGTCACGACGTCCTCTCAAAATAGGGGAGATGACATAGAGAGCCGCCAGAAGCGTCATAAGTACTGCTAATATCCAAAAGAGCACGGCTGGCCTTTCCCTGACTGTGTTTTGCCACACTATATAGTGTCGTTGTTGGATACCTGAATGCCGTTTGATGTCGCAACCGCAAACCGAATTAGGGTAGAAGATTTGAGAATCCGTGAGTGAGGCCTTTTATGAGACGTTATTCGGCTTTTGCCATTGCAAGGGAAGCTGCCCGATACCATTCGGGTTGGGAGCGTGCTTGGGCCAGTCCTAGTCCGAAGGCCCATTATGATGTGGTGATTGTTGGTGCTGGCGGTCACGGATTGGCGACGGCTTATTATCTGGCCAAGAATTTCGGCATTACCAACGTGGCTGTTGTGGAAAAAGGCTGGCTTGGGGGCGGTAATACGGGGCGGAATACGACGATTATTCGCTCCAACTATCTTCAGGATGCCTCAGCGGCGATTTTCGAGAAGTCGCGTGCGCTTTATGAGGACCTGTCCCAAGAGTTGAACTTCAACATTATGTTCTCACCGCGCGGCGTGTTGATGCTGGCCCAGACCGAGCATGAGTTAAGGGCCTGGAAGCGCACGGCCCATGCGAACCGTCTGGCGGGGATTGAAAGCGAGATGGTCGATCCGGCGGGTGTGAAGCGACATTGTCCGATCATTAATATCGACGGCCCCCGCTATCCGATCCTTGGCGGGCTTTGGCAGGCTCGCGGGGGCACGGCGCGACATGATGCGGTGGCTTGGGGCTATGCGCGGGCGGCCTCGGACATGGGCGTTGATATTATTCAGCAATGCGAAGTCACGGGTGTGGACCGCGATGGCGACACTGTTACGGGTGTTCAAACCAGCAAGGGCGCTATTTCTTGTAAGAAACTGTGCGTGGTTGTGGCAGGCTCTTCCGGCGTTTTGGCGGATATGGCTGGCTTCCGACTGCCCGTTGAATCCGTGGCCCTTCAAGCGTTGGTTTCCGAGCCGGTTAAGCCGCTCATGGATATCGTGGTTATGGCCAATACGGTTCATGGCTATATGAGCCAGTCTGACAAAGGTGAGATGGTCATCGGTGGCGGTGCGGATGGGTTCAACAATTACACCCAACGTGGCTCTTTCCAACATATCGAGGAGACAGTGCGGGCCTTGATAGAGACTTTCCCCGTGATCTCGCGTCTTAAGATGCTGCGGCAATGGGGCGGGATTGTGGATATGACCGGCGACCGGTCCCCCATCATATCGAAAACACCTGTCCAGGGAATGTTTATCAATTGCGGATGGGGAACCGGAGGCTTTAAGGCCATCCCCGGCAGTGGCTGGGCCACCGCCGAGATGGTTGCCAAAGGTGCGTCTGATATGGCCGATCCGTTCAGCTTGGATCGGTTCAGAGAGGGCCGCATGATCGACGAGAGCGTCGCAGCGGCGGTGGCGCACTGATGGCTGTAGCGTCCTTGAATTCCTTATGCGTTGGCAAAGAGTGGCGATTTGTAGATCAGTTGGATCGCGACGACCGCGAGTGTCATGGTGACCAGCTCACCAATGCTGAGCGGAACGCTTGTGAGATCAAAGATAATGTCTTCGATCAGTCTCATCTGGCTCGGGGCGGTTATGATCTGGTAGTCCATGAGAAATTTTCCAACTTTCATAAAACTCGTTACAAAACCATGTCTACTTCGAGCCGCTCGGTTCATTCAATAATGTCGACACTTTATGGTAAATGGACCCATTTATCGTTTTCTGTCAGGGCTTTAGGTGGAGTTTCGGGGGTGTTTTCGGGCTTTAAGGGCCGGAAATCAGGGTTAACAACAGGCGTTCCTGTAAGAATTGGAGGGCTGTCATGCTGACCCTTAGATGTCCTTATTGTGGAGTTGTGGGGGAGGAAACCGAGTTTCACCCCGGTGGCGAAGCGCATCTCAAACGGTATGGTCCCGGATCAAGTGATGAGGATTTCCGCGATTATCTCTTTGAGCGTAAAAACCCGCGCGGTGTGCATCTTGAGCGCTGGCAGCATCAATATGGCTGCGGAAAGTGGTTCCATGTGGCCCGCTGCACGGTCACTCTTGAGGTGTTCGGGAGCTACACGGCGCAAACCTCGGAGCCTCCGTCCGAGATCATCGAGGCAATCAAGGCCAAGAGACCGGATTGGGAGTTTGGCACATGAGTACGCGACTGGCTCAGGGCGGGCGGCTGATTGATCGCTCCAAGCGCGTGTCCTTTTCGTGGAACGGCGCGAAGCTTCATGGGTATCAGGGCGACACGCTTGCCTCCGCCCTTTTGGCCAATGGCAAGACTTTGGTGGGGCGCTCGTTCAAATATCATCGCCCTCGCGGGATTGTTGCTAGCGGGGCGGAAGAGCCCAATGCTTTGGTCGGTTTGGGCCAGAACGAACGATTTGAGCCTAATCAGAGGGCGACCACTACGGAGATGTTTGACGGTCTACAGGCGACCTCGCAGAACCATTGGCCCTCTTTGGAGTTTGATGTGGGGGCTATCAATAAGGGCTTGTCGCGGTTCTTTCCTGCCGGTTTCTATTACAAAACCTTCATCCATCCACGCGCCGCTTGGAAGCATCTGTTTGAGCCGGTGATCCGTCAATCTGCGGGGCTTGGGAAAGCGCCCAAGGTCAAGGACGCGGATCGCTACGAGTATTTCTACGCTTTTGTCGATGTTCTGATCGTTGGCGGTGGCATGGCAGGCATTGCTGCGGCTTTGGAAGCGGGTCGGGCAGGGCTGAAGGTTCTTCTGGTCGAGCAGACCCCGCAGCTTGGCGGCCGTGTGCTAGTGGACGATGTGATGATCGGCACGCAGTCGGGACCGGAATGGGTCGCGGCGGCTTGGGTCGAGCTCAACGGGATGGATAACGTCGAGATACGCACCCGCATGATGGGCGCTGGCGTTTATGATCACGGCTATGCGCTTGGATATGAGCGGGTGGCCGATCATACCCCCGGTGACAATCGTCCGCGCCATCGTTTGTGGCGCATTCGGGCGGGTCGGATCATCACGGCGACAGGTGCTATTGAACGCCCCTTGGCGTTTGCCGGAAATGATGTGCCCGGAGTGATGCTGGCCTCGGCTGTGCGCGATTATGTGAACCTTTATGGGGTGTCCTGTGGAGATCGCACTGTCGTCGTGACCAATAATGACGATGCCTACCGCACAGCCATTGCGCTGAAAGAGGCGGGACTTGATGTGCCGATGATCGTGGACGCGCGCACGCGTGCTGAGGGCGATTTGGCGGTTGAGGCCCGTGCGCTCGGTATTCGGGTTGAGACAGGTGTTGGCATTGCCAAGGTTAAGGGGTCCAAACGGGTGGAGAGCGTCTCTATCTGTGCGCAGGCCGGAGAAGGCTCCGTTCTGGAGGAGATCCCGTGTGAATGTGTGGCCATGTCCGGTGGCTGGTCGCCTGTGGTTCATCTTTGGTCCCATTGCGGGGGGAAGCTGACTTGGGATGATCGTTCAGCTATGTTTGTGCCTGATCCCAACCGTCCGCCCCTTGGCCATGACGGGGCCGGGTTTGTGCTGACCGCGGGAACAGCCAGCGGCTATTTGCAAAGTTCAGAGGCTTATGAAGACGCTATCTTTTCTGGCCGACAGGCGGTGAGTGAACTTTCTGGAACGCCCATTGATCAAAGTGAAGCGCTTGAGACGGTGGCCGCTGCGGAAACCAGAATGTTGCCCGTTTGGGTCATGCCCCAAGGCGCTGATACCAAGCTGAAAAGCAAAGCGTTTCTGGATTATCAGAACGATGTGAAGGTCTCCGACGTGCAATTGGCCGCCCAAGAGGGTTATGAAAGTGTCGAGCACACCAAGCGATATACGACCCTTGGCATGGCCACGGATCAGGGGAAACTCTCTAATATTAATGGTCTCGCGATTTTGGCCGATAGTCTAAATGCGCCTATCCCTCAGGTTGGCACGACCACCTTCCGCCCGCCTTACACGCCCATTTCCATGGGGGCTATTGGGGGCGAGGCGCGGGATGCTCTGTTCAAGCCGACCCGCAAGACGGTGATTGATGGCTGGCTTGATAAGGCGGGTGCCCATTGGGAGCCTGTCTCTGACTGGCGCCGTCCTTATGCGATCTGCAAGACTGGAGAGAGCGTTGAGGATGCGGTGACCCGTGAGATCAATAACACGCGTCAGAATGTTGGCCTTTTGGATGCTTCAACCCTTGGGAAGATCATCGTTAAGGGGCCGGATGCGGGCAAGTTCCTCGATCTGCTTTACACCAATATGATGTCCACTCTGAAAGTGGGGCGTTGCCGTTACGGGCTGATGTGTAATGAGAACGGCTTCCTGTTTGATGACGGCGTGGTTGTGCGTCTGTCTGAGGATAGTTTCCTGTGTCACACGACCTCTGGCGGGTCTGATCGGGTGCATGCCTGGATGGAGGAATGGCTCCAGACCGAATGGTGGGACATGCAGGTCTATACGGCCAATGTGACCGAGCAATATGCGCAGATCGCGGTCGTTGGCCCCAAAGCACGAATGGTTCTGGAGGCTTTGGGGGGCATGGATGTCTCTGCTGATGCGCTGTCCTTTATGGGCAGTGTCGAGGGTGAGCTGGCCGGTATCCCTGCACGCGTCATGCGGATTTCCTTCTCTGGAGAGCTGTCCTATGAGATCGCGGTTCCTGCCAAACAGGGTCTGGCATTCTGGGAGATGTGTCTGGGGGCAGGCGAGGAACATGGCATTCAGCCCTACGGCACAGAGGCGCTCCATGTTATGCGGGCAGAGAAGGGCTTCATCATGATCGGGGATGAAACCGACGGGACTGTGACGCCTCAGGATTTGAACCTCCATTGGGCTGTGTCCAAGAAGAAAGAGGACTTCATTGGTAAACGTGCACAAGAGCGGGCCGATTTGATCCGCGAGGATCGTAAGCAGTTGGTCGGGCTCTCCACGCTTGATCCGGCGGACGTGCTGCCTGATGGGGCGCATGCGGTTGAGGGCGAAAAGCTGGCCAATGGGATGGAGAATATGATTGGTCATGTGACCTCTACCTATTTCTCTCCGACTTTGAACCGCTCCATCGCAATGGCTCTGATTGAGGGCGGCTCCAAACGTATGGGGGAGACGTTGAGCTTCCCTGTTTCGGACGAGAAAACCATTGCTGCGACCGTCGTGGACCCTGTGTTCCTTGATAAAGAAGGGGAGCGCCAAGATGTCTGATCTGTTTGAAGGGGCTGTAAAAGTCGAGCGATTTGAGGGCTTTGGCATGATCACCCTGCGCGGAGACTTTGCGCAAGGCGGGATCCGGCAGGTGGTTGAAGCACAATTGGCGCCGATCCCGAACGTGCGGGGCGTTACCGTTGGGCAGACCGGAATGCTGGCGTGGATGTCGCCTGACGAGTTGTTGGCGGTCGTGCCTTTGGCGGATGCAGAGCGGATTGCGGGGCAGCTTGAGGCGGGATTAGCTGCGTTTCATGCGCTGGTGATCAATGTGTCCGATGCAAGAGCTGTGTTCCGCTTGACCGGTGCTGGTGCGCGGGAGGTTTTGGCCAAAGGAGCGCCTGTGGACCTGTCGGCCTCTGCCTTTGGGCCGGGTCAAATCCGGCGCACCCGCTTGGGGCAGGTGGCCTGTGCGTTTTGGATGAGCGGTGAGGATCAGTTTGATTTGATCTGTTTTTCCTCCGTATCAGCCTTTGTGTTCGACTGGCTTAAAACGGCGGCGATGGACGGTAGCCTACCGGAATATCTATAGAAATTCTGAGCCATGCCGCTGATGCATAGCGGGTAGACCAAATGGTGCGGTGCACAAAAGTTAAAGTCTGGCTATGTTTGTCTCATGAGTATCGCGGGTGTCGCGAAACTGTTTGAGGAGTAACAAACATGACCGAAGATCGTATTGAGTATAAGCCTGAAGACATCCACATCTACATGGAATGTGCAAAAGAATTGCGTGCCGAAGCTATTCGCGAGTTCTTTTCTGATTTCCGCGTATCTGTGAAAAGCTTTTTTGGTCGTTTTCAGCACACTATGGAAATTCCACGCACTGAGCAGATTTAAGCCTTTCGCTTAAGTCTGCTGGATGCAGGGTTGATATTGGATACCCCGTTTTGTGGGTTCAATTGCCCTTGGAAAGGCTTTAGGGAGGCGCATGGAACATGAAAACACACGCCCCGTCTTAAAGCTTCGCCCTAAAAAAGCCCCGCAGCGCTTCCGATTTGGAGCGCCTTGGGTGTTCTCAGATGAAGTGGTGCTCGATCGGCGCACCAAGAGCCTGAAGCCCGGCACGATTGTCGAGGTGCAGGACGAAAATCGCGTCCCCTTTGCGGTCGCTGCATTTAATCCAACATCCAAAATTGTCGGTCGTATCCTTGATCTGGATGTGACGGCCGAAATTGATGAAAACTGGCTGAAAACAAGGCTTTTACGGTGTTTTGAGCACCGAGAGCGGCTTTATTCCGAGCCTTTTTATCGCTTGGTCCATGCGGAGGCTGATGGTCTTCCGGGGCTTATTGTTGATCGTTTTGGTGACGTTCTTGTCCTTCAGCCCAATGCGGCTTGGGCGGAAGTTATGTGCGATCAGATCACCTCTGTTCTCATTGAAATGACCGGCGCTAAGGCGGCTTATAAGAACGCGTCGGGTCGGGCTCGGTCTTTGGACGGGTTGGATGATGTGTCCGGGTTTGTGCATGGCACGGCCGAAGGGCCAATCCCTGTGAGCATGAACGGGGCCACGTATATGGCCGATATTGAAGGGGGCCAGAAGACCGGGCTTTTCTTTGATCAGCGGGACAATCACGCGTTTGCGGCCTCCTTGGCCTCAGGTGGGTCTGTGCTTGATATCTTTAGCCATGTGGGCGGGTTTGGACTTGCGGCATTGGCAGGCGGGGCTACGGAGGCACTTGCTATTGATGCGTCCGAGCCTGCTTTGGAATTGGCTCAGGCGGGGGCGAAGGCGTCCGGTTTTGAGGATCGGTTTACCACCCAGAAGGGTGATGCCATGAAGGTCATGCGTGAGCTGCAGGAAGCCGAGCGAACCTTTGATTTGGTGGTCTGTGATCCACCTGCGTTTGCGCCCAATAAAGCGGCGGCTGAGGCGGGTCGGCGTGGCTATGAGAAGGTTGCCATTCATGGGGCCAAATTGGTGGCACCTGGAGGGTATCTGGTGCTCTGTTCCTGCTCCCATGCTGTTGATTTAGCTGCATTTCGTGAGGTTTCCATTCGCGGGATCGGACGGGCTGGGCGTCGTGGTCAATTGATCCACACGGGCACTGCTGGACCGGATCATCCCGAGCATCTGCAACTGGCTGAAACCAGCTATCTGAAGGCCTTGTTCTTTAGGCTCGACTAATGCGGGTTCTCCTTGATGCCTGCGTTATTTTTCCGACCGTTATGCGGGAGATGTTGGTGGGGTTCGCGCAGGCCGGGCTTTATGAGCCTCTGTGGTCAGAGCGGATTATCGAGGAGTGGGTGCGGGCGACAAAAAGGCTTGGCGAAGGGGCTGAGGTGATTGCGCGCACGGAAGCGGCTGTGATGCAGGATCAGTTTCCACAAGCGATGGTGTCGGGGATTAAGGAAGGCTCACTTTGGTTACCTGATGAAAACGACATTCATGTTTTGGCTGCTGGTATCGCAGGTGAGGCGGAGATCCTTGTGACCAATAACCTAGGTGATTTTCCGACGCGTATTCTGGGGGAGCATGGCATTTTGCGACGCGATCCCGATGGTTTTATGCTCGATTTCTTAACGGAGCATGAATTGGTCGTGCGAGAGGTGGCGGAGACGGTTCGGCTTAAGGCAGAGACCATTTCGGGGCGGGAACAGCCGCTTCGAAAACTGCTGAAACGCGGTGGAATGCCGAGGCTTGGGAAGGCTTTAGGCGCTCCAACCGGCGTCTAGTTTTTCAATCGCAGCGATGCGCTCTTGGGTTTTGGGATGGCTCATGAGCCACGCCAAAGGTTGTCCTTGGGGTGCCATGGCATCAAGTTTATTAAACAATGAAATCTGAGGGTTAACGCCTATTCCTGACTTGGTGAGTAGGGCAGCGGCATAGGCATCGGCCTCGTATTCTGCGTCGCGTGAGAGGCGGGCCATGACGACTTGGGTGACAAAATTGGCGATATAGACGCCCACAAACGGGATGAAGCGGCTGAAAAACACCGCCAGAACCGTGCGCATGGCGTTGGAGCCTGTGAAGTCGATCATGCGCTTTTTGGAATGGCCAAGGGCCACATGGCCGAGCTCATGGGCGATGACGGAGGTGATCTCAGCGGCAGTGACCTCGCCCAATCTATACTTGTTGAGGAAGCCGCGGGTGATGAAGACACGACCGTCGGGCGCGGCTAATCCATTAACGATATCAATCTCATAGACGTGAACCGGGATTTGCGGGATGTCCAATTCCCGCGCCAATCTGTCCGTGAGCGCGTTGATTGTAGGGTCTTTGAGAGGCGTCGAATTGCCGTCCAATGTCCGCTTCATCCGCCATGCGGAGAAATGGTACATCACAAGGCCAAAGGCGAGGGCGAAGAGCAGCGTGCGGATCATAGAAGATATATGGGGTCGAAACCGCTGTTCGTAAAGGGAGGTTAACGGGCAGAAATTGCGAAAAAATCGGCGTATGATTTGCATATGATTTCCGCGTGAAACGTATATGACGCCAAAGGGGGTCTGGTGGGGGTTAACGCCCCGTGCGGTATTAACGCTTTGTGAACGGGTGAATTTCGAAAATCTGTCGACAGGCTGGCCGTCATCGCGTTTAAATTGCTTCCATAAAAAATAAAGAATGGGAGGAGTTGTCATGGCAACGCCAATTGAACGCGCTCAAGGTGCTAAGTCGATCTATGAGTTTCTGACAACTTCTGCGGCCCACTATGGGGCGGGGACCGGATTTAAATGCGGGCCGATGGCTCTGACGTTTGAAGGGTTGGTGGTCCAAGGGAATGCATTGGCTGCATATCTTCAGAGCGTTGGTGTGGGCAAAGGGGATCGGGTGGCTTTGATGACGCCCAATCTGTTGGCGTTTCCGATTGCGACTGTGGGCATTCAGAAAACCGGTGCGGTGCAGGTGAATGTGAACCCCATGTATACCGCCCCTGAGTTGGAGCATCAGCTTAATGATGCGGGGGTGGAGACGCTTTTGATCTTCTCTGGCACCTCGGCGGCTTTTGCGTCTGTGCGCGCGAACACCTCGGTGAAGCGGGTGATTGTGATCCATGTGGGGGATGGTTCTGGCATGGATGTGCCCTCGCCGCCGCCTGATGCGGGGATCGGGGAGCATGTGTTGTTTGCCGATGTTCTGGCTCAAGGGGCTGGAATGGCGTTTTCTCCGGTCGGAATGGATCGGGGGGATTTGGCGCTTTTGCAATACACAGGTGGCACGACCGGTCCGTCCAAGGGGGCTATGTTGACCCATGACAATGTGCTTTCGAACATTGCGCAATGTTATGAGCAGGATCCGAATATCTTCATGGATGGGGAAGAGGTGATTGTCACGGCGATCCCGCTTTATCACATCTTCGCTTTGACCGTGAATTTCATGATGTTTGTAGGCTGTGGTGGGATGAATGTGCTGATCACCAATCCGCGCGATATGGGGGCCTTTGTGGGGTCCATCAAGGATGCCGGATTTTCGGTGATGACCGGGGTGAACACTTTGTTTGCCGGTTTGATGATGCACCCTGAGTTTTCGCAGACGGATTTCTCGCGGGTGAAGGCCTGTATCAACGGGGGGACGGCGGCGATGGCGGCGACCTCGGACAAATGGCAGGGGGTGACGGGGCATCCGCTCATTCAGGGCTATGGGCTGTCGGAGACCTCTCCGGTGCTGACCTTGGCCTTGAGCGGTGCTCAGGCGTTTACGGGGCATATCGGGGGCGCGGTTCCGGGGACTGAGATCAAACTTTTGGATGATCAGGACGAGGAAGTGGCACTTGGGGAGCGGGGCGAGTTGGTGGCGCGGGGTCCGCAGGTGACCCAAGGCTATTATCAACGCGCGGAGGCCACCAAGGAGGCTTTCACGGATGATGGCTTCTTCCGAACGGGCGATATTGCCATTGCGGAGGAGGGCGGGTTTTACCGCATTGTGGATCGCAAGAAGGACATGGTGATCGTGTCGGGCTTTAACGTTTATCCCAATGATGTGGAGCAGGTGGCCTCGCGTTGTGAGGGGGTCGTGGAATGCGCGTGCCTCGGTGTGCCTGACGAGAAAACCGGCGAGGCTGTGAAGCTGTTTGCGGTTAGGGCTGAGGGGAGTTCGGTGACGGAGGCCGATATCATCGCCCATTGTCGCGCTGAGATGACCGCCTACAAAGTGCCCAAGCAGGTCGAGTTCATTGATGAGGTGCCAAAGTCGGCCGTGGGCAAGATGTTAAGGCGGGTGTTGCGGGAAGGGTGAATATTTTCCTTGCCGAACACAGTAATGTTACTCTACCTTAGGTATTGTTGAAACAAATTTACTTTGGGGAGTAAATACATGAGAAATATTACGACACTGTTGTTTCTGAGTTCGACTGCCATAAGTGCGGCAGCGGGAACGGTTCAACTTGACTGGACGTCTGGAACTTATGTTGATCCGACCGTGGATATCACGACGGTCAGCTCGGTTTATTCTGTCTGGCCGAGCCTCGCCGTCGGTCTTTATGTGCAGGACGGGTATGAGGTCATGCAATATGGCGATTATGCCTATGACCCTGTCTTCGGTCTTGATGGTGCCGGGTTTGTGGCGTCCAATAATCCGGGCATATATAACACGTCTGTAAGAGACGAGATTGTCCGTTCAGACGGGCAGGCTTTTTCGCTGACGTCGACGGAGACGACGGTTCATGCCAATCAGATCTTTTATGACTTCCAGTCCAATGTTGATTTCGAGCTTCTGGAATCTGCGTCATTTAATGTCGGCTTTACAGGTGATGCGGGCACCACATTGGTGGATCCGTTCTCCTACAACTATGACCTCACGAATTTTGATGGTGAAATCGTAAACGATACGGTGACCACATCTGGATTTGGAAGTGCCGTTAGCGATACAACATCATTGTCGATTGAAGGGGTATATGTGAACCCTGATCCTTGCGATCCGCGGGTGCTTCCGTATACGCCAATGACGTTCCAGACTTATATGGATTGCTCTGGGGCCAGCGGTCCTTTTACGGGGTATCGGGATTTCACCTTGCCTGATGGATCATTAGCGTCTGTGCGCTTAATTCCCGATATCGGAAACCAGAACTGGGATTGGACGTTTAGCTATGCGCCGACATTGACCACGGTTGCGTCGCCTACAGTTGCGGCTGTGCCCCTGCCTTTGGGGGCTGCGTCCTTGCTTATGGCGTTTGGGGGACTTGGGTTTGTCGGACGCAAGAAGCGGTCCGTTTAAGTCTGATTTCACTCATCTGATGTGATGTGAAGGGGCGTGCCTATGTGGCACGCCTTTTTTGGTGTGTGGGGTTATTACCCTGAGCAAGCGCCTGTGAGCTTCTCGTATTGCGCTGCAATCCAGCCCGGAGCGTCCTGTGGGATCTGGGCTTCAAGGGTTGATTTGAAGTCGGCCAGAAGCACTTTGGATTGACTGTCTTCCACTTGCGGGAAGCCGGCTCCACCACCGATGGCGATGTCATAGACGATGAGGGCCACTGCGATGAGGACCACGCCGCGTGCGACGCCAAAGAGGAAGCCCAGGCCTTGATCCATGGGGCCAAGTGCGGAATTTGCCACCATGCCCGAAAACAGCGGGGTGAAGATCGACACGACCACAAGGGCTATGGCGAAGACGCCTGCGAAGGCGACCAGAATGGCCAGTTCGCATGAGCCTCCGATCAGATCGCTCACGATCGGGATTTCTTCTACCAGTGGTTTGACTTGTGGGGCGAAGGTAAACGCGGCGAAGGCTGCGACCACCCATCCCAGTATCGAGAGCACTTCTCGTATGAGACCTCTGGAAAACGCGAGTAGTGCGGAGATAACAACGACGAGCAATGCTACGCCGTCTACGATTGTATAGCCGTCTAATTCCATTTTGGTCCCTCTGCTCGCACTCTTGAAGCTGTTTATCGCTTCTTTTGGCGTATCAACAGGGGAAATATTCAGGAATTTCCCTAGTCGAATACGCTGGGACCAAAGCACTCCCCGACGAATGCCGTCAAGTCTTCATGACGATTTATGGCCAGATTTGGCTTTGAAGCCACCTTTTTTGGCCTTGCGGGGATGTGGGCGTTGAGAAATCCGAGCTTTTCGGCCTCGCGGAGGCGGTTTTCGGTCTGTGTGGCGGGGCGGAGCGCGCCGGAAAGGGAAATCTCGCCAAAGACGACTGTTTCCGGTGGGAGGGCGGTGTCTTGGCGCGCCGAAAGGAGGGCGGCAGCCACGGCCAGATCGGCGGCGGGTTCGGAGATTTTCATGCCCCCTGCCACGTTGAGATAAACGTCGAGACCCGCAAAAGAGATGCCCACGCGGGATTCCAGAACGGCGAGGATCATGGACAGTCGTCCGCTGTCCCAGCCCACGACTGTGCGTCTGGGGTTGGAGAGGGGGGACGGGGCGATCAGGGCTTGGAGTTCCACGAGCAGCGGTCGTGTGCCTTCCATGCCTGCGTAAACCACGGAGCCGGATGCGGGGTTGTCGCGTTCGGACAGGAACAGGGCAGAGGGGTTGGTGACTTCCGACAGGCCCGTGCCGGTCATCTCGAACACGCCGATTTCGTCGGCCGGGCCGAAACGGTTTTTGACGGCGCGAAGGATGCGGAACTGATGGCCGCGCTCGCCCTCGAAATAGAGGACGGTGTCGACCATATGTTCGACCACGCGGGGGCCTGCGATTTGGCCCTCTTTGGTCACATGGCCTACAAGGATCACAGCGACGCCGTGGCGTTTGGCGAATGTGGTGAGTTCATGGGCGCAGGCGCGGACTTGGGAGACGGAGCCCGGCGCGCTTTCCACATGATCGGCCCACATGGTCTGGATGGAGTCGATGATGGCCAGTGTCGGTTTTTCGGCCTCTAGGGTGGTGAGGATGTTGCGCAGATTGGTCTCTGCGGCCAGTTGCACAGGCGCTTGGGCGAGGCCGAGGCGGTCTGCGCGCATGCGGATCTGGGTGGTGGCTTCCTCGCCGGAGACATAGATCACCTTTTGGCCTTTGGAGGCGAAGGCGGCGGCGGCTTGCAGGAGTAGCGTGGATTTCCCGATGCCCGGATCACCGCCCACAAGGGTAACGGAGGCGGGAACGAGGCCGTCGCCGCAAACGCGGTCGAGTTCAGTGATGCCAAAATGGGCGCGGGCAAGGGGGGCCTCTTTGGTGGCCAGATCGGTGAGTTCGATCTTTTTGCCCCGTGATGCGCCCAAGGATTTCTTGGAGGGGCCAGCGGCGAGGGGGGCTTCTTCCTGAATGGAGTTCCATTCCCCGCAAGCATCGCAACGTCCCGCCCATTTGGAATGGGAGGCTCCACAGGAGGCACAGGTGAAAGTGGTTTTGGCGTTCATGGGCTGTGCTCTATCAACTGCGGCTTGTCAGACGATTAATATGGAGTGTTCATGTAATGTTCCATAG
>CAZXRG010000019.1:0-23760 GCA_964642935.1 uncultured Rhodobacterales bacterium | reverse complement strand
CGGGCAAGCCGTTCGCATCACTATCGAGATTTCCGATCCATTCGGAGCAGCGATGACCCATTAGAGTTGGGATCATCGCTGCGCACGATTTTATTTGGATCGAAAACTCTTACATCATGCCGCCCATGCCGCCCATTCCGCCCATGTCAGGCATGCCGCCACCGGCACCGCCTGCACCTGGCTTCTCAGGCTTGTCAGCGATCATGGCCTCAGTCGTGATCAGAAGACCCGCAACAGATGCCGCGTCCTCAAGCGCTGTCCGTGTCACCTTCGCAGGGTCCAGAACACCGTCTTTGAACAGGTCGCCATACTCTTCAGTTTGAGCATTGAAACCAAAGGAGCTGTCTGTGCTCTCCATGATCTTGCCTGCAACAACTGCGCCATCAACACCGGAGTTCTCGGCGATCTGACGAAGTGGAGCCTGAAGCGCACGCTTAACAATCGCGATGCCAGCTTCCTGATCGGAGTTCGCTGGCTTCACTTTGTCCAGAGCCTTTGCGGCGTGGATCAAAGCAACACCACCACCAACAACAACGCCCTCTTGAACAGCAGCACGTGTCGCGTTCAAAGCGTCATCAACGCGGTCTTTGCGCTCTTTCACTTCGATCTCGGTGGAACCACCGACGCGGATCACAGCAACACCGCCAGCCAGTTTGGCCAGACGCTCTTGCAGCTTCTCACGGTCGTAATCGGAAGATGTCTCTTCGATCTGGCCACGGATCTGCTCAACACGAGCGGCGATCTCTGCCTTGTCACCAGCGCCATCAACGATAGTCGTCTCGTCTTTGGTGATGCCGATTTTCTTAGCCGTGCCGAGCATGTCGAGTGTGACGTTCTCAAGCTTCATGCCGAGGTCTTCAGAAATCATCTGACCACCTGTGAGAACAGCGATGTCCTGAAGCATGGCTTTACGACGATCACCAAAACCAGGCGCTTTAACAGCCGCGATTTTCAGACCGCCACGCAGCTTGTTAACCACGAGGGTCGCAAGTGCTTCGCCGTCTACGTCTTCTGCGATGATCAAAAGAGGCTTGCCGGACTGGATCACAGTCTCAAGAAGCGGAACCATTGGCTGGAGGGACGAAAGCTTCTTCTCGTGGAGAAGAACCAAGCAATCCTCAAGGTCAGCAGTCATCTTGTCCGGGTTGGTCACGAAGTAAGGTGACAGGTAACCGCGGTCAAACTGCATGCCCTCAACAACGTCAGTCTCAGTGTCGAGGCCTTTGTTTTCCTCAACAGTGATAACACCTTCGTTGCCAACTTTCTGCATCGCATCAGCGATCTGGTCGCCAATGGCGTTCTCGCCGTTTGCAGAGATTGTACCAACCTGAGCAACTTCAGCGCTGTCTTTCACTTCGCGAGATGCGTCCTGAATGCTACCAACCGCAGCTGTTACAGCCAGATCGATACCGCGCTTGAGGTCCATCGGGTTCATGCCAGCAGCAACTGACTTGAGGCCTTCGCGAACAATCGCCTGAGCCAGAACAGTCGCAGTTGTTGTGCCGTCACCGGCTGTGTCATTGGTGCGGGAAGCAACTTCCTTAACCATCTGAGCGCCCATGTTCTCGAACTTGTCCTCAAGCTCGATCTCTTTGGCAACTGTCACACCGTCTTTTGTGATGCGCGGGGCACCGAAAGACTTGTCGATAACAACGTTACGACCCTTTGGGCCAAGCGTCACTTTTACAGCGTCCGCCAGAATGTTCACGCCGTTGAGCATGCGATTGCGAGCATCTGTGTCGAACTTTACGTCCTTTGCAGCCATTTTAAATAGCTCCTTGAATTATGTTAGGTGGGAAAAACGATCAGGCCAGAATGCCCAGAATGTCGCTTTCTTTCATGATCAACAGGTCTTCACCGTCGATCTTGATCTCAGTGCCGGACCATTTGCCAAACAGGACTTTGTCGCCTGCTTTAACGTCCATGGCGATGCGCTCGCCATCTTCGTCGCGTGCACCAGCACCTGCAGCAATGATCTCGCCTTCAGAAGGCTTCTCTTTGGCGCTATCGGGGATAATCAAGCCGCCAGCTGTTTTCTCATCGCCCTCAAGGCGACGAACAACAACGCGGTCATGAAGAGGTGTGAATTTCATCGTAAGTTCCTCTTGTTCCTGAATAGGATTTATATCTGTCGTTAGCACTCAATGGGTTCGAGTGATAACGGACGGTATTTAGGTCTGCAATCGAGGGGAGTCAAGTTGGCAGCTTGGGTCGAGCCTAGATAATTTTGATGGGTTCACCCAAGAGGTTTGGAGTCTAGGTGTAACGGCAAGGTCAAAGAGGACGGCCACATGTCTGGGGGCTCGCGAAACTTTCCCCGCCTGTCTGATTAAATAACAGCAACTCACTGTCGTTACCTAACGTCAAATCTACCTTGGGTTGCTTGGCAGGCCTGAATTTATTTGATAAATCTTGATTCTTCCGGGGGCGGAACCGATTTGGGAGGTGGACATGACAGTACACCAACTTGACGACTACGCACACCAGCTTTTCCGCAATCGCGGAAACTATGCGGAATATGAAGCAGCCAAAAATGCAAGGATCGCGAAAGATCCCGGTGAAGCCGCAAATTGGCGACGTATCTACGAGCTTGTGCGCCAGCTTCGCGCTGCCCATTTGAGCTAAGGCAAAAATCCTATCCATTGAGCAGTCGGGCTGGGGGATATTTCCGCTGGCCCGTTTTTATGTTCAGGGGCATTCGATCTGCCCAGAATCTCCGTCCGAATTCACTTTTACAAAAGTTTCTCTTTACAGGTCACCCCAAACGCTCCTACGATATTTTGTAGGTAAGAAGGGATAGACCCTCGACCTGTAGTAGAGGCACCCTGCGTCTAGAGGATTTAATCTCCATGGGCGCGAGCAGTAGAGGTTCCGGCATGGCAACTGCAGAGCATTTTCTTAATTCCGAAGACATTCACCCTATCGATATTGTCGAAGATATTGCGTCCCACAACTCTTGGGATTTTGATCGGGTCAGCGACGAGCAAATCGCGATGGCCATTGAAGGGACGTGGCGTACCTATTCGCTGTCTCTGGCATGGTCCGCCTATGATGAAACCCTTCGATTGATTTGCACATTTGACATGGATCCGCCTCAAGAGCGTAAACCAGCGCTCTTTGAGGCTCTGGATTTGGCCAATGATCGCTGCTGGACGGGGTCCTTCACGCTTTGGCCGGATCAAAAACTGATGGTCTATCGCTACGGGCTCAATCTGGCCGGTGGCGCTCTGGCCTCTGCCGCCCAAATCGACACGATGGTGCAATCGGCCGTATCCGCTTGCGAAAGATTTTATCCGGCCTTCCAATTGGTCTGCTGGGGAGACGAGGATCCTGCATCTGCCATGGAAGTGGCTTTGATGGAGGCATTCGGCAGGGCGTAACGCTCTGAATTGACTGACCTTGTTGCACTGCAACATGAATACTATTGACTTTTATGTTGCAGTGCACCATATGTGATGCATGAAACCCATGCAGGAGATGCACAATGGTAAATACGTCAGACTTTTTTAACCCCGCACAGTTCCAGGAACTGTTCAAATCCTATGACATGAGCAAGTTCTTCCCGAACGCCTCCACGCCGCAGGTCGACCCTGCCGCTCTGATGGAAGCGCAAAAGAAAAACATGGAAGCGCTTGTGGCCGCCAACCAGAAAGCGGCCGACGGATATAAGGCGCTCTTTGAAAAGCAGGTCAAAGTGTTCGAGGACACGATGGCGGAAGCACGCAAACATGCGGAAGGCTTTGATGCCACCAAAATGTCTCCTGACGCGGCTCAAAAGCAGGCTGACTTTGCAAAAGTCGCCTTTGAAAAGGCGCTCAAGAATATGACCGCTTTGGCAGAAGAAGCCCAAAAAGCAAATTCCGACGCTTACAGCGTTGTATCCAAGCGAGTTGAAGACAGCGTGAAAGAACTACAGGCAATGGCCGCTAAGTTCACGGCTTAACAGCTTAACGCATTACTACGACCGAGCTCTCCCTGTCGGTCGCAATAGAGAACCGCTGGCTCTTGGAGCTGGCGGTTTTTTATTGGCTATGGATTTCCAACCTTTCGCTTTATCACTTTGCCCAACAGAACCTGAAACGATGAGCATGCAATATGGCTGAGATAGCATTCGACGACTTCATGAAAGTAGACATCCGCGTGGGGCGGGTGATCAGGGCCGAGCCCTATCCCGAAGCGCGCAAACCGGCCATTAAACTATGGGTCGATTTTGGCCCTGAGATTGGTGAGCGAAAGTCATCGGCGCAAATTACAGCGCATTATGAGCCCGAAGAACTGGTAGGTCGACAGGTCATGGGCGTGGTCAACTTCCCGCCGCGTCAAATCGGAAAGTTCATGTCTGAAGTTTTGATATTAGGATTTGAAGATGAGAAGGGCGCGATTGTTTTGGCGCAACCGGAACGAGATGTCCCGCTGGGCGCAAAACTGTGCTGAGCCTCGTAGGATGCATTTAAAATGCATCCTACCCGATCTCTCAGACGTCGGACCTTAGTCCTTATCAACAACCCGCAGATGCGAACGGTTCTTCTTTCGCGGCTTGCTCGCCTTTTCAGCGCCACCGGTAATGGCAGACAGAGCAGGGCGCTCCGCCTTATCCATAAACTGAGGCTGACGCTCCGCAAATCCGGCAACCTTCGCCGTATCTGCCGCCTCATCAAACTCGATCAGATCTGTCTTCATGCTCGTGATCCGCATACGAACAGGCGCCTCATAGCTGTCACCTGTATCCGTGATACAGCCCAAAATTCGCGTGATTTCCCCAAAATCAGAGCGAAGCGGCATCATCAAAACATAAGCCGTTCCAGAGCGGCCATTATAATCCACTGTCTCCATGACAAATTCTGTCACTGCAGGTTTGGCAACAACATCAAGAATGGCCTCATCAAACTTCGACCGATCGCCAGGCATCATGAAGGCCCGAGGGCTCATGCCTCGCACTTCCATTCCCATCATCTCGCACATTTTCATGCCAGCAAGACGCACGCGAATATTCTTGTCACCCACAATCTCTAGAATGAACATATTCTCAAGCGCATGCTTGAATTCACGCGGATCGATCTCCGAACGATAAGGAGCCACACGACCAGCGCGCAGGTTTTCCCAATACGTCTTCAGACTTTCAAGGATTGGGTCACTCATCTTGTGTCCGATCTTCTCAAACCTACTCTTAAACGCTCCACTAAGACCTTTGTCCTCGGTACCACCGTCCATCATTACCCCCTAAGCTAAAACATTTTACAAGTGTTGTCGTGGCTTTCGACTAAATTAGTTTGTAACGTATCATCTTGATTGCTCTAGCGCAGCAGTTAATGACAATTAAGATTAATGGCCAAGATAAGGCAGCAAAAAAAGGCGCTTAGAATGCGCCCAAAAGATAGTTGATAGAACCTATGCTAAACTCAATGACGGGATTTGCCTCCCTTTCCGGAGATCTCGGGACCTCCCGATGGGATTGGGAGATTCGCAGCGTAAACGGGAAGGGGCTCGACTTTCGTGTGCGCCTGCCAGACGGCTTTGAAGCGCTCGAACCGCTTCTACGGTCTGAGGCGAAAAAACATCTTAAACGCGGCAATGTAACCGTCTCCCTTAAGCACACCGAGCGTGGCAGTGCAGGGCTTGCAGAGGTTCAACCTGATGGGCTCGCAGCAGTCATAAATGCGCTTACACAAATCGAAAATGCGGCCCAAGCAGATGGCTTGAACCTAGCTCCTATGAACGCAGCTGATCTGGCTCAAATACCCGGCGTCTTAGGTGTGAGTGCGGAGGTCTCCGGAGACATACCTCCAGAAATAAAAACGCAAGTTCCTGAAGTCTTTAAGCTTTTTATCGATATGCGCCAAGCAGAAGGAGCCGCTTTGGAAGGCATCCTCACGCATCAAATCGGACAGGTTGCCAAAATTATAGATCAGGCCAACACCACCGCTGAGGCAAGGCAAGCCCGCGCTGGCGATATCCTCAAAGAGAAGGTCACCGCTCTCATCGAGGCGAGTGAGCAAGCAGATCCCGCGCGGCTCCAACAGGAACTGGCTATCCTCGCTGTCAAAGCAGATGTCACCGAAGAGATAGACCGCCTTCGCGCCCATGTGGAGGCCGCAAAAGACTTGCTGGCAAAAGGTGGAGCAGTTGGTCGAAAGCTCGATTTCCTGATGCAGGAGTTTAACCGCGAAGCCAACACACTCTGCTCAAAATCCGGCTCGACGGAACTGACGCAACTGGGTATGGACCTCAAAGTTCTAATCGACCAGATGCGCGAGCAGGCGCTGAATTTGGAGTAGTCTTAATGTCCCAACGCGGTCTTTTGTTAATCCTTTCTTCACCATCTGGCGCCGGAAAATCGACGCTGGCCAAGCGGTTGATTTCGAAAAATGAGCGGGCTCAATTCTCGGTTTCGGCAACAACACGCGCTCCGCGTGCGGGTGAGGTCGAAGGGACAGACTATTATTTCAGAACCCATGCCCAGTTTGATCAGATGGTCGAAAAAGGTGAAATGCTCGAATACGCAACAGTGTTTGAAAACTCCTACGGCTCGCCCCGTGGACCCGTTGTGGAGGCGATGGAGGACGGTCGGGACGTTATTTTTGATGTGGACTGGCAAGGCGGTCAACAAATCCGCGTGTCCGATCTGGCCGAGCATGTGGTTTCCGTATTCATTCTCCCTCCGTCCATTGCGGAGTTGGAACGTCGGCTAAAGTCACGCGGACAAGACAGTGCTGAGACCGTCGAGCGCCGCATGTCTCAGGCCCGCTCGGAAATTTCCCATTGGCCAGAATACGACTACGTCTTGATCAATGAAGATCTGGATGCCTGTGAGGCTGAACTTGATCTGATCATTGCGGCCGAGCGTCTTCGCCGCGTGCGGCAGTTGGGGTTGGTCGATAAAGTGCGCGGTCTCAACGAAGAATTCGAAACCCGTTGAACGTCCAACCATGACTTCACTAAAGATCACCAACCAACAGGCGCGATGGCTATGGTTGCAGTCTCAAGGTCTTGGAACAGCCCCCACGGGCAAGCTCGATCTGGCCCATTTGATCAATCGACTGGGTTTTGTTCAGCTTGATACAATTCAGGTGGTGTCTCGCGCCCATCATCACATTATCTGGTCTCGCAACGCCAATTATCGTGAGCCGATGCTGAACGCGCTGATGCTAAAGCGAGGCATATTCGAGCATTTCACCCATGATGCGTCCGTTTTGCCTATGGAATTCTATCCGGTCTGGCAGCGCCAATTGGAACGTTACAAAGCCAAGATCGACCGCTCTGGCTGGTATAAGTCCATGCCAGACGCCAAAGGCCGCGCGGCAATCAAGGCTCGAATTGAACAGGAGGGGCCGCTTTCGACCCATGCGTTTGATACTAAGATTGAAGGAAAAAAGCAGATGTGGGCCCGCCCGCCCCATAAGCTTGCTCTGGATTACATGTGGTATGCGGGTGAATTATCCACGTGCCACCGTGAGGGCTTCACCAAGTTCTATGATCTGACCGAGCGGGTGATCCCTGAGACGTTCCGCCCGCCTCGACTTCCAAAAGAGCAGGAAGTCGATTGGCTGTGTAATGCCGCCCTTGATCGTATGAGCTTTGGCACGCTTTCTGAAATTCGCAAATTTTGGGAGGCGACGGATGTGGCAGAAGTTAAGGATTGGTCCAACCGAGCTGACCTCGTGCCTGTCGAGATCCAAAACAAGGACCGGTCCTGGACCAGTGGCTTTGCTCCTGCGGATATAGAAACGCGCCTTCAAACTCTCAAAGCGCCCACGTCTCGTCTGCGCATTCTCAACCCTTTTGATCCAGTGATCCGTGACCGCGACCGTCTTGAGCGGCTCTTCGGATTTGAATATCGGGTTGAGATGTTTGTGCCAGCCGCCAAACGCAAATGGGGCTATTATGTCTTCCCGCTTCTTGAAGGAGATCGCTTTGTCGGTCGCATTGAAGTCAAAGCCGAGCGAAAAACAAACCAATTGAATGTGAATGCCCTTTGGTCCGAACCTGGGATCACCTGGACCCAAGCTCGCAATGATAAGCTTGACAAGGAACTGGTCCGCCTTGGGAGGTTTTCTGACTGTAGAGACGTTAACTGGTGTTGCCCGCGTCTATAAACACCTTTATTCAATATGAACAACGTTCAATAATGTAAGGTGCCCGTAATGGCTGGCAAAGTTCAGGCGAAACGAGACGCTCTAAGGTCCAAACTCATTAAGATTGCCTATAACAAAATCGCCAGCAATGGTGCCGGGGCCATTAAGGCGCGCGATCTTGCAAGTGAGGCCGGATGTTCGGTTGGTGCAATTTACAACCTATTTTCCGACCTCCACAGCTTAATTATGGTTGTTAATCTACAGACCTTCCAAGAGCTGGGCAGCTTTGTCGTCTCACAAGTCGAGCAAAGCACAGCCAATGAGCCTGTTGATCAATTGATCGTCATGGGACACGCCTATCTGGACTTTGCGTCTGACAACATCGGGATTTGGCGAACATTGTTCGATGTTCAGGAAACCGGAGCTGAGGCGATTCCCGACTGGTATTGGGATGAGATCGCAAAGGTCCTCGCTCTGATCGAATTGCCACTCCGACAAGTGGTTGTGGACAAGAGCGATGATGAAATCAGGATCATGACACGAATCCTCTTCTCCAGTGTGCACGGTATTGTTCTACTCGGGTTAAAGGGGAGTATTTTCGAGACGCCCCGCGAGGCTCTGGAGCTGATGATCGAGGTTATCGTGCGAAGGTTTGTTGAAAATAATTGAACGCCGTTCATTATTTTATTGAACGGCGTTCAAAATGTGCTATCTATTGATTCGTGAACAGCGTTCAGGAAAGGTAGCAAACATGTTCAGTACTCTAAAAACTCTGATCAACGGCGCGAATGCCAGTGCTGAGGAAAAGGTGCGTGACATCTATTCCATTGAAATTATTGATCAAAAAATTCGCGAAGCGCAGGGCAGCCTCAACGCCGCCAAAATGACCTTAGCCAGTCTAATTCAACGCCAGCGCTCCGAGACGCGTCTTGCTCAGGGGCTACAGTCGCGGATTGATGACATGTTGATCAAGGCTCAAGCTGCCTTGGATGACGGCAATGAAACTATGGCAACAGAAGCCGCCAACGCGGTTGCTCAGATGGAAAACGAGCTGGCCGTGCGTTCCGATACCGGTGCGCGATTGGATCAAAAGATCACTCGCCTGCGTCAATCCATTGAGACTGGAAACCGGCGTATAATTGATCTCAAACAAGGGGCCATTACGGCCAAAGCGGTCAAGTCGGAGCAGGCCATGCAAAAGCGCATGACCTCTACTTTGTCCGGTCAGTCCAGCGTGAGAGAGGCCGAGGATATGATCGCCAACATTCTCGGCGGTGATGACCCGTTCGAACAGGCCGAGATCATGTCCGAGATTGATAACAGTCTTGATCACACAACGCTGGGCGAGCGGATGGCCCAAGCGGGCTACGGCACCTCGAACAAGGTTTCGGGCACTGACGTGCTCAGCCGCCTTAAGTCCAAATCTTAATCAACCAAACCCATTCAACCCAAAAGGAATACGAAAATGAACAACCATAAAACAGATAACACAGCTATCATGCGGTTTAACGGAATTGGTGTTGCGGTGGCTTATGCCATGCTCGCTCTGTCTCTTTACATGTCTCCGGATGTGCCGCTGTCCACGAAAGGATATTGGGGCATCGGCATTCTGCTGCTCACCCTCTCTTTGGTAAACTTCGTTAAATATCGCTTTGAGGAGCGTCTGAGCGAAGATCGTCTTCAGCGTCTGGAAGAGGCAAAGAACGAGAAGATCCTCGAAGAATTTGTCTCCGAAAAGGTCGCTTAATCGCACCAAATGGAAGGGAGCGTCAGTGAACTCTGGCGTTCCCTTTGTCCGGCTAACCCAAAAAATTCTAAGATTTAGGAGAGTGTCATGCATGCAGTTGCGGATACAAACCAGCTTGTCAGAGACGGGATCATCTCCACAGAGCAAGCCACAGATATCGAGACGAGGGCCCGTGAGGTCATGGTCTCACTGGTCATTAATGTTTTGCTGGCAGGTGGAATTCTGGCAGCCAGTGGAGGGCTTATACTCTGGCTTGCGGACGCGTTGATGGTCGCCTTATGCGGCACAATCTCGCTCGCCCTTGGATATGCAATCCTTAAGCGAAAGAGCGAGGTTTTCTGGATGTTCGGCAATGCCGCCTTCTTGGTGGGCGCGGGCATGCTGATCGGTGGGGCCAGTCTAGAAATGATGGAAAACTACACATCGATCGGACCGGAGTCACTGATAGTAGGAGGCGCCCTTGTCTCGGCCGTCTCGATCTGGGCGCTGACCCAAGGATCGAGGGCCTCTCGGTTTGTAAGCGGGGCGGTTTTATTGATGGGGGGAGCCGTTCACTTGGGTGGAATTTACCTGCTCTTGGAAGACAGTCAGGCAACTGGTTTAATCGTAAGCTTTGCCCATCTCTACTGTGTTATCGCTCTGATTATGGCGGGTTGGATCACCAATATCCGGACGATCACAGCCCTCGCAATTGTACCATTTGCCCAACTTCTGGACGCCGGTACTTTTTACAGCGAGGCGGTTTATGTGTTCTATTCCTACGAATCCACGCTTACAATTTTGCAAATGAGCGGATTGATAGCGCTTTGCATATGGGTTGCAAACCGCTGGCCGGAGCGGATCGCACGCCATGCGCGGGTCTTGGCGGTTTTGGCCTTTGTGACCGCCAACCTATGCGCCTTGGTCGGCTCCCTATGGGGCGATGTTATTGGCCAATCTCTTTGGGGACCGGGGGAGCATTCGCGGAACGGCTATAAAGAATGGCAAGACGCTTTGGAGCTATTCACGGCCTCGACCTTGGTGATTTCTAAGGAACTTTATTCCATCTTGTGGGCCGTCTCTTTGGGGGCCATCGTGATCTGGGCCTCCCACAAAAATCAGCGCGGGCTGTTTAATGCGGCGATGACCTTTGCTGGCATCCATGCCTATACGCAATTGTTCACCCATTTTGGGGACGAGCCGCTGGCTTTTGCCATTGGAGGTCTTGCAACCATTCCGGTGGCATGGGCCATGTGGCAAGCCAATCACTGGTTGAAGGCGAAGGAGCATCTTGCTGCCATGTGAGTTCGCCGCTCGTAGGATGCATTTTAAATGCATCCTACCTGTCACCCGCAACGCATGCCCCTAACTTATAGAACTCAAAACCACACCTAATGAGGCCGCCACGCCGAGCACCTTGATCAATCCCCAGTGAAGTCGCAGCAACAACAGCCCGCATATCCCTGCAATCACCGGCACACGCCAGTCAAAGCTGGCCAAATCCGGAAGCCAAAGCACGAGTATTCCGTAAACCTCTCGACTGACCTCGCTAAAAAACACATGCAGCGAGAACCAGATAGATAGGTTCAAAATAACTCCAACAACGGCAGCTGTGATCGCCTGAAGTGCTCCAGAAAGTTTAGGGTTGGCCGAAATCGCTTCGATGTAAGGAGCGCCTGCGAATATCCAAAGGAAACAGGGCACAAAGGTTACCCAAAGCGTGACCAAAGCCGCCAAAAGGCCCAACCAAATACCGCCCTCACCATATCCTGCCAGAAACCCGACAAACTCGGTCACCAAGATCAGCGGTCCGGGGGTAGTTTCTGCCAGGCCCAGTCCGTCCATCATTTCACCCGCACTCAGCCAACCAAAGTTGGTGACCACATCTTGTCCCATATAGGCCAGCACCGCATAGGCGCCGCCGAAGGTCACAACTGCCAGTTTAGAGAAAAACAATCCGACATCGCTCAGGATCGGTGCGTTCGAGAGCAACCCGATGGCCAAAAGCGGGAGCCACCAGATGACCAGCCAAAGGACAACCGTCCCCAGGGTCTCGATTGCGGAGACGCCCACGGGGTGCAAGGCCCGCTCATCGGCCTCCCCACGCATGAAATAAAACCCGATCAGCCCGGCCAGAAATACGATCAACGGATAGGAGATGTTCAGAAAGAAAATGCCCAGAAAAGCGAGCCCGGCAATAGCCCAAGCCAGTCTGCTTTTTAGGGCGCGTTTGGAAACCCTCAAAAGCGCCTCGATCACAATAATGAGAACGGCCGCTTTAATGCCCAGAAAGATCGCCGAGACCAGCGGAACCTCCCCAAAAAGAGCGTAAAGAAGTGCAAGGGCAAGCACCACAAAAGCGCCCGGCAGGACGAACAAAAGCCCCGCGATCAACCCGCCTCGAAGCCCGTTCATCCGCCAGCCCGCATAGGTGGCCAATTGCATGGCCTCAGGTCCGGGTAGGAGCATGCAAAACGAAATGGCGCTGAGGAATTGTTTTTCGCTCAACCAATCGCGTGCCTCCACCAACTCGCGGTGCATTAACGCAATTTGAGCCGCGGGTCCGCCAAAGGACATCACGCCGATTTTTCCAAATACGCGGGTGGCTTCTGCCTGATTAACGTTGCTCATGTTGTGCCCGCCGCGGGCCAATCATGCCCTTCTTTTGTTGCATCTCGGGACCAGCGATAAAACGCATCGTAAAGTGCGAGCCCCGCCTCCAGTTGTGTCAGATCATCGCGATACATTCGTGACAATCCCAAAGAGGCCGCCATTAAACCAGCCGCTTCTGGCGCAAGGTCAAGGCGGTTGGTGTCCGCCCCGCGCACGATGGTGGCCAAACGCTCTAAAGGTTCCGTTGAAAGTTGGAATTCCTCTATCATCGCATCAAAGGTGCAGCGCTCGCCTCGGTGGCTCCAGAAGACACCTTCAACGTCAAACGGTGTTGCGTTGAACTTCTCGGCCACATTCAAAACCTCACTGGCTTCCACAAACAGAAACTGAGCGCGAGGATCCACAAAACGGCGGATCAACCATGGGCAGGCGATGCGATCAATTTTCGGGCGTTGCTTTGTAACCCATACCGTGCGCCCTTGCGCATTTCGCGGCGGAATTTGGGAGAGCGGAACCATGGGTCCACCGGCCTCCTTCCAAGCGACCATTCCGCCTTCCAGCGTCTCTGCGGCTATCCCGCAATCGCGCAAAATAGCTGCTGAGCCTTGGGAGATTTTAAATCCCTTGTGACAGATCACGATCACCTGTTGTCCCTTGAGCGTCGGGGCAAGACTTTCGATGTCTGAATGGGCGTGTCGGACGGCTGAGGGGATCAGCCCTGGATCCATCTCAAAGTCTTCATCAATTCGAGTGTCGATGATGGCAGGCGCATCGGGTAGGCCAATGCGGCGCAAAAGCTGTGCAGGTGTAATTTGTGTTGGTGACGGCATGGCGTCCTCTCCCTTTTGAAACTGGGTGATTGTGGACGCGAAATTTCGGCTGACGCCTCACGGGGCAGTCGCGTGACCCCTTGCGTCTTCCATCGCAATTTTAGACCGTACTTGTCAAGTCGGAGATCAGGGCTTGACGTCTCAGGCCCGTTTTAGGCAATTCACCGAACGCTTTGTTAACCACGTGAATTTGGTCGACTTGTGCATATGCAAGTCACGCATGAATCATATCTGTTTCACAGGTTTTTAAAGAGTACTCCGATTGGTATTAACCAGTCTTAACAGTAGGTTCCGCCCGGAGCCGAACCTCCCTCACCCAACATCCCTACAAAATTCGCTATTTCACAATTTTAATTGTTGCCTGAACGGACATCATGCCACACACTCCATGTGTTGTTTTACGATGCTATTTTGAGCAAATACATAGGGAGTTGGGGGAATTTCGCGTACCAAATATATCTGCTTGTCCGACCTTCACGCAGGGGCCGAGACAAGCCTGATTTCAAACATTGACCAGTTAAGAAACGGCAGGTTTGTGATCGATCGTACCAATCCAAGTCCGACCACAGAGGCCCTCGCAGCCGCTCTAAGGCCGACCTTGGAGGACCTTGGTCAAGGGTATGATGAACCGGCTGATTTGGTGTTGTTGGGAGACGTGCTTGACCTGTCGCTTTCTCCACCTGACAGATCAGCGCAAGTCTTTGAAACATTTGCAAGATCTCTGTTTTTGGGAGGAGGTAAGGAGAACAAGCCGACGCATCTTTCACGACAGGTTTTCTTCATTCCAGGCAACCATGATCACTCGCTTTGGACGGCGTTACGCTACCAGACAGAGACCTATTCCGATACGGCCAGCGACAGGCAAAAGCTTGGTCGATCCCTCAAGGATAAGGGCGTTTTGAGCCGGTTTGAGCAGGTCACACCAGCCTTCACCGAACCTGACGACAAGCTGCAGTCCTCGATCATTCAGGACATTCTGGGCACCGCCACGGGCGAGGCTTTCACTGTACCCGTCTACTATCCCAATATGGGCCGTTATAGCGACAAAACCGATCGCGCGGTCGTTTTTCATCACGGGCATTTCATTGAGGCGACCTACAGGCTCCTGTCCATTCTCGTTGCCGGATTTCATGGGCGCGAATGCGGTCCTTTGACGGTTGAGCAGTTGGAGCGGGAGAACGGAAACTGGATCGATTTTGGCTGGTCTACCATTGGAGAAAACGGCCCCATAGGCGAGGACGTCGCCTCGGTCTATCAGTTCCTTTTGACGGGCAGTGAAGAGGGGCGTTTGCAAGACCGGTTTGCACGGACTTTGGCCGATAACCTTATGAATGCATTGCCTTTACCCAAAACCAATCAGGTGCGCGATGCGGTTGGAATTATAGCCAAAGGCATCATCGATGGCACTGTTGGCAAGTTCTCTCAAACCGAGCGGTTGAGCTACACCAACTACCTCGGTGCTGACTCCATTCAGGGCCTGCGCGACTATCTGACGGGGGCTGTTGGCAATCAACTTCAGGAGCGATTTGGCGACAAGCAGCCCGCGCAAACTACCTTCATTTTTGGCCATACACACAAGCCCTTCGAGGATCAGATCGTAGTGGATACAAAGACGCCAAGCGTTCCAAATGAAGCGCCCATGGACATCTTCAAATCTCCCGTAGAGGTCTATAATACGGGCGGATGGATCCTTGATACCTCGCTTCTCAGCACCAAAGAGGGCGCTTCGATCATCTTCATTGATGACGACATGCATGTGGCAGCACTGCGGGTGTTTAACAGCACTGCGGACGAGGACCCCGTCGAGCCCTACGTGCACTCGCTCGAACCGGGAAACCCTATGGAAATCGCACTGCGAAAAGCGGTGGAAACCCATAAAGATCAATGGGCTAAGGCCTCCCGCGTCATCGCGGCGGAGATGAGATTACGCCAAGAGGCGATCCTCCATACGACCGCATCCGCAGACATGCGGGCTGCCCCCAGAAAGGGCGAAGAATATGTTTAAGATGGACCGAATTTCAACCAATCTAGGCGCTCTTCTGGGTCAAGACGCCACTCACTTTGATGCGATTGTCATTGGCTCGGGCTATGGAGGCGGTGTGAGTGCTCTGCGTTTGGCGCAATCGGGTCGCTCCGTGCTGGTTCTGGAGCGCGGCAAGGAGATGCTGCCCGGTGAGTATCCAGATACTCCGCAAAAAGCGGCCAAAGCGGTTCAGGTCGCCACGGCCAAAGCGGGGCCTTTGACCAAAGGTGCGAACGGCCTGTTCGACATTCGCGTGAATGACGATATGTCCGTGGTTGTGGGGTGTGGTTTGGGGGGAACCTCGTTGATCAATGCCAATGTCGCTTTGGAGCCTGACCCCCGTGTCATGCGCACCGCGCGTTGGCCCCAAGTGTTCGCCGATCCCGAAACGTTGAAACCCTATTTTGAGCGGGCCCGTAAAGAACTGGGCTCGACCCCGCTTCCCAGTCGCTATCACCCTAACAAGTTGAAAGCCTTAGAAGTTTCGGCCAAAGGCATGGGGCTTGAGGCGGAGCGCCCGCCGATCAATGTGACCTTTGAGGACACAACCGATCCTACGACGGGCGTGTTCCAACCGGCCTGTAACATGTGCGGTGATTGCTGTTCAGGCTGTAACTATGGCTCCAAAAATACGACCCTGATGAACTATCTTCCCCGCGCCCATGCGGCAGGTGCTTTGGTCGTGACGGAGACAAAAGTCCACCTGATCGAGCAGGACGATCCGGGCAACGGGCCTTGGCAGGTTGTCGTTGATGATGTGCATGGCGGGCAGGAAAACCGCCACACGCTGACGGCTGATATTGTGGTTCTCTCGGCAGGCTCTTTGGGGTCAACCGAGATTTTGATGCGCTCTAAGCAGAACGGTCTGAAAACGTCTGACCGTCTGGGCTATGAGTTTTCGGGCAATGGAGACGTGCTCGGCTTTGGGTTTGACGCGTTTTGGAACAATACGGAGAACAACGGGAAAGACCCGCAATTGCCGATCTATGGCATTGGGGCAGGGGCGAACCGTCCTGACATTCCACCCTTTCAGCCGGGGCCCTGTATCACCGGAGTGATCCGTGTGGATATGGATGAAAAAGACTATACCAAAGGCTTTGTGATCGAGGAGGGCGTAGCCCCCGGAGCGGTCTCTTTGGCCATGCCCATGGGGCTGTTCATGCAACAGGCTCTCAACGGCGACTTCACGCGATTTCCTGATGTAGAACAACGGCTTCGCGGAGCTCAGGCGATTGGAGAATTGTTCACCGGAGCAGCTGCCAATGCCGATCCCGGCGTCACATCCGACTTTTCAATGATGGCCTATGAGGGGGCGGCGTCCCAAACCCAGACCTTCTTGGTGATGTCCCATGATCAGGGCGACGGAAAGCTTGAGATGAACGTCGAAACCGACTGCATCATCGTCAATTGGCCCGGTGTTGGAGATCAGGAAAACTATCTGCATGTGAACGACGTTCTGGAGGACGCCAGTGATAGTATCTGGGCCAATTACATACCTAATCCGCTCTGGCGGCCCCGCTTCGGGCGCAAGCTGGTCACCGTTCACCCTGTGGGCGGTTGCGGTTTGGGGGGGAGCGCGGATGATGGTGTCGTGGATGCCGAGTGTCGTGTCTTCACGGGCAATGGGAAGGACGTTCATGAGGGGCTTTATGTGTGCGACGGGGCGGTTATTCCAAGCTCGCTAGGGCTTAATCCGCTTTTGACCATCACCGCGATTTCCGAACGTGCCATGGACCTTCTGGTTGCCGCAAAGCCGTTTAAGAAAACCGAGACGACTGCCATTCAAGTCAAGGCACTCGAAATGGCTCTGGACGCTCCGAAAGAGGGCGCGGACGTTGAAGGAGAGCTGCGCCATATTCTGTCGATTTTCGATGAGTGGCAGGCCAAGATCAAAGCCCAAGACTATGAAGAGGTGCGTGCCGAGATCATCGAGGCTATCAAGTCCCGCTTCCCAGCCGGTGAAGAAGCAGAGTTCTGGGAGAGTTTTAAGGGTAAGCTGGTCAATATGGGCCTGAACATTGGTCTAACGGATGCAGAACTTGCCACGGATATCGCGCCTGCGATGGAGTTTGTGGCGGATATCCTAAGGAACGTAACCAACTACATTGCCAAAGGTGAGTACGTTAAAGCGGCGGAATATCTGGAAGAGACCTGCGGTGATTTCAGTCCCGATCTGGCCTTTAGCGAGACCATGCGCGGATATGTTTGCGCACCCCATCACGAACATGCGCAAGCCTTGTCCAATCGCTATGAGGTCGCGGCCAAATACGGGGAGGCCAAGGGCCAAACGCTGGTGGCGGATTTCCACATTGTCGCCCATTCCCTCAAGCAGCTCACGGAAAGTGCTGAGCATGAGGCCAATCTAACGGGTCAGATCACTTGTCCCTTTATCTCCGACGCGCCTCTGATCATCGAAAAAGGCGGCAAGTTCAACCTGTTGATCGCGGACACAGGTGCGGTTGAAACTTGGAAGATGATCTATAGCTGTAAGGCGACATCAAAGGGCAAGGATTACTACTTTAAAGGGGTGAAGACCCTCGCGCGCCGACCCGGTTCGAACTGGTGGTCGGATCTCACGACGCTGTCAGTGGATGTTTTTGACGGTCCTGATCCCGATAGCCCCCTTCTTGCCATTGGAGTTATTACGTTGGGGGTTCAGGACCTTCTCAAGCAACTCTCTACGGTCACGTCGGATTTTGAAGACCAAGAGGACAATAACATCCTGATGACCTTGGCCACGGATGCTATATTGTGGGGTGATCTCAAACATGATCTAAACGATCCAAAGAAGCGTCAAGAGCTGTTGCGAAAGCTGATCGGCATTTTGGCGGTCGCTAAACACGGTGGGCTCACTTTCCAGATATCCGCTTATTTCCTGATGAAATTTGCAGGCTTCTTCGGGATGCTGGTGTTCCGCGCTTATGGCGAGATGCTGGCCTATCTTTATAACTTCCCCGGCGTGGCCCAGCACGATGGCAAGGTGAAGCAATTGCCTGAGCTGCAAGGGGCCAAGCTGCGTGATCTTGATATTTACTCAAGCTCCCATTGGCTGCCCAATGCCAGAGAACGAAGGTTGCATCTGACGCGTTATGACGGGCGCAAAAGCAAGTTCGCCAAGGACAAAACGGTGATATTGGCACCCGGTTTTGCCACGCGCGCGGCCTCTTTTGCGATGGAAACGGTGGATAAAAACCTCGTCGATTGCCTGTGTCGGGCTGGATACGATGTGTGGCTGTTCGATTATCGCTCAAGCCCGATGCTGGACTCTTCGCTTAAGCCCTTCACCTTGGATGATGTCGCCAAAACCGATTGGCCTATGGCGGTGGATTTCATCCTCAAAGAGGCAGAAGTGCCCAACATGCAGGCGGTTGTGCATTGCATGGGCTCTATGACCCATCTCATGGCGCTTTTGAACGGGATGGAGGGCATACGCTCGGTCGTCTCCTCCCAACTGACGCTCCATCCGGTCACCAATTGGTTCAATAAGTTCAAAGCGGACACCTATCTGGCGCGGCTGTTGCGCGAAGGATTACCGTCAAACCTATTGCCCATGGCGGATGCATTGGCCCCCAACAAAGCGGTCGCGGACCTGTTTCGCGGATTGCTGACGGTGGACGCCAATTCGCTGGTAGTCGAGGATAAGGATGAGCCTGACAAATACATGCAGGATCAGATCATCAATATGCTGACCTGGGAGGTGCCTTTCCCCAATGATGCGCCTTGTTATAGCCCGACCTGTCATCGGATTTTCGGGATTTATGGCCCCGTGTTTGCTCATGAACAGCTCAACGAGGAGACCCATAACGCGATCCAAACAGTGTTTGGCGCCGTCTCCACCCGGCCGTTCCAGCATATCGCAGAGATTGTGCGCCAAGGCATGGCGGTAGATGAGACCGGGGCCAACACCTATTTGGAGCATTACGAGAACTTACGTATGCCGATCACCTTTCTGGCAGGCGCACTCAATCAGGAGTTCATGCCCGATACGTCCTTGCGCACGCTCAATTGGCTCAAGGAGGTTAATCGCGAGTGGCAGCATTATTACGACCGGATCGTTTGGCAGGACTATGCGCATATGGATTTCTTCTTGGGCAAGAACGCTGATCAACACATTTATCCCAAGATCATCGACGCGCTTAAACGCCATGATGAGTTGTTGAGAAGGGCGGTCTGAATGCGCGAGGTGGTCGGGCTTACTCGACCGCTTCGATGATCTCGGCTAGGTCGCCGGCGTAGCTTTCGGCCTTCTTTTCTCCGATGCCTGAGACTTGCAGTAGAGCATTGCGATTTGCAGGGCGAAGACGTGCGATCTCTGCGAGCACCTTGTCGGCGAAGATGACGTATGGCGGCACTCCGCGTTCTTTGGCCAGAGCGGTGCGCCAGTCGCGCAGGGCATCAAACAGCTTTTGATCCTCGGTTGAAAGATCGGTGCGCGTAGAACTTTTCTCGCGGCTTGATCGCGTGCGCTGCGGGGCAGAGGCGGGGTCTTCGCGAAGACTTAACGTCCGCTCACCGCGAAACAGAGCGCGGGCCACCTCGTCATCAGGGACCACAATGATGGGGCGCATTCTGTCGCCTGCTTCCCCAAGAATGTCGTTGAACAAAAGTGCGTCAAACATGCGGTTCCAGCCCGCTTTGCTTAGATCAGAGCCGATTGCATAGGTCGAAAGGGTTGCGAGGTCCTGATCAAACGCGTCCCGCGCGTCCCCAGTGAGATGCTGGATCAACCGCCCACGCCCGATGCGTTGACCACAGCGAAGGACCGCGCTCACGGCCATTTGCGCCCAGCGCGTGACATCGAACCGCTCCCCGCCTTCGCGTGTGCAACTGTCACAGACACCACAAGGTGTGACGCCCTCTTCGCCAAAATACTGACGTACCGCGCCGCGCCGACAAGCGTCTCCGTCGAAAAAGGCGAAAAGCGCTCTCGTTTTGCCGATTTGGACGCGTTTGATGTCCTCAGGCGCGTCGCTCTCATTCGTCCAAGTTAAAGACCGCCTCATATCCGCCGGACCATAAAGGGCAATCCCGTCAGCAGGGTCGCCATCGCGCCCGGCACGACCCACTTCCTGCCAATAGGCCTCCATGGTTTTGGGCGGGTCCGCGTGGATGACAAAGCGCACATCCGGCTTGTCGACACCCATGCCAAAGGCAACTGTGGCGACCATCACCAGCCCGTCCTCGAGCAGGAACCGACGCTGGCGCTCTGCCCTAAGGTCAGCGTCGAGACCGGCGTGATACGCCAACGCCGGACAGCCTGCGGTGGTCAGCGTTTCTGCCAATTCCTCGGTTGTTTTTCGGGTCGCGGCATAAACGATGCCCGACTGTCCTGCACGGGCTTTGATCAAGGAGATGATCCGTTGGGACCGCCCCCCTTGTTTAGGTTCAGCACTCAAAGTCAGATTGGGCCGATCAAAGCTGGCCACATTCACAACGGGCGCATTTAGTTGCAACTGCTTTAGAATGTCGTCGCGGGTTTTGATGTCTGCCGTGGCGGTCACGGCCAACATGGGAACCTCTGAGAACCTTGCTTTGAGGCGCCCTAAAGCGCGGTAATCAGGGCGGAAATCATGGCCCCACTGACTAACGCAATGGGCCTCATCAATCGCGATCAGGGAGAGTTTAATGTGGGCCAACCGATTGGCGAGACCGGCTCCGATGGCCTCAGGTGAAACATAGAGCAGGTCCATCTCTCCCGCCTCAGCCGCGCGTAGTGCGGCCTCCCGGTCATCGGGGGTCATGGAGCTATCCAAACGCTCGGCGCGGACCCCGACTTGTTTGAGCGCATCAACCTGATCTGCCATCAAAGCGATGAGCGGGGAGACAACCAGCCCGCAGCCCTCCCGCAAAAGGGCCGGAATTTGATAGCAAAGGGATTTCCCGCCACCGGTCGGCAGCACAGCCAAACCGTCAGAGCCATCAAGAGTAGCTTTGATCACATCCGCTTGCAGGCCGCGAAACGCATCATAGCCATAGACCTTCTTGAGTAGGTCTTGCGCGTTTTGCATTGTGTTTGAACTTGGCATGAGCCGCTTGTGAACGAGGTCAGCCCTACGGACAAGTGCGGGATCGCGATAATCTCCGATCAGAGAACTAAAACCGTATTTTTTCGGAGTGCTCTAAATAAATTGACAACAGGCGCCACATGGCGTCATTTTCATTTGTATACAAATGAATTTCGAAAGGGCATCGTGTGGCCGATAGGTCTTCTCAAGCAGGACGTGTTGTTGGGGTGGATGTCGGTGGCACATTCACAGATTTGGTGTTTCTGGATTCCCAGAGCGGACAGCTTCGGCTCGCCAAAACGCCGACCACTTTGGACAATCAAGCCTTTGGCGTTCTAAACGCCATGGACGCGGCAAAGGTTGATGTGGCCGCGCTTGATCTGATTGTTCATGGCACGACGACCACGACCAATGCGGTGCTTGAGCGGCAATTGTCCAAGACGGGGTTGATCACGACCCGAGGCTTTCGCGATGTGCTTGAATTGGGGCGTAGAACACGGCCGCAGCCCTATGGGATGACCGGAGAGTTTCGCCCGATTATCCCGCGTAACCTACGTTTTGAAGTGCCTGAACGCATGGATGCCAGTGGCACTATTGTTGAGCCGTTGGATGAGGCCTCTTTGCGAAAAGCGGCCCAAGCTCTGCTTGCTGAAGGCTGCGAAGCCGTCGTGGTGCATTTTCTTCATTCCTACGCAAATCCGTCCCATGAGACACGGGCAGGGGAGATACTCGCGGAGATTTGGCCCAATTCCTACATCACTCTGGGACATGCCCTTTTGTCGGAAAGTCGGGAGTTTGAGCGGGGGGTGACGGCTGCTGTGAATGCCTCGGTTCAGCCCATCATTCAACGTTATGTGGATCGGCTGATCCGCGAATTGTCCGATCGGGGTTACCAGCGTGACTTGCTGGTGATGAACGGCAACGGCGGCATGGTCTCGGCACATGCGGTTGCCAAGGAAGCTGCAAAAACGGTCATGTCTGGGCCTGCTTCTGGCGTAATGGCGGCGGCCTATACGGGCCGCAAGGCGGAGCAACCCAACCTGATCACATATGATATGGGCGGAACGTCGACAGATGTTTCCTTGATCCTTGATGGGGAGCCGGGCGTGTCCTCGGAGATCGAGATCGAATACGCCATGCCCATTCATGTTCCTATGGTCGATGTGCGCACTGTTGGGGCAGGGGGCGGTTCCATTGCCCATGTCAACTCCGCTGGATTGTTGCAGGTGGGGCCGGAAAGTGCGGGCGCGACGCCCGGTCCGATTTGTTATGGGCGGGGTGGTGAGAAGCCAACCATTTCTGATGCGAACCTGCTGTTGGGTCGGCTCAATCCGGATCGTTTGAACTCCGTTGATAGCCTCGTCTCCGTGGCGCAGCTTGAAGAGATATTTCTGAGCGAGATTGGTGCCCCGTTAGGGCTTTCCGCTCAAGAGGCGGCGGCGGCTGTGATCCGTGTGGCCAACGCACATATGGCAGGGGCCATTCGCATGGTGTCGGTCTCCTTGGGCCATGATCCGAGGGATTTTGCGCTCTTTGCATTTGGCGGGGCGGGCCCGTTGCATGCCACCGCTTTGGCGCGTGAATTGTCGATTCCAAAGGTGCTTGTACCGGCGCGACCGGGCATAACAAACGCTCTTGGATGTTCTGTTGCTGACCTCAGACATGACTTTGTAAACAGTATTCTCAAGCCTCTCGATTTGGTTGATATGGATCAATTGCACAACGTTTTTGGCCGTCAGATATCCCAAGGTAGGCGACTGATTGAAAAGGAAGCCGTTGCCGTTGATGAGGTTCGCGAGGTGCTCTCGGTCGATATGCAGTTTGTGGGGCAAACCCATGTTCTGCGTGTTCCACTTGAGACCGGAACGCCCTCCAGTGATGATCTCCATCGACTGTTTTCAAGCGCCTATTTCGAGCGGTTTCAGGTTGAACTTCCGGAAATCAGACCCGCTATTGTCTCGGTGAATACATCTATTATCGGACGGCGGCCGGAGATTGATTTGTCGGTGCTGATTGATCCAACAGGTCGGCGAAAAACTATTGAGGAGGCTCAAACCGGTTCTCGCTCTGTCTGGTTCGAAACAGGTTATGCTGAAACACCGATTTATTGGCGCGATCACTTGCCCATGGACGCGGTCATTGAGGGCCCCGCAATTGTTGAACAATTAGACACAACCACCGTAATCGATCCTGATCACAAGGCTTTGAGCGATCCGCATGGAAATTTACTGGTGGAGGTGCCGCAATGACTGCTAAAGGCTTATCTATCAAAGGGATTTTGCGTGGGTTGAATTTCCATGAAGCGGCTAATGCAAGCTATTACATTGCTGGTTTTGACCAGTTCTCCAGTGTTGGCGGAGGATTATTGGTCTCTCAATATGGGATCCTATCATTTCGACAGAACCAACCCGCTCAACGAGACCAATCTGGGCGTGGGTTATGGTCGAAAATGGGGCCATTGTGGTGCCGAGGGCGGCGCCTATTGGAACTC